>NZ_JAMYRZ010000059.1:0-32241 GCF_040321675.1 Mesorhizobium sp. M0296
GATCGGGCCGACAAAGAGTGACGTATGGCTCTCCACTGGTTCAACCCTCCGGTCCCGGTCAAGACCGAGCGTCCCGGGATCATCCACAATGTCAACAACGCCGAGACAGCCGGCGAGGAGCTGATGAAGTGGACCAAGCGTGGCCCTTGTTGGGACCTCGCGGTGCGTGTTTGCATGGCCGTGATTTTCGACGAGATGGAACCTGAAGAGGCTCGCAAGGCATTCCTGGCTGCTGCAAAAGAGGAGGGGACATTACTCCCCCAATGAGAACTAGCTAAAATTGGCGGTATAAGCTTCTAGGTGTCTATTACCAACACCGCCTTCGCGAAAGGAGCCCGCCGCCGGTGAGGGAGAGGCGACGGACCCCCCACAGCGGCTGCACATCCACGAAGAATCCCGCTGCCACCCCTAAACCCGCGTGGGCCTACATCGTTCCCTTAGCTGCGGCTAAAGCGGGGTTGGTCGGCGGGCTCTTGCCGCTCTAAGTTCCCCCTTATGGGTCCTGTCTGGTTCTCTCCACCGGTCTACGTGAAGACGAAACGTCCGGGCATTCGCAATGGGGTCAGCCACGTCGAGGGAGCCGCCGAGGAACTCATGGCGTGGGACACAAAGGGCCCGAAGTGGACCAAGGCGGTCCAATCCTGCGTGGATGCGTTCGAGGGCAAAACCTCCCTCCAAGAGGTCCGTGAAGCCTTTGAGGCGGCTGCCAAGGAGGCCAACATGCATCTCTCCCCTGAGTAGGAGTTGTCGTGGCAACCCATTGGTTCTCCCCTCCGGTGTACGTCAAGACCGACCGACCTGGGGTGACCTACGGGTACAACAACGTCGAGGGTGCCGCCGAGGAACTCATGAAGTGGGCCAAGATGGGACCTAAGTGGAGGAAGGCTGTGCAACTGTGCGCCGACAGGAGGTCCGTCAGGCTTTCGAGGCTGCTGCCAAGGAGGAGGGGGTGTTCCGTGAGTAGCAGGCCGGTGCCCATGGCTATGTTGGGACGGACCCGCTAGGCTGTCCGAATGCTGACCAAGTCCGCGCTGCTCGAAATAGACCCGGATACGAGAGCATTCACTCTGGTCGGCGCATTTTGGGCCATTTTGCACTTCTTGAAACTGGCATCGGAGCTTGCTCTGGGCGAGGTACTTGGCGTCTATGGGGCACGTCGAGGTAAGGGGACCGGAACCGGAATGTCAGGCTTCTAAATCCCGGAGATCGGTGACGCGATCGCAGACATCGTGACCAAAGCTTTACCAAACCGGCACGCACCCGAGCCTTGAGAAGCTGCGCGAGGATGTTCCAGCGGGCGTGATGGAGCTGTTTGCCATACCCGGGCTTCGTCCCGATAAGATACTGAAGCTTCATCAGGCGCTCGGCGTGAACTCGCTGGCGGAGCTCGAGGCCGCAGCAAGAGAGCATCCGCCCAGTCAAAGGCCTCGGCGCCGCGCTCCAGACAAAGCTCCTGCAGAAGCTGGCCATCGTGCGAAGCGGCGAAACGCAACTTCACCTGCACAAGCCCGCCGCTCTTCTCGAACATGCGGTCATGTCGGTGAAGCAAGAGCATCCAGAGTTTTCGCGCGTCGAAATTGCAGGTGACTTCCGACGCGGTTGCGAGCTCGTTTCCGACTTCGCCCTGGTAGCGCAGGCCAGAAAGTCGACTGTAACCGAGGATACGACCCTCAGGCTTGTTGTCACGGACAGGAAGCACTTTGGCGCGAGCCTGCTCGAAGCAACCGGTTCGGCAGACCACCTCGAGCAACTGAAGACATTCGCGGCCGACAAGGGATTCACCGTAAACGCCGACGGGCTTCATCGCGGGAGAAAGCTGATCGCGTCAGCGACAGAAGAAGAAATCTACCAAGCTCTAGACCTGCAGTTTATCGAGCCTGAATTGCGCGAAGGCAGGGACGAGATTGAGCGAGCGGCAAAGCAGAAGCTACCCGCCCTCATTCGGGATGAAGATCTGCATGGCATCCTGCATTCTCACACGACCGCATCCGATGGCACCGAAACGCTTGAGGCAATGGCTGAAGCCACGCGCAGGCGCGGTTTCGAATACTATGGTGTCGCCGATCATTCGCAGTCCGCTCACTACGCAGGCGGCCTTTCGTTGCAGGAGATTGCTGAACAGCACCGCGAAGCCGACCGGCTGAACAAGGCATACAATGGAAAATTTCGCATACTGAAGGGCATCGAGGCGGACATCCTGGCTGATGGCTCGCTCGATTACCCGAATCATATCTTGGAGCAGTTCGATTTCGTCGTCGCGAGCGTGCACAGCCGCTTCAAGTTGCCCAAGAAGGAACAGACGGGGCGTATCATTGAGGCGATCGGAAATCCTCGGACGACAATCATCGGGCACATGACCGGTCGCCAGCTGTTGCGCCGGCCCGGTTATGATCTCGACGTCGACAAAGTCCTCAAAGCGTGTGCGAAACACGGCGTCGCTGTCGAAATCAACGCACATCCGTGGCGACTCGACCTGGACTGGCGCTGGCATCAAAGGCACTCGATCAGGGCTGCATATTCAGCATCAATCCGGACGCTCATTCGATCCGCGAGCTCGATCACATGCATTGGGGTGTCGAGATGGCGCGCAAGGGAGGTGTCCCTGCGAAGCGGGTCCTGAACGCAATGCGTCTGACGGCCCTCCTTGCGCATCTCGCACGGCGCAGGCAAACGTTTTAACCTGCCTGTGCGCCCGGCCTATCAGCGCAGGAGTCCGTCATTCTCAAAATCTTCCCAGCCGCGCAAACTGGAGTGCGCGTTCTCATCGGGGCCATGGCCAGCTGAAGCTGCAGTTCCGCGACCGCTTCTTTGAGCACGTTTCATAGCGGCCTTCCCCGCGGCTCGCCGCCTGTTCTCTGCAGCTGTCGCTGCGTCCTGTTCGCGCCAGACCGTGACCAGGTCGCGGTCAAGCACATCTTCCACGTGCTGAGGGTCGAACACGTGAAAGGTGATGTTCCTTGCCCGCCCGCGAAGTTTCACCGTTTTCGTCCCGGCGCTCTGCAAGCGACCATCTTTCAGCCAGCGGTGCCGTTCGGCCGTCGAGATCGTCAGAATGTCCTCGATTTCACGGGGGATTACGGGCAGGTCTTCGATATTCTGCAGTGCTTTGGATATGATCCCGAATACCACCTGCCCATCATTCTCGGCGCCCTCAGACAGGCGCAGGGTAAGCACGCGGGACTCGATATTGAGCAAGTTCCTGAACTCCGTTGGAAGGCGGGCGCGTATTTCGAGAAAAATACCCCTCGCTCTGACGGACGATCCAAGCGTTGCAGCCGGGTTTAAAGGCCACTCTCCAATCAGCTTCGCTGTTCCATTGGTTTTTCGGCGCGTGGACATGCCCCTGGATATAGGTCACCGATTGTCGGCAGCGATGAGCCGATCGCAAAGCCGACATGAGTTCTAATCCGCCAGCGGTCTGAACCACGATGCCCTAAAGGCGCAACCACGATTGTTGGCGGGACCGCTTGCAACTCCGGCTAACAGGAAGCGGCAGAGTCGATCTCAAAGTGCGATATCAGGCGCGTTGCCGCCTGGCGGCTGTACGTGGGCCACAACCTGATCGTCCGTGATTGGGAGCCACATGGCTAAAGCGGCTGTTCCGCTATTGAGCCTCGACATGCGTTTTCGGGACCCACCCCGTCGGATTCAATCGCGAATCCCGCATCGATCGCGCTTCGCGCAATGAGATCGCCAAGTTGCCAGTCCGTGAGTTCGCAAAAGGGAAGGATTCTCCTCACGGTGTGGCTAACCTCGGATATCGAAATGCTCGGGCTGCCGATGTTGTCGATCAGGTGGCGGACAATCGCTTGGCGAACGTCCGATAAGGTAGGCGTCTGCGCGAGCGCAGGCATCACCGGCCCTATGAATGGAGCCGTGGTTCTGCGGCCACGGCTGTTTTTAAGTCGAACGCGACTGGCACACCGTGAATAATGGATGCTGCCGCCAAGAGCTCCTCCAGCTCGCGGTCGGTGGCCCTGCATGCGGGCATGAGTGTTCGGATGGCGCGGATTGCCTGTGCTATCGAAAGGAAGTGGGCCTTGCCTCTGGAGAGAACATAGGCTTCGGCGGCTCTTTCAACCGTGACTGTGTCAAAAGTGGTGGTCATCGAGAATTCCTCCCTGAACCCTGACCCACACGACTTACGGCACGAATTCGGTAGCTTGCAAGGGTTTGTCTGATTTAGGACAGTTAGGCCGAGGCTAGGCCGAAGTGACTTTGCTCCTCCTCCCCGTAAGCACCATGCGTGAGTCGTATCATTCCAACGCGGTCGATAAGCGTGATCTCGCCGCGCTTGGCGTGAACCAGCCCCCGATATTCAAGCATTTGGAGGGCCGTGGTAACGCCGGGGCGCTGGGCACCAAGCATTGTCGCCAGGAATTCATGCGTCAGGTAGATCTTATTTCCTTCGACGCGGTCTTGGACCATCAGCAACCAGCGGGCCAAGCGCTCCTCGATTTTGGAGTGGCCGTTGACCAGTGCCGTCCGGGACGACTGGATGAGGAACGCGTGGGCATAGCGAAGCAGTGACTCGCGAAGGGATTGGCTCTCTGCAATCGCAGAGCGAAGAGCTTCAACCGGGAGGATCCAGCCATTACCTGCGACTTGGATATAGGTTTCATTGGGCGACTTGTCCTGGCCGAGAATAACGGCAACTCCTGTCATGCCGTCCTGGCCGACGATGCCGACCTCGCTTTGCCGCCCTCCGGTCATCGTAGCGACCACCGACGCGATGCCCATCTCTGGAAAATACACACGCTCGATCGGCTGATAAGAGACTTCCAGCTGGTCTTTGATGTTGAGTTCGACGTGATGCAGTGACGGCCTCAAAAGCGCGAAATCCTCCGAGGAGAGGGTTTTCAATACATGGTTGCGAAGAAGGGATTGGGGCATGGCTCTCTCTCCCATGCGGGCAAGAGCACGTACCTCTTACTGTCGGCTGCGTCCGACGCGCTGGCGGCCGATGTGGGAAGCATAGGCTTCAAATGTGCGGTTGGCAAAGAGTCCGTGCCTGGCGAAAGGCTCCGGGAATTTCGGCTTGAGTCCCGTAGGTGGTGGGCGCTTCTTATGACTTATGAGGCCCGTCACGAATGTCCGGAACCGGCCTAAGCAGATCGGCAGGTTTCGAGCATCGAGTTGGCAAAAGCAGTCGTTCAGTTCACGTGATGAGTTTCGGGCGCCGTCCCCTTGCGCTTACCGACATTGTGCTTCACCCGTTCCGGGACCTTTTAAGCGCAGTAACTTTGAAACAAATGCTGCCGGCAGGCGTTCCAGCACGGCGGGCGGCGTTGCCGGAGGACCCAACATGCAATAACATCGCCATCCCCAAGACTACGATGCATCGCGACTTCGGGAGGAGGAGTATTTCGTCCTCTGCCCGGCGTGCGGCCAGGCGTTCGACATCAGGTGTATGGCAGAGGCGCTTCATCACAACGAGCTAGGCCACGAGCCATACGACCTCGATTCGTAGTCGGCAGTGATCGACGACCGTCGATGAGCGTTTGGAGATGTCCCTTCAGGCCTCTATACGAGCCGGGTCGAGACCAGCACCGAGGGTAAGCTCTCGCTCATCTGGCTGGTCGCGTTGCCGACCGATCGGCCTGGAACGAATCCCTGTCGCGAGGGCGGATCTTCGCCGGCACGCTATGTCTTGACGATACCTTGCGGGCTTTCAGCAACGACTTGATGCCGTTGTGGTCGTCGTCGATGCGGCCGCGGCCGACCGAAAGCTTCGACAACGTATGCACCGCATGCGACAGTTGTTGTTCATCCAGGGCGACGGCGCCTACTCCACCGCAACCATGTCGACCAGTTCTGTCACGACGCTCCGAAGCAGACCTGCTCCCGGCATCGGGTGCCGGGACCAACATGTGATCTCCATAATGCGTAAGAGCCGGAGGCCCATCGCCGGCGACAAGGCGCTCATCGCAGAGAAAGGTTAACGATCGATCGGATGCCCGCGTGCCTTCACGCGCAATGTTGCTGGGCGCCTCCTTCGACAGCGCGCACATGCGACACGTCCTGGCCGCGCGCGCCGCCTGTTGCCGAGAGCGACGATCGCGAATGCGCGAACGGCTGGACGGCAGGTGAAGCGGGGTCGCGATAGGCGCACATCGGACTTGCTTCACCGGTAGTCCGAAGACGCCAGCGACGCTATCCGACCGAAAGCAAACAGAAGCCAGGCCTGAAAGCACAAGCAAGCACAAAGGTTCCTCAACTTATGCTCGGCTGGCGGCAACTTGCTCGCCAGCCGAGTTGAGTTCATGCGGTGGTCGGGGGAGACTGGCCAGCCACACGCTGGTGATTCCAACCTTTGCCGATGTGCCAATCAGCAACCTTGGTCGGTCTTTTTCACCTGGCCCGGCGCGGCGGTCTTGGCTGTCGTGTCCTGCTGACCTGGCGCAGCCTGCTGAGCGCTGCCAGTCTGCTGGCCGGGCGCGCAGTCTCTGGCCGAGTTCGAATTTGTGGTGCCGCTGGTGGTGGTCGTGTCGGTGCCTTGATCGCCGGACATGTTGGTGCCGCTGCTCGTCGTGCCGGTGCCCTGATCCGTCGTGCTGGGCATGGTTGTCGTGGTCGAGGTGCCGCTCGTCGAGGTGCCGCTCGAAGTTCCACTGGTCGTCTGGGCAACGGAAAGCCCGGCCGACACCGCCAGCACGGCCGAAGCCAAAAGGATGCGTTTCATCTTCTTTCTCCTTTCTGAATGCGCGGGATGCGCCTGGCAAATCGAACAGGCAGACAGAAGGAGTGTTCTCCGATGAAGTTCAACTTTTGTAACTCTGGTAGTAGGTCAGCCTTAGGATGGCTGGCGTATATTAGAAGCCTCTTGAAGAAGACGCTGCCCACACCAGAATCCATGGCATGGCTCGGGGAATAGACATTGGTGACCAGGTGGCCATTACGGCCAGGGTTCGAAAGCGGATAACAGAGGACCGCGTTAGCGTCTCGATCCCAGGTTACGACTTTCCACATTCCATCATCGACCACACCAAGGTGAACCGAGGCCAGCAAATCGACCTGAAAGGCGAGGTCACGCGCATCGACGAGGACACCGTGACGATCGACCTCGGGCCGCTGGTCACGGTCGACCGTGACAAGGTCCGGCTAATGGAGAAATATCGGCCGCCAAAACGACGAAAGGCACTTGTCGTTGCCCCGGATTAGAACCGACAACATCGCGACAGGCTATGAGGGCAGGCCGCATGACGGGCCGGTAGAGGACGAGTCGAAGCACTTGGTCTACTGCCCAGTCTGCGGCCAAACGTTCGACGCGCGCGATCTTGGACAGGTCTTCCACCACGCTGAGCCGCAGCACGAGCCGCTTCCGGTCGAGCAATAGTCCAGCTAGTTGAGCTCCGGCGGCAGACCGACGTTGAGACCCTTCAGCGCGCCACCGACGTACGTTGGATGAGAAAAGGGTGCTGCGTGCACCGCGCCTTCCCCGCGCGCCGATGCTCCCTGGACCGCAAAAAAGTCCCGCCGCACTGCCAGAACGGCGGGACCGATCAAACGCTTTGCACCAGGCGGGGGGATGCGGGGGGTGGGCTTGCCAAGTGAGCGCGGACCGTAACCAACCCTAAGCGCAACAGCGGCAACGCGTCCACCAACCGCCGCGACAGGACGATTGAGCCGCCGGCAGGTCAGGTCATCCCGGGTCGCTATCGCTCGCAACCAGACGGTAGCGGAAATTGTTGCGGATGTGGTCGTTGAAATAGCGGCCCTTGGCGAACGCGGCCCGGAACGCGGCAAAGGTTTCCGGCGGTACCCCCTCAAACTCGTACCGCTGGCGACGAACCACACCGAGAGGGTCCTTCTATCCAGATCATATTCCATCTTGCGGATCGAAGTAGATGGCATGAGCACCACAGGCCGAGGCCCGCGCCTTGCGGGGAGCGCGGGCCGATCGGGATACCGATCTGCAGCAATACCTGGAGGGGGATTCGCTGCGTGCACCGAACTTTCGCGGCGGTCCCGTGTTCCCAATCGAGATACACAAAAAGCTGGCTGCACCTTTCGGCATCACGCGGACGTTGGATTTCTGAGAAAGCGCGAGCGTCAATACTAACTTCTGGTGATGGAATTTTCCCGTGAGATAGGCACGCTCCACGGCGAAAGGAGTGCCCCGCCATGACCGTCCTCGCCTACAACCTTGCCAATGACATCGAAGGATTGTGGAGGGTCGTCTTCGTGCCGGACGAACTGCATCTGTATGTGGAATTCAGCGAGCCAGACGCCGACACAAACCCGGCTGATTGGATGAGCGTTGATGATTTCCTTGCATGGCGGCCGAAAGGCGCACTCCACGAGCGAGCGCGCGACAGCTTGGTTTCGCTCATTTGCAAGGCGCTGACAGGGCGATGAGACAAGGGAAACCCGCACCGAGATCCAGTGCGAGCGCCGCGAGTGGGCCTAGGGCCCCACAAGCCAGTGCCACCCCGCCGCCGGCAAACCGCGGCGGGCGAGTGCCTCGGGGACACGATGGTAGATTGCTAATGCGTTCGCGCGTGTGGCCTTAAGTCGCAAACTATTGGCTTCAGAAGCAGGGCGTAGGGCTTCATTGATGGTGCTACCAACACCATATGGTGACCCATAGCCCTCCAAAACGAGAGAAGCTCGTCCCGACGGGTCGCACTGCGGCCGTCAGCTGGTAACTGCTACGAACTAGGAAACCATCATGCCTGAAACTATCAGACCAACTTCGAGAGATGTCCCCCTCATTCAGCTAGGCCTCTATCAGTGCCGCTTCCCGGTGAGCGAAGACGCTTCTGTACCCGGCGGTTATCGTTTTTGTGCTGGGCCAACTTCGCCGGATCGCGTCTACTGCGATCACCACCACCACATTGTGACCGCCGTGGACCCTCGTCGAGCCCGTTCGGGTCTTCACCTCGCTCAACGACGCGCCGCGTAAGCCTGGCTGGCGGCGGCCTCCCGGCCAGGCGCTATGCGCTCCAAGGCCGCCTTGGCTACGACCTTTCCGTCGGCTCGGTCTGGCCCATCCTCCCTTATGCCGTCTTCGCCGATGTATCCCCCGTCGCCCGATTGAGAACGACGACTTCTCGCCGAGCCCTTCAGCTCGCTACTCGCACAAACGCGTCGGCTCCAAAGGTTTGTCTGTCAGCACATCTTCAATGTGCCCGCGCCTGAAGCCCCAACATCTTCTGCGACCTAACCGCGTACCTGGCACCGCCGACAGGTTGCTGCGGCGGATTTTCGCTTTCGCAGGTGAACAATGCCTATCAACCTTGTCATCGCACCTGGTCGCACGTAGAGGCCGTTCGAATTCTCATCGCTCGGCGCGATGTTTGGTCCGTCTGCCCAGAAGAGCGGAGCAAGCCATTGACACCCACGAAGTTGCTGATTGGGCAGATCGCTGTCGTATTCGCAATTGTCATTCTTGGCGTGTGGACTGCAACCCAATGGTGCGCCTACATGCTCTCATATCAGCCGCCACTCGGCGCGCCATGGTTTGTGACAGTCGGCTGGCCGATCTACCAGCCGTGGAAACTGTTCGAATGGTGGTTCCAATTTGACGCCTATGCGCCTGAAGTCTTCGACAAGGCTGGCATACTTGCCGGAGCCAGCGGGTTCCTGGGCTGTGCCGCCGCGATAGCTGGGTCCCTCTGGCGCGCACGGCAGCGGGGGTTGGTCACCACCTATGGGTCCTCACGATGGGCCATAAAGCTGGAGATCGAGAAGGCGGGGCTGTTTCAGCCGGCCGGCGTTTTCCTTGGCGGACTGAATTATCGCTATCTGCGCCATGACGGACCGGAACACGTCATGGCCTTTGCGCCGACACGTTCGGGCAAGGGCGTCGGACTCGTTGTTCCAACCCTTCTTTCCTGGACCGGCTCGGCCGTTATTCACGACATCAAAGGCGAGAACTGGCAGCTGACCTCTGGCTGGAGGTCGAAGTTCTCGTACTGCCTTTTGTTCAATCCTACCGATCCGAGATCGGCGCACTACAACCCGCTGCTGGAAGTGCGCAAAGGTCCGGATGAGGTCCGGGACGTTCAGAACATCGCAGACATTCTCGTCGATCCGGAAGGCGCGCTGGAGCGGCGGAACCATTGGGAGAAGACCAGTCATTCACTCCTAGTTGGCGCCATCTTGCACGTGCTCTACGCCGAAGAGGAAAAGACACTCGCCCGTGTCGCCACCTTCCTGTCGGACCCGCAACGCTCATTCGCTGCGACACTGCAGCGGATGATGACCACAAACCACCTCGGCACGGTGGACAAGCCCCAGGTCCATCCGGTCGTGGCCTCGGCGGCTCGTGAGGTGCTGAACAAGTCAGAGAACGAGCGCTCAGGCGTTCTCTCGACCGCCATGTCGTTTCTCGGGCTCTATCGTGATCCAACGGTGGCCGCGGCAACATCGGCCTGCGACTGGCGCATTGCCGACCTTGTGGATGCCGAGCGACCGATGTCGCTGTATCTGGTCGTGCCGCCGTCGGATATCTCGCGCACTAAGCCCCTGGTGCGATTGGTGCTCAATCAAATCGGCCGGCGGCTGACCGAGCGCCTGGAGGGCGATCCAAAGAAGAGCCGCAAGCATCAGCTCCTGATGATGCTGGATGAATTTCCGGCGCTCGGTCGGCTCGATTTCTTCGAGACCGCGCTGGCCTTCATGGCGGGTTACGGCATCCGCGCCTATCTCATCGCGCAATCGTTGAACCAAATCTCCAAGGCCTATGGCGAGAACAACGCCATTCTCGACAATTGCCATGTGCGGATTGCCTTTTCCTCAAATGACGAGCGCACGGCCAAACGCATCTCGGACGCGCTCGGTACCGCGACGGAACTCAGATCGATGCGCAACTAT
This sequence comes from Mesorhizobium sp. M0296, assembly GCF_040321675.1. Lineage (NCBI taxonomy): Bacteria > Pseudomonadati > Pseudomonadota > Alphaproteobacteria > Hyphomicrobiales > Phyllobacteriaceae > Mesorhizobium > Mesorhizobium sp. M0296. Next base: position 10,819 of record NZ_JAMYRZ010000059.1, read on the forward strand.
GCCGGCCATCGGTTGGCGCCCTGGTTGTCCCACGTCATGGTAAGCCGCCAAGAGACTGCTCGCCCCCTGCTGACGCCGGGTGAGGTGATGCAGTTGCCGCAGGCTGACGAACTAATCCTGGTTTCGGGATTGCCGCCGATTCGCGCCAAGAAGTTGCGTTATTACCAGGATCCGAATTTCACGGAGCGAGTGCTGCCTTCGCCGGTGCTGCGCGACGGTGCCTACGCGGATCGGCCCACGTCGCGCCCGGACGATTGGAGCGGACAGGTGCGCGGCGTGGATCGGCGTCTTGCTGGCGACGACGACAGTGCCGGCGCGGCAATCGAAGACGGAGGTGTCCAGCAGCAGCGCCATCCGGGCCTGCCCGAAGAACGGACCCTCGTCGCCCAGGAGCCCGATCATGGCGATCTGTTCACGCCCGCAGACGATGACTGCGAGACGCTCGCCGACAAGCGCGTCATGGATCGGATTTCCACCGCAGCACGTGCGTACGGCCTCAATGAGGGAATGGGCGACGACAAGGACATCGTGCCCGGCTTCTGAACGGCGCGCCATACGCGGGCGCATCTCAGCGTAGATAACGGCCGTAAGCGATTTCGAGGATCTCGACGATGCTCGTTCCCGTCGCCGGTGCATCAGCGCCGGTCAGAGGGAACAAGCAGCATGAAGCCCCACCGCATTCGTCACCAGTTTTTGCTTGGACCCGAGTTGAGCGAGAAGCTGGAGAACCTCAGCCGCAATCCATCGACCACCAAATCGGCCATTGTGGCGCACGCGGTCGAGGCCTTTATCGAGCGGCGTGGGGAGAATGAACTCGACCACCGCTACGGCAAGAGGCTCGACCGTCTTTCCCGTGACCTCGGACATGTCAGGCGCGATGTCGAGATGATCCTGGAGAGCCTGGCGCTCTTCATCCGCTTTTCGATCACGCTTCATGCTCACACGCCGGTGCCGGACAAGGCGACGCAAGCGATTGCCCAGGAGCGCTTCGAGAAGTTCGTCGAACAAGTCGGCCGCCAAATCGCTTCCGGGAAACGGTCACTTGGCACCGACGATCGCAGGGGAGGGGAAGGATGAGTTCTCATCCGGAAGCCGACCATCGCCGCCGCGCCATGCTGCGCACCGCCATGGGTCCGGCGATCACCGAAGCCCTTGCCGATCCGACCGTCATTGAGGTGATGGTCAATCCCGACGGTGCGCTGCGGCTCGACCGGTTGGGTGAAGGCCGGGTCGACACCGGCGTGCACATGCATCCTTCTGAGGCCGAACGCATCATCCGCCTGGTCGCCTCCCACGTGCGCGCCGAGGCGCATGCGGACAATCCGATTGTCAGCGCCGAATTGCCATCGGGCGAGCGCTTCGAGGGTCTGCTGCCGCCTGTCGTGCTGGGGCCATGCTTCGCCATCCGAAAGCCTGCGGCGAAACTCTACACGTTGGCCGACTATGTCGCCGACCGGGTCATGCTGCCGCTGCAGGCCGATGCGCTGAAGAAGGCGGTCCGCGAGCGGCGCAACATCCTGGTCGCCGGCGGCACGTCGTCGGGCAAGACAACACTTGCCAATGCGCTGCTGGCACAAGCCGCCGATTGCGACGAGCGGGTGATCCTGATCGAGGACACGCGCGAACTGCAATGTGCGGCGAAGGATTGCGTTGCCTTGAGGACGAGGCGGGGGTCGGTCACGCTCGCCGATCTCGTGCGCTCGACCCTGCGGCTCAGACCCGACCGCATCATCGTGGGCGAAGTCAGGGGCGCGGAAGCCCTGGACATGCTGAAGGCATGGAACACCGGGCATCCCGGCGGCATCGCAACGGTTCACGCCAATTCGGCGCGCTCCGCTCTCTACCGTATCGAGCAGCTCGCCCAGGAAGCCGTCGTCACCGTTCCCCGCCGCCTCATCGCTGATGCGGTAGATCTGATCGTCTTCATCGCTGGGCGCGGATCCTCGCGCCGCATTGACGCGATCGCTGAGGTCACCGGTCTCGACAGCAGCGGTGATTACGCCGTCACCCCGCTCACGCTTCCGCAACTCCAGCAGTTTTGAAAGGTCACCTCATGCTCAAGAAGCTTCGCTTCCTTTCGTCCACCGCGCTCGCGTTTCTTCTCACCGTCCCGGCCCACGCAGCGGGCTCCGGCATGCCTTGGGAACAGCCGCTGCAGCAGATCCTTGAGTCGGTCCAGGGGCCGGTCGCCAAGATCGTCGCGGTGATCATCATCATCACCACCGGCCTGACCCTTGCTTTCGGCGACACGGCAGGCGGTTTTCGCCGGCTGATCCAGATTGTCTTCGGCCTGTCGATCGCCTTCGCGGCATCGAGCTTCTTTCTCTCCTTCTTCTCCTTCGGCGGCGGGGCACTCGTCTGATGGCCACCGGAGAGCAGCATATCGAGGGTTTCGAAGTCCCCGTTCACAGGGCATTGACTGAGCCGATCCTGCTGGGCGGCGCGCCGCGAGCGGTGGCGATCCTCAACGGCACGGTGGCCGCGGCAATAGGCCTTGGCCTGCAGCAGTGGATCGCCGGACTGGCGCTCTGGATCGCCGGCCACACCCTCGCGGTCTTTGCCGCTCGCCGCGATCCGGACTTCGCCAGCGTGCTTGTCCGTCATCTTCGCCTGAAGGGGTGGCTTGCATGCTGAACCTTTCGGAGTATCGCGGCAAAGCCGATCGGCTTGCCGATCATCTGCCCTGGGCCGCTTTGGTCGCGCCCGGCATCGTGCTCAATAAAGACAGTAGCTTCCAGCGAACCTTCCGGTTCCGTGGCCCCGACCTTGAAAGCGCGACCGAAGCCGAGTTGGTCGGCATCTGCGCACGAGCTAACAATGCGCTACGAAGGTTGGGCTCCGGATGGGGGTTGTTTTTCGAGGCCGAGCGCGTTGAAGCGCTGGGCTATCCGAGCTCGGCTTTTCCCGATGCTGCCTCATGGCTGGTCGATGAGGAACGGCGCGCGGCCTTCGAGGGCAAGGTCGCGCACTTCGAGAGTCGCTATCATCTGACCTTGGTCTTCATGCCGGCGCCAGATGGCCAGGCGCGGGCGGAAAGCGCACTGGTCGACTCGCATCACTCGGGAGGGGCTAGAGACTGGCGCCAGGAGCTGGCGTGGTTTCGCGACGAGACCGACCGCGTCTTGGATTTGCTGTCCGGCTTCATGCCGGAAGTGCGCGCCCTCGATGATGCCGAGACGCTAACCTATCTGCACGGCACAATCTCGACCTACCGCCATCCGGTCGCCATGCCGGAAACGCCAATGTATCTCGACGGTGTTCTGGTTGACGCGCCGCTTACCGGCGGCCTGGAGCCGATGCTGGGTGAGCAGCATCTGTGCACCCTCACCGTTCTTGGTTTCCCGAACGTCACCCGGCCAGGGATCCTCGACGCGCTCAACCATCAGGATTTCGCCTACCGCTGGATGACGCGCTTCATCCCGCTCGACAAGACGGAAGCCACAAAGACACTGACCCGGTTGCGCCGTCAGTGGTTTGCCAAGCGCAAATCGGTCGCAGCCATCCTGCGCGAGGTCGTGACCAACGAACCCGTCCCTCTCGTCGATAGTGACGCCGACAACAAGGCGCTCGATGCGGATGCCGCCCTTCAGGCATTGGGCGGCGATCACGTCGGCTTCGGCTATCTCACCACAACGGTGACGGTATGGGACCAGGACCGGCAGACCGCCGCGGAAAAGCTCCGAGCGGTTGAGCGCATAGTCAATGGGCTCGGCTTCACCACGATCCGTGAAAGCATCAACGCGGTCGAGGCGTGGCTCGGCTCGTTGCCCGGTCATGTCTACGCTAACGTTCGCCAGCCGCTCGTTCACACGCTGAATCTTGCCCATGTCATGCCGCTGTCGTCGGCGTGGGCCGGTCCGGTGGATAACGAGCATCTCACCAACGTGACTGGGACCGAATCCCCGCCGCTTCTCTTCGCAGAGACCAACGGGTCGACACCGTTTCGGCTTTCCACCCACGTCGGCGATGTCGGCCACATGCTGGTCGTTGGTCCGACCGGTGCCGGCAAGTCGGTTCTGCTCGCGCTAGTCGCTCTGCAGTTTCGACGCTATGCCGGGGCGCAGGTCTATGTCTTCGACAAGGGCAATTCGGCTCGTGCGGCAACACTGGCCATGGGCGGAGAACACCACGCTCTGGGCGCGGATGGTGCGCTTGCCTTCCAGCCACTGAGCAATATCGGCGACCAGGCTACTCGCAGCTGGGCGGCGGAATGGATCGCCGGCCTCGTTGCCCATGAGAATGTCACCGTTACGCCGGAGGTAAAGGAGGCGATCTGGTCGGCACTCATCAGCCTTGCCACTGCGCCGGTGCGGGAACGCACGCTGACGGGCCTGTCGGTTCTGCTTCAGTCCAATGGACTCAAGGCCGCGTTGATGCCCTACACGCTCGACGGTCCCTTCGGCCGGCTGCTCGATGCCGATGAAGATCGGCTGGCTTTGTCGGATGTGCAGTGTTTCGAGACCGAAGAGCTGATGCACCAGGAAGGCGCCGTGCTGCCGGTGCTCACCTATCTCTTCCATCGCCTCGAGGAGCGGCTCGACGGCCGGCCAACACTGCTCATGCTCGACGAGGCGTGGGTCTATCTCGACAACCCGCTCTTTGCCGCCCGCATCCGCGAATGGCTGAAGGTGCTGCGAAAGAAGAACGTCTCCGTCATTTTCGCCACGCAGTCACTTGCAGACATCGCTGGCTCTTCCATCGCGCCGGCGATCATCGAGAGCTGCCCACAGCGCATTTTTCTCCCCAATGACCGTGCCGTGGAACCGCAGGCGCGGGCAGCCTATGAGCACTTCGGCCTGAACGAGCGGCAGATCGAATTGGTCGCCCGTGCCACACCGAAGCGCCAGTATTATCTGCAGTCGCGCCGCGGCAACCGCCTCTTCGAGCTCGGGCTCGGCCCGATCGCTCTTGCGCTCTGCGGCGCCTCTGATCCGGCCACGCAAGCTTTGATCGACAGCGTCCTGTCAGAGCACGGGCAGGACAGCTTTGCTTCCCGGTTCCTGAGTGCGCGCGGCCTCGATTGGGCTGCCGAGCTTCTCCAGCAATTCCCTCAACCAGACAAGGAGCAATCGTCATGATGCGGCGCCGCCTTCTCACCAGCCTGATCACCGTTTCCCTAATCGCAAAACCGATGGCCGACTACGTCCAGCCGGCCCACGCCCTAATCGTGTTCGATCCGTCGAATTATGCGCAGAACGTGCTGACAGCGGCACGTTCCCTGGAGCAGATAAACAACCAGATCCAGTCGCTTCAGAACCAGGCGACGATGCTGCAGAACATGGCGCGCAACCTTCAGCGCCTGGATTTTTCTTCCGTCGGCCAGCTCACAGGTTCGCTCCAACGGATCGACGGCCTGATGACCCAGGCCAGCGGCCTGAGCTTCGATCTCGACAAGCTTCAGAACCAGTGGCGTGTGCAATATCCGGAAAGCTACGACGCCACAATCAAGGTCAGCGATGTGGCGAGCGCCGCGCGCGAGCGCTGGCAAAACGCCATGCAGGCGTTCCGCCAAACCATGAGCGCGCAGTCGCAGATCGTGGAGAACGTGCGGGCCGACGGCGACCTGCTTACCGATCTCGTCAACCGCAGTCAGGGCGCGGCAGGTGCCCTTGAGGCAAGCCAGGCCACCAATCAGCTGATCGCGCTTTCGACCAAGCAGCAGATTCAGATCCAGACGCTGCTCGCGACCCAGTTCCGGGCTGAAGCCGAAGATACTGCCCGCAAGGCGCAGTCCGAGGAAGCCGCCCGCGAGACGACGAAGCGTTTCCTGGGCACCGGAACGGCCTATCCCGGCAACTGATCAGCAGTTCTTCAAGACAACGAGGAAGGCGGCGACATGAACGACCTCGGCGTCATTGATCGCTTCATGGAAACTTTTACCCGCTATATTGATAGCGGGTTCGGTCTGCTTTCGGGCGACGTCGCCTTTCTCACCACCATCCTGATCGGCATCGACATCACGCTGGCAGGCCTGGTCTGGGCGTTCGGCGGCGAGCCCAATGTTCTTGGCCGGCTTGTCCGAAAAGTGCTCTATGTCGGCGCCTTCGCCTTCATCCTGAACAATTTTAAGAACCTCGCCGACATCATCTACCATTCCTTTGCCGGGCTCGGCATCAACGCATCGGCCGGCAATCTGTCCGCCGACAGTCTCCTGCGGCCAGGCCGCATTGCCGCGGCCGGCTTCGAGGGCGCCTGGCCGCTGCTCAATCAAGCGAGCCAGCTAGTCGGCTTCCCCGAGATTTTTGGCAACGCGCTGACCATCTTCGTGCTGCTTCTCGCCTGGTTCCTGGTCCTCATCGCCTTCTTCATCCTTTCCATCCAGCTTTTCATCACCATCCTGGAGTTCAAACTCACCACATTGGCCGGCTTTGTTCTGGTGCCCTTCGCGCTCTGGAACCGCTCGGCGTTTCTGGCCGAGCGCGTGCTCGGCAATGTGATCTCGTCGGGCATTAAGGTGATGGTGCTTGCCGTCATCGTCGGCATCGGCTCCACGCTCTTCGGCGAGTTCGCTTCCGCCCTGCAAGGCAAGGAGCCGGACCTGGCCGCGGCCATGTCACAGGTACTGGGCGCGTTGGCGCTGCTTGGGCTCGGCATTTTCGGGCCGGGAATTGCCTCGGGTCTTGTCTCGGGCGCGCCGCAGCTTGGCGCGGGAGCCGCACTCGGAACCACCGCGGCGGCCGCCGGATCAACGCTCGTTGCCGGAGGTGCGGCGCTTGCCGGCGCGCGCATGGCAACCGGCGGCGGTCTCGCCGCCGTTCGAGCCGGCACGGCCATGGGATCGGCTGCTTCCACAGCTTGGCAGATGGGGCGTGCAACATCGCCCGAGTCCGGCCTCTCCGGCGTAGCTGCTGGACTGCAAGGCGTTGCCGGCGCAGCTGCCGGCGCCGCGATGCGGGGAATGCGATCTGCAACAGAACCATTCCGGCGCAGCGCCGATGCCAGCCGCGATGCCGCCTGGACCGCGGCGGGCGGCACGCCGACCGCATCAATGACCGGAAACCCTGCCGCGTCAGGTGCCAATGCCGCGCCGGCGTGGGCGAGGCGCTTGCGTTCCGAACAGACCGCGCGCGCCCATCGCCACGCCGCCACGCAGGCCGTCCGTGATGGCGATCGGGGTGGAAGCGGCGCCAACCCCTCTCTCAATGACAAGGAAGACTAGATGCTCTTCAAGCGACCTGTTCAACGCTACGGGAAGACGCCCCACCCCGTCACACCATACCAGAAGGCCGCCCAACTTTGGGACGAGCGCATCGGCACAGCGCGCGTGCAGGCAAGGAACTGGCGCCTGATGGCCTTCGGTTGCCTCGCTCTGGCCACCGGGCTCTCTGGTGGACTCTTGTGGCATTCGATGCAGGGCCGCGTCGTGCCCTATGTCGTCGAGGTCGATCGTTTCGGCGAGGCGCGCGCCGTCGCCCCAGCAATCCGGGACTACGAGCCCACCGATGCCCAGATCGCCTGGCATCTCGGCCGCTTCATCCAGAATGTCCGCTCTGTTTCCACCGATGCGGTGCTGGTGCGGCAGAATTGGCTCTCGGCCTACGACTTTGCCACCGACCGTGCAGCCCTCTTTCTCAACGAGTACGCTAAGGCCAACGACCCGTTCGGCAAGATCGGCACGCGCAGCGTCTCGGTGCAGGTGACGAGCGTGGTTCGAGCGTCCGACAGCTCCTTTCAAGTCAAATGGACCGAGCAGGTCTTTGAGCGCGGCAGCCTCGCCAGCACAACGCGTTGGACCGGGATCCTCACCATTGTGATCCGGCCGCCGAACAATACCGATCAGCTGCGCAAAAACCCGCTCGGCGTCTTCATCAATGCCATCGACTGGTCGCGCGAGCTCGACAGTGCCGCGCAGACTTCCGTTCCCCCAAAGGAGCCCGCCAATGATAAATAGACTCTCGTCGCTCCGCACTGCGCTAATCCTCTCGGCGTTGGCTGCGGTCATCTCCGCCTGTGCCTCGAAGCCGGTGCCGCCGCCGCAGATTTCCTATGACCATGCTGACTTCAAGCCGGCGGCAATCGAGAAGGCGCCGGAGAAGCCCGTCAAAGTCGTGGAAGTGCCGAAACCGCTACCGCTGCCCGGCCAGTTGCAGCCCGAGCCGGGCAAGGCTGCTGAAGACAGGCGCTCGCCTGAAGAACGTGTCGCCGATGCCAACAAGGCGGCGACGCAGCAACCCACCAAATATGGCTATGTGAATGCGGTGCAGGTTTACCCCTTTGCCGAAGGCGCGCTCTACCAGCTCTATGCCGCACCGGAGCGCGTCAGCGATATCGCTCTGCAGTCAGGCGAGAAACTCCAATCCGTGTCGGCCGGCGATACAGTGCGCTGGGTAATTGGCGACACCGTCAGTGGCTCCGGCGATGACCAGCGCACCCATGTGCTGGTGAAGCCCTTCGCGCCAGGACTTGCCACCAATCTGGTGATCACCACGGACCGGCGAAGCTATCACTTGCAGCTTCAAAGCACGGATAAGACCGCCATGGCGGCAATCTCCTGGACCTACAGCGAGGACCAGATTATCGCGCTACGCCGGCGCGATGCGCAGGCCGAGGCTGCTATGCCAGTGGCGTCGAATGTGGCTCTCGAAAATATTCGCTTCCGCTATTCGATTACCGGCGACATGCCGCCCTGGAGGCCGACGCGCGCCTTCGATGATGGCAGCAAGGTCTACATCGAGTTCCCGCGCCGCATCGATCAGGGCGAGGCGCCGCCGCTCTTCATCGTCGGTGCTGACGGGGACAACCAGCTCGTCAACTACCGCATCCGGGGCAACTATTACATCGTCGATCGCCTCTTCGCCGCGGCCGAACTGCGCCTCGGCGCCAAGCAGCAGCAGGTGGTGCGCATCACGAGGACGGACGGCAGGCAAGCGCCGCGGCGGATATTGCTCTTTTCGCGTTCCAGCAGGTGAGGGACGGCCCATGACGGATACTTCCCGCTCCGATGCTCCACCGAAACTCGATCCAGAACAGCTGCAGCTGCGGGCCTCGCCTCGCCGCGCTGTGCGCTTCAAGCGCGGCATTATTGTCGCCATTGCTGCTGTTGGTTCCGGGACCGTTCTAGGCGTCACCATGATGGCGCTGCAGGGACCGGCGCTGCGCATCAAAGAGCAGGCTGAAGAGCTTTACAACACTGAGCGGAAGCCAACCGCGGAGGCAATTGAAAGGCTGCCTAAGGACTATTCCGGGATCAAGCCCAAGCCTCCGGTGCTTGGACCACCGCTGCCCGGCGACCTCGGCCGCCCCATCCTTGAGCACCAACGCCAGCTGGGCATCGCGCCGGGCCAGGAGGTTTCGGCGGAGGAGCAGCGCCTTGCACAGCAGGCGATCGAGGCGCGCGAATCGCAAGTCTTCTTCCGGATCGAAAATCGACCCCGGCAAGCGGATGCCGCCGGCAGCGGGCAGGGCGGGCGTCCACCCTTTGATGGAACGGCTCCACAATCCGATGCCGCACGCGATTCAGCTTCCGTAGCACCGGCCGAGGGCGACCAAAACAACCAACAGCGCAAGCTCGATTTTGTCAGCCAGCGGAACACAAGTGGAATCTACAATCTGCATGCACTGCAGACGCCGGCTTCGCCGTATCAGCTGATGGCCGGCAGCGTCATCGCAGCGAGCCTGATCACTGGCATCAATTCCGACTTGCCCGGCCTCGTCGTCGCACAGGTCACCGAGAATGTGCACGACACAGTCACCGGCAGCACCTTGCTCATTCCGCAAGGCTCTCGCCTGATTGGCACCTATGACAGCGTCGTTGCCTTTGGACAAAGGCGCGCGCTGCTGGTCTGGCAACGGATACTGCTGCCCGACGGCTCTTCGATCGAAATCGACAATCTGCCGGCGACGGACACCGCCGGCTATGCCGGGCTGGAGGACAAGGTGGATTTCCACACCTGGCAGCTGATCAAAGGCGTTGCGCTGGCCACGTTGCTGGGGGTCGGCACGGAGCTGAGCCTCGGCGAAGACGAAAGCGACCTGGTCAAAGCAATCCGCGAATCCGCTCAGCAGAACGTCAGTCAAGCTGGCCAGCGCATCACCGAGAAGAACCTCAATGTTCAGCCCACGATCACCGTCCGCCCTGGTTGGCCACTGCGCGTCATCGTGCACAAGGATCTTGTGCTACGGCCCTACCCGAATTGATCGGAAGAATCATGACCAATCTGAAACTCCGCAAACTTCCGGATCGAACACCTTCGAAGATCACCATAAGCATAAGTGCAGATCTCAACCAAGCACTGAAGGACTATGCGGCGCTTTATCGTCAGACCTATGGCGAGTCCGAATCGGTAGCGGAACTCATCCCGTTCATACTGGCGGAGTTCCTGGAGAGCGATCGAGCGTTTGCCAAGGCCAGAAAGGAAGGGCTCCCTGTCGTCGACAAGTCAGAGAAAGCGCGGCTGCAGCCAATTTCAGGGTCCGAATAAATGACAGCGACCAGTGAGTCCGAGGGGGCACCTTTCTAGGCGGGCAAATGCATTGAAGCAACTTGCCGGCGGCAAGCCGAAACACAGGGCAAAATAGACGAGCTGATCTGCCCCGAACCAATGCCGGCTCTGGCCCCATTGTGGTCATTCAGCATAAGCGGCAGAGTGCCAGGAGCGGACACCTTCAAAGGCAAAGAGCCCGCAGAACCTCTTGACCTGCTCCTTTCAGATGCATCTTGGAACTTTCCTGCCCCTGAACTTGGTCTTGGCCGAGCGCCTTGGTCCGTATGCCATACCTTCGACATATCCATCTTAGGCGGTTCCGGTCGTCGGGCGGGGAATGCTAGAGACTGTGATGATCGGGGGGAATCATGGCGGCACCTGCGCATATCGGCTGGCTAAAGAAGACGGCGACCAATATCGCCACGACCGAAGGCATCGAGGTCGAGGTCTGGGAACTCGGACACGAGCCAGACGACGCGGTGCTGTCCTCATGGGCGAGGCATTTCAGGCAGCACTATTGCAAAGACGAAGATCTGGCGGACTCGATCGAGGGCACAGTGCACACGCCGGCCACCTATTTGGCAACGGTAAAGTTTCCGGACCCCATCCAGGCTCCCGGACCCGGCACCCGTTCGGGCGACTTCGGCGAAATCCTGCTCGCCGACTTCGCTGAGTATATCTTGGGCTACTGGTGCCCTCGGGAGGGCAGATACGAGAACCGCGACAACCGGAACGTTCCGTCGAACGGCTGCGACGTGGTTGCATTCAAGTTTCATGGCGACTCCCCTGCTCATCCAAGGGATGAGCTTCTGCTGATAGAGTCGAAGGCCGGCCTGAGGACCAAGTACAAAAACCGCTTGCAGAACGCAGTGGAGGATTCCATCAAGGACATGACCCGCGAAGCCATGTCCCTGAACGCCATAAAGCAACGTCTGCTTCGCAACGACCGCGCGGCGGCGAAACGTGTGCAGCGCTTCCAGAATCACAACGATCGACCTTTTAGGCGCGTCAACGCCGCGGGCGCAGTGCTCGACCAAAAGGTATTCGACAGCGTCGATTTCACGACAACGCTCGCCAAGCACCATCCCAACATAAAGAACTTGCGGCTTCTGATCATTCGCGGCACTTCGATGATGGACCTCGTGCGTACCCTTTACGACCGGGCCGCCAATGAAGCCTGAGCGCAACTCCATCCAATTGCTGGCTTCCGTCCGGTCCCGAGCGAAGATGCTCGAATTCAGGGCGGAGGAGGAGGACTACAACGAGTTCACGCGCGCGCCGGACTCGCTGGTGGTCCTGGCGGTCGGGATACTGGGCGACTCCGCGGCGGCCCTTGCGGACCGGTTCATCGCTATGGAGGCAGAGAGCGACCGGCCGAGGTCTTGGGATGAGCGAGACGGATCGATCCGTGATATGGTTCACTTCTCCGCCCGGTATTTCGACGCCTTCCTGGAGTCCAGGCTTGACGAAAATCTGACGAACGAGTTCTCCCTCCTATGCGCCGCATCCTACTATTTGTCCGACAGTATCGGCAGCGCAGCGGTTGTCTTAAAGAAGGCCGAGCCTCCAGCCTTGGAATTCGGGCACGGCCTTGCCTTTCTGGCCTACCGGATCCTGAAAGGGCTTTTCGATCCGGTGGAGGAGGTCTTCGCGCACCGTCATTTCGTTGACGGGATATTGGCCGCAATGCGGGCGTTTTACGTCATGCAGGGCGGAGCCGAAGAAATCCGCGTTCTCTGCGAGAAGTTGAAGGCTGAAGCCTATTCGGCGGGGTCGGCCCGCGAGCTGTTCTACGCCGACCTCGTGATCGCGCTTATCTCTCGAAAACTGGACGGAGCGGCCCGTACGCTTCTGCCGCTGAGTTCGGGACTCAACTTGGCCGATTGGGGGCCAGCCCTGCGTAAAGAGACTTTCCCCGCAGAGCTTTGGCCGGCCCAGAAGCTGCTTTGCGAACAGGGGATTTTAAGTGGACGTTCTGCGGTAATTCAGATGCCGACGTCTGCGGGCAAGACCCGCGCTACGGAGTTCATGATCCGCGCGCACTTCCTGGCGCGGCGCTCGTCGCTGGTCGTCATAGTTGGTCCCTTCAGGTCTCTATGCCACGACATCCGCTCAGATTTGGTGCGCTCATTCGCTGGCGAAGAGGTTCTGATCAACGAGATCTCGGACTCCTACCTCTTCGACATCGATCTCGAGGAGGCGCGAAAGCAGAATTCGGTGTTCGTCGTGACTCCCGAAAAGCTCCTCTACATGCTTCGGCGCAAGCCGGAATTCGCCGAAGAGGTCGGACTGGTTATCTACGACGAAGGACATCAGTTCGATGGATTGACCCGCGGCCCTACGTACGAGCTGTTGCTTGCCTCCATGCGTATCTCGTTGCCTAAGAACGCACAGGTCGTGTTGATCTCAGCGGTCATCGGGAACGCAGCCGACATCGCCGGTTGGCTGATCGGCGACGAGACCGCGGTGGTGTCGGGATCCGGACTGCTGCCGACAGTGAGGAACATCGCCTTCGCGAGTTGGCAGTTCGAGCGGGCCTGGTTGCGCTACGTCAGCCCGTCCGATCCCAATGCGGACGAATTTTTCGTGCCTCGCATCGTGGAGTCAAAGGTTCTGGCCGCAAAGAAAGGCGAACGAACAGAAAGGCGCTTTCCGGAGCGGGGTACCGCCAGAAGCAACACTGACATCGGCCTTTATCTTGGCCAACATCTTGCGGCAAACGGTAGCGTAGCCATCTTCTGCGGAAAGAAGGAGAGCGTGGGCACGATTTGCGACCGCGCAGTGGATGTGGCTGAGCGCGGTTCAACGCTCGATTGGCCCTTGGCCAACTCTCACGGAGACGAGATCCGGAAAATAGCCGATCTTTGTCAAACCCATCTCGGGCTTGGGCGCGTATCGAAGGCCGCGAGGCTCGGGATCCTGTCGCACCACGCCAACACGCCGCCAGGCCTGCGGCTGTCCATCGAGCACGCCATGAAGGCAGGCCTTGCGCGACTGGTGGTCTGCACGTCTACCCTGGCGCAGGGCGTGAATTTTCCGATACGCTATCTCGTGGTGACATCCACCCAGCAGGGCAAGGAAGAGATCGCGGTGCGCGATTTTCACAACCTGATGGGGCGCGCGGGCCGAGCAGGCATGTATACCGAAGGTAACGTGATATTCTCCGCCCCGTCGCTCTACGACGAAAAAGAAAGGGACGGCCAATGGCGCTGGTCGAAGACAAGAAGATTGCTCAACGCAGATAATTCGGAACCGTCGGCTAGCGCCATCCTCAAGCTTTTCGACAGCTTCGAGCAGAAAGGTAGGGGCGTGCCAACGATCACGTTGGATCTGCCGGCCGAATGGCTTGATCTCACGTTCGCTACCAAGGAGATCATAGCTGCATACACAGCGGTCGCAGTGAGCGAGCGCCCAGGGCTGAAAGCGAAGGAATTCAGCCGGTTTCTCACCGAAAGGGCGCGCGCGGTGCAGAGCATAGCATCGTATCTGGCCTCCTACGTCAATTTCGAGAACGACCTCGCCGATGAACGTGTCGAGGAACTTGCGCGCAGCACCTTGGCGTATCACCTCTCGGAAGACGATCTGAAGGCTAAGGTCCTTGTGGTGTTCCAGGCGGCCGCCAAAGCTGTCCAGCAGGGTGCGGACCTAAGCCTGATAAATTTGGTGAGAAAGTCGCCGTTGCCGCCGTCCGACGTAAAAGCGTTGGCTGACTGGATGGACCAACATCTGGAACTGCTGTCGGTAACCCGTACTGAGGAAGAGCTGTTGACCGTGGTTTTGGAAAAGGCGGGCCGGCACGCCCACGCACCGGTTTTGGAGGCAGTCCCCGAGGAATTGCGGTGGGGTTGCTTTGCCGACTGGATTGCCGGCAAGACCTATGACCAGATCCGGATGCCGTTGACGGCGGCCCGCGTCAGGTTCGGCAACGCGAACGCGACTTCGGAACACGTCGTCCACCTGTGCGAAAGCGGCTTCGCGTACGACCTGTCGATGGTCGTCGCGGCATTGGCCGACCTCGTCGAGGAAAGATCCCAAGATCTGCATTCCCGGCTGGTGACCGTCCAGAAAAAGATCAAGTATGGTCTGCCCAGTGACGCGGCCACTGCGTTCCAAGAGGCGGGGTTCGCCGACAGGGTGGTGGCCCAGGCCCTTGGCGCCGCGTTCCCGGCCGTCGACGGCTATCGCGACGTGGTCACGGCATGTCGGGCTGAGCGAGAATTGGTACTGGCCACTATTAAGCCGTTCCCAAGGTACTTCGAGGAGGTCGCGTTCGAGCTTTCGTCCGGCTAAGACTGAAACAGGCCTGCAATCTGCGGGACGTCCGCGATCGAGCGTCCTTCACCATTGCCAGCGTCTGAGTGACCACCAACAGCTTAATTCATCATACCAAAGCACAAAATGCGGACTGCCTCTACGTCGACCGCGCGAAAGCGGTGACGTGCCGAACAGCAAGCGATCGTGGCCTTCATGGCAACTAAATTCGGCTCGCTCACCCGGATTCTGCCAGCCCGTTGCGGCTCCGAAATCGCAATCGCTTCGGTTCGGCGCGCACCTCATCGCGATCGCCACGCCGATCGTTGCTGCTTCGCTCGTTGACGTTCCAGCGCGCGACGCTGCTGCCGGCTCATGCCTTCAAACGCGGGATCGGGAGGGAAGCTGCTTGCGTGGATGGGCGTTGTCTTCAATTCAAGGGGCTTTTGCAGGACTTCGAAATTCTCGCGGTCCACGCCCAAGTCTTCGATCAATTCCGGTGTCCACTCTTGCTGCGGATAGGCAACGAGATCCTCCGAGTCGCCCGTATCGGAGATCGCCATCACAGCGATTCCAACGCAGAGTGTCAGATCACGGTCGTCGTGCAAAGCAGCGAGGCAGTATGTCTGCAGCATAGTTGCTCTGACACGGCGATAATCTTCCTGCGCCATTGTGTCGGCGCCGGCGAGAACAAGAAAGACATAGGCGACTTTTTCACCCGTGGACCGATCACGTGTCATGGCGATGCGGGCAAGCCGTCCCATCTTCTGCGCTTCGAGTGCTTCCCGCGCACCGATGATCGCCTCAGCGAGCACGCGGCGCTGCACACGGTCTTCTCTCGCCATAATGCGCAGCGCTCGTTCCGCGAGTTCGACGGTGGGATCGGTATCTAAGATTCGGAATTGGGTGTCGTTCAGGACCCCGTGGGTGAAAAGGCCTATCAGCCGGTCCCACTCATACGAGATACGGTTCGCCGTCCATCGCCGTTGATATTCCGGGGAGCGGACCAGATAGGCGTATTCGCCCTGCACAAATGCAATTGCCGTGTCAGCATCTGCGTTGGTACCCTTCACATCCGAAATCATAGGGAACCGATGCTCCCCATTCGGCTCCATCATCAACAGATAGTTGGCCACCAGCTCTGCTTCGCTCGGTGAAAGCGACAACTTTCCCGATCGAATGAGACCTGCACGCGCGTTGAGGTATTTCGTGAAGTCGGTAATCGTGTCGAATTCCGACATGACGACATCAAGGGTTGCCATGTTGAACACATGGACGAAGGGACCATCGGGATCGACGTCGCCAATGCAGAAAGGCCGATGATGCGGCAGGGTGAAGTTAACATGGTCCTTCCCGCGAAGGTGCGGCATGATCATGAATGTCCCGTCCGGGTCATCGAAGTAGGATGAAGCGGCCTGCTCTCCGCCGGAGGCGACGCAGATGCCATGGACGCGCCTTTGCCCGATAGGCGGCAACTTCAGCGGGATGGGTTGTTCGCATTTGCCATCCGCGAATATCGCTTGCGGATTCTTTTTCAGCCAAAGATCCGCCTTGCGGATTTGCTCGGCGGATTCCCCGATCGCTCGGCTGTACCAGCGTTTCCATGCGAGTTCAAAAGGGGCATCCGGCCACGCGACATGCTTGTCGCTAAACAGCAGCACATCGTCACCGCAGACCACAAGAAGGTCACATAGCTCCTTGCCTGCCTTCTTGAACACGTTGGGCCAGGACCAGAGGTCGAGAAACGTATCATCGGCCAGCTTGGCTAGATGCTGCTCGGTGGGCGTGAGGCCTAGGGCTTTCTTTATCGGCGGAATGGCGGTTACCTGGAGCGGTTGCTGAAACAGTTGGTACTATTATCTACCGTCGATAGCTTCTGTGGAATCCGCAAAGGGATTAGTGGCAACAATCTTCTAAGTGACTTTGGTACGAACTTGGTCGATCTCTTCGTCACACAACCTGTAATCCTGGTTTTTCTGCAAGGCTTTTTGTGCATCGGAATAGGCTTTGGCAGTGGCTTATGGAACGCTCGGTGGATTGCCGCCAGCTTCCGGACGTGCGGCAGCGCGGCTACGCTCTCGTTGTAAATGAAAGCATGAAGGGCATCACATCAGTCGGGATGCTTATCGGCGACCCGTCGGCGGAAACGCGCTCTGCTATCAGCATGTCGTTCTCTCTGCATGTCTCGCCCAACATCGATATCAAATCCTCGCCAACGTCGTGCGATCGGGCACTGAAAGCATAATTAGAAATCTTAGGTCGAATTAGAAGTTCCGGCACCATCGGCGAGATGCGGCAGCACTCTGCGGCGTTATGCGGCCGACCCCCTGAGCCGGTATCGGCAATGGTGGCTTTGACGCTGTTGAGCGCTTAGTGTCAGGAACTGGAAAGTGAACTGGTAGGCGTTCAAATTGCAGCTATTCACGCCACCGCATACGAAAGCGGATGGTCCTCCCGGCCCGCGTCAGCAAGAAGCCCTGATCGTTTCTTCCTTGGCCAAGGTTGGCCGAGGAGAATGACGGTGGTTTTTCACGATATGTTCTGGCAGCCAGAGGTCGGCCGGCATGGAACGCGGGTCGGCGGGTTGGAGCTAAGCGAGCCCTGAAGCCCCGGCAGATTGGGCGATCCGTTTCTTCCTCGATCGCGGAGGACATACGCGGGATCGGGCGCTTTTTGACCTCGCGATAGACAGCAAGTTGCGAGAATGTGACCTGGTGAAGATCAAAATTGGTTTGCTTGTGGCGGGTCCGGAAATAGGGGCCCGCTCTATGGTGGTCCAGCAGAAGAACGGCAGGCCGGTCCAGTTCGAGATCACTTCCGATGCGCGAGCAAGTCGGCTGGTTCCGGATTAGCAGCATGCAAAATCGGCAATATCCAGTCGGGATAAGCGGCCTTAGAATGCGACCTCCGGTTGACGAGTGCTGTGCGATAAATGACAATCCCGCAATCGCTGAAGTATTGCGGCGTCTGGCGGTCTGATTGACTGTCCAGAACACGTTCTACGGATAAGCACTGTTCTTTTGTCGGGGGCATAGCGTTGCACGATCTTTTTGCCAAGGATGCGGAGATCACGCTTCCTGAACTGGTGAGCCATACTGGCAAGATCGAAGGCAGTATTTTAAGGCGGCTTTCCCACCCTGAGCAGCGGTTGAAGGTCAAGTGGTCGTTGTTGCCGAAAGGTACAGGGTTCCGTTGCTCGAGTCCGGACTTCCTCCCGTTTGCGGTCTTAGATCGCACGACCACGTCGCTGCTAGACCAACAGGCGGTGCTCAAGGTCGACGACGCCTCGACGATTCATGCAGCGGCGACAGGCGGCAAGTGGATATTGCCCAAGCCGACACCCATAGACGATCTGACGCCCGCGCAAGTCGCCGACACCGGCCGGAGAATTGCGTCTTGGCAGGACGCTTTCGATCTCCGCGTCGAACGCTACGACGGCACCCGGCTGGTACGTCCCGGAATGCGGATTCCCCAAGTCGGCGCGGTTCGTGCGGTCCTTGCGCACTGGAGCGTGAGCAAGAGCGCCGTCACTGTTGTGCTGCCGACTGGGACCGGTAAGACCGAGACTATGTTGGCGCTGCTGGTGATGGCCGCTATCCCGCGCCTCTTCGTGATCGTGCCCACGGACCAGCTACGCTCTCAGGTCGCCGGCAAATTCCTGGGGCTGGGCAAGCTGAAGGAGACGGGGTGCCTCGCTCCGGGGGCATTGCTACCCACCGTCGTTGCCTTGACCCGCGCTCCCAAGACGCTCGAGGGCATGAACCGCCTGTTGGGCAGTGCGCAGGTGGTCGTCGCAACCATGAGCGTCGTCGCCGAACTGTCCGAGGACATGCAGGCGGCGGTTTCGGAATGGGCGTCGCATCTCTTCGTCGACGAAGCCCACCATATCGGCGCCAAGACGTGGCGCGTCTTTAAACAGCGGTTCGACCAGAGACCCGTCTTGCAGTTCACCGCCACCCCCTATCGCAATGATGGCAAACGCGTCGACGGCAAGCATATCTACAGCTATCCCCTCCGCCAGGCGCAGCTCGATGGTTTGTTCAAGCCGATGAACTATATCCCGGTGATGGGACTGGACCGCGCCGACGCAGACGACCTCATTATTGGGCAAGTACTGGCGAAACTGCGCGAGGATCGCGCGAAAAACCGGCCCCATCTGGCAATGGCGAGGGTGGAGACCATCGAGGACGCCAAGGCATTGCATGCGAAGTATGTCGCCAGGGCCGGCGAAGAGTTCAACCCGCAACTCACCCACAGCAGGATGGGTGCGGGTGCTCGGTGGGAAGCCCTGAGGAAGCTGCGTTCCGGCGAGGCGTCCATCATTGTTTGCGTCAACATGCTCGGTGAGGGTTTCGATTTACCAGAGCTCAAGATCGCGGCACTGCACGACAAGCACAAAAGCGAGGCGATCACCCTGCAATTCGTGGGCCGTTTCACTCGCACGCGCACCGACCTAGGCGACGCAACAGTGATCGCAAATATCGCGATGGATGACGTGAACGAGAGGTTGAAGGCGCTCTACGCTGAGGATGCAGACTGGAACCACCTTCTGAACGTGGTGGGCTTTAGGAAAACCTTCGATGCCAAGCGCCGCGAGGACATCATCACCGGTCTGCTAGCCCCGCCGGAAAGCTTCCATGTCGAGAACCTGCAGCCGCGCATGAGCACGATCGTCTACCGGACGACGTGTGGGGAGTGGGATACGTCCGACATCGAGAACGCGATCGGTCCGCGCGCGACCATAGCGGACGGCCCCAGCATTAATCCCGACGAGCGGCTGCTGATACTTGTGACACGGGACGAGGAGGCGTTGCCGTGGACGAGTATCAAATTCCCTAGAAACGTACAGTACAACCTGATCATGGCTCACTGGGATGAAGAGCAGAACCTGCTCTTCATCAACACCTCTAGGAAGAAGGACCTCCATCAGCCCTTAGCGCGGGCCCTTGCTGGTCCGGATGTCCAGCGGATGGGCGGCGAGACTATCTTCCGTGTGCTCAGCGGCTTCGACCGGCTGATGTTGAGCAATCTGGGACTGAGCGAGGCTCAGCGCAAGCCTGTCCGTTACTCAATGTTCATGGGCGTCGATATTGCCGACCAGCTCAATGCCTATGCCGGCAATAGGACCAAGACGCTCAATAACCTCTTCGGCCAGGGCTTTGTAGACGAGGAGAGGGTCGACGAGGACGGTCTGATACAAGGGTCGATCCGCGCAAGATCGAGCATGGGGTGTTCGATCAAGGGAAAGATCTGGTCGCAGTCCACTACAAACAATCCCGCGGAATGGATGCGCTGGTGCCAACAGCTGGGCGCCAAGCTCCTCGACGAGCATATCACCACCGAACATATCTTGCGCAACCTGATCAAGGCTGTCGCCTTGGACACGCTGCCAGGGAACAAGACCCCGCTGGCGGTGGATTGGCCCGAAGACCTGCTGTTCGAGAACGAGGATAAGGTATTGCTCCTGGCAAGCGAGCAGGTCGTGCCTTTCCATGAATGCGCCGTCGAACTGGAAAGCTTCTCTTCCGATGATGGCGTGAAGTTCAGGGTGGTCAGCGATACGTTCACCACCGCGTACACCTTTACCATCGAACGGGGCATCGCCCGCTATACACGGCGGACCGGACCCGACCTTGGGTTGCGGATCGGCAAGAGGGAGCGTCCTCTCCTTGACATGTTCGCGGAGAGCCCGCCGCACGTCTATCTCGCCGATGGCGACATGCTGGCGGGTGCATCCCTGTTCATTGTGCCCAAGCGGGAAGACGTGCTGCCTTTCGATCTAGACAGGATTACCTCCGACAGTTGGCCCGGCGTCAACATTCGCAAGGAATCCCAAGGGCCGACAAAACGGGCGGACTCGATTCAGCGGAGGGTTATCAATTCCCTCGTCGATGGAGGAGGCTGGGATATCGTGTTCGACGATGACGGGGCCGGCGAGGTCGCGGACGTCGTGGCTATGAGACTGGAGGATGGCCGGCTCAAGGTCCATGTATTCCATTGCAAGTATTCTTCGGGGCCGGTCCCCGGAGCCCGTGTCGAAGACCTCTACGATATATGCGGCCAAGCGCAAAAATCCATCCGGTGGGCCGAGCATCTCGGAGACATGCTGAAAAGACTCCATCGCAGGGAGGCCGATCGTCTCAAGGCCGGAAAGGCGAGCCGATACGAACTCGGAGGTCAGGCGATGCTGATAGCCTGGATAAACAAGTGGCGGCAGCTGCGTCCGGATTTTCACGATCACCCTTGTCCAGCCGGGGTACTCGAAGCGTCAGACGGAAAGCGAACACCTGGAGCTGCTAGCCGCCACGCAGGCATATCTCATGGACACCTACCGAATAGCGATGCTCGCTTGGTTCAACGAGTAGCGACTGACCGGGAAGGCTATGGGTTAATGCTCCGATCTCACACCGACCACCTCACCCTTGCCTTGTGGAAAGGCAGCTATCCCATCCTTACATCTGGGAGCAGACAGTCCGCTCACGGCCCAATTTTTGACATTCAGTCAGACGGTCCCGCAATGCGCCGACGACAATTCTTTCTCTGAGATGCCTCAGTTGGCTCCACTTTGCATTCTGTTAGAGCTTCGTCGAAGAACATTCCTACCGCTAACCCAAAGGTTATCGTGGAATTTTGCTAGCCACTTTCTTTGACAAGTGGCTTGGCTGTCGATGCCGGCTCAATACTCCCCAGAAGTGCCGTTTGAATCTTCCCCAGTTTTAGCGCTGCCGCCGGTCTTCCGGAGCGCGCT
>NZ_JAMYRZ010000060.1:0-32012 GCF_040321675.1 Mesorhizobium sp. M0296
TGTCCATAAGCCCGGCACCGACGCATTCCGAGCTGGCGGCAACGATGAGCACGCACAGGGAAGCGGTCTCGCGCGAAATGAGCGATCTCGCCAAGAGAGGCCTGATCGAAAAGCGCGGCAGCAGGTTATTGCTGCATGACGTCTCGGCACTACGGGCGCTGGTCGACAAGAAGGAATAGCGAAGGCTGTCGCTGCGGCGGGGGGCACCGCACGTTTCATACTCCTCGGCCGCAAGTGATTATTCGTTCCGGCAAACCGGGCAACCTAGCGTGCCAGCGCGCGGGTCGGGCTTTGATCGCTTCACCCCTTGCAAGAATCATGACTCGGCATCTTCATGCGGGCACGGAACGTTATCCCCAGCCTGCTTGCAGACTTACAAGGGCGGATCGAAGGGTGAAGCCGCATGGACGTTAAATACCAAATCTTCGTCAGCTCGACCTATGCCGATTTGGTGGACGAAAGACGGTCGGTCATCGAGGCCGTTCTTAACCCTCGGGCATATTCCTGTGGGGATGGAGGCATTCCAAGCCAGCGACGACACTCAATGGGATTACATTAAGCGGCGCATCGATGACAGCGACTACTACGTACTCATCGTAGCAGAGCGGTACGGCTCAGAGTTGAAGGGTAAGAGCTCCACCCAGATGGAGTACGAGTACGCCGTCGCCCAAGGCGTGCCTACCGTGGCGTTTTTGCTCGAAGGCGGTGCTCGCAAGACGTGGGCCGCGGAAAAGGTCGAGTTCGAGAAAAAGGCCAAACTCGAGAGATTCCGAAAGCTGTATGAAAAGAAGCTCGTCAAATATTGGCGCAACAAGGACGATTTGGCGGGTAAGGTTGCGATGGCTATTAGACGTTATGACCGTGGTCTGAGCGGCGGCCCGCCCTTAGTCTTTGCAGCTGTTAAGCAAACGGGGGTTGCTCGGGAGTGCCGAGCCGAGCCCCAAGCGAAGAAAGGACGGGCCATGGAGCAAGATAACGTTTTTTACGTCGGTGTCGATGTGTCGAAAGCCAAGCATGCTGTCGCGATTGCCGAGGGCGGACGCGGTGGAGAGGTCCGGTATTTCGGCGAGGCGTTCCCCGCGCGCCGTCATCGTGATCGTGTCGCCTTCGGACAGTTTCGCCATCGGCATCGCCCTCGCAAAGGCCGCCGCTGAACTGGACGTGGAAAGCGCCATCATCGACGGTGAGATCGTCGTATTGAACGGGACTGGCCTGTCTGACTTCGGAGCCTTGCGGAAAGCCATCACCCGACGCCAGCACGAGTTGCTCGGCGTCGAGCGTGAACCCGGAAAGCCGGCTTTCGCCCTAATGGCTGAGCGTGGCACAGGACGCTATGTCGGGAGCGCCTTTATCACCTTGAACCGGGAGATGCGGGAACGCTGGGCGGCGCGATCGCCGGATCCATGCTCGGTGCCGGTGTCGTCAAGCCAAAAAGATCTTGCCTTCTCCTATCGGCGGACGAGGCCCGACTACGGCGGAAGCTCGCGCTGGATCGAGGTGACATGGATGACGACGCCCGAGCCTTGCTCCATCATCATTGGCAACAGGGCAGATCAAGCAGCGTTCATCGGCTTCGCGCGAGGATGATTTGGAACGACGGGAAGACCAAAGACGTTCGTGCATATTGCATCCGCTAGCCACAGGTCTAACGCTTGCTATTCTCAGTAGTCCGAGGCGTACCATGTTTCGCAACTCGGGCATCATTTCTCTGCCTCGCCCGCTTGAGCGTCGTGTGGACACTCTTGCCCAGTCGTTCATGCGCCAGCGGCTCGGATCTCAGATGGACTTCTCGACTCCGGAAGGCGAGCCGGCGCTGTTACCACCCAATTCCGTAACCTGGCGCATTTTTAAGAACCCTGTTGCGCTGTTCATCGGCGGGGTAACGGCGGTGCTGCTCGAATTGGCAGAGCCGCGGGTTCGCGACGCCATTTGGCAGCACAGCAGCTTCCGCTCCCTCGCGCTCCGACGATTGCAGCGTACGGGCCTCGCTGCTTTGGTCACGGTCTACGGCCCCCGATCCAAGGCTAAGGCCATGATTGAAGATGCGGTCAGGATGCATGGGCGCGTTTCGGGTCGAACCAGCGAAGGCGAGCCATACCACGCCACCGACCCGGAGCTGCTGGACTGGGTGCAAGCGACGGCCGAGTTTGGTTTCATGGAGGCCTATCACACCTATGTGCATCGTCTGCATTTTTTCGAACGGGACGCGATGTTTGCTGAGGCTCGCCCCGTGGCGCTTCTCTATGGTGCGGTCGGCGCGCCCACGTCTCAGGCCGAGCTTTACGCGCTGCTCGACGTGATGAGGCAAAGACTCGTCGCGTCGCCGATCGTGTCGGAGTTCCTGGAGATCATGGAAGAAGTTCCCGCCTTGCCGGGAGTTGCTCGACCCCTTCAGCGGCCGCTTCTGAAGGCGGCCGTCGAGATCCTACCCCAATGGGTCCGCAAGCGGTTGGAACTCGGCGACCGCTGGACCATGAAGCCGTGGGAGCGTGCTGTTGTGAAGACGACGGCTGCAATCTGCGACAGCACCGTGCTTCATTCATCACCAGCCGTCCAGTCGTGCCGCCGCCTCGGCCTTTCCGAGAGCTATCTCTATCGCCGAACGGCATCCGAAAACCTACACAGAACCGGACAGTGTTCGTTCCTTGACTAAATGTCAGGCACGCTCGTGCAGACGTTCAGCTTCTAGTTAACGCGTCTTGAGGCACGAACTCGATAGCCCACTGGACGGCGGGGCGTGACGCAGGCCCGCCAAGCAGACGCGAACAAACTACCGGACGGCTGCCGGCAACAGTGAAGCCGTCGTACCGTCAAAACCGGCATGGGCCGGCTCGTGGCCGGAGCCGCCGCCCGAGATGACCGTGTAGCCCTTCTCGGTGACTGTCAAAGTCACGATCCTGATCCGCGGGTCAAAGAGCGCCTCCAGCAGCTGAGCGGGGCCCTCCGGTGCGACAAGAATATGGCCGATAGAACCGACTATCCGAAGGCTCGTCTGTTCACCTTGATGACTGACAACTGTGCACAAACCATCTTGGGGAGCAAGCGCGTCCCGCGTGTCCGAACTCCGGAGGAAACTGCAATGATGCCCCAATCGAGTTGTCCCGCGGCCAGGCAATCATTCGTATAGATTGCCTGATGGGCCCTGTGCAAGTTGCCGATACCGAGATGCACGATTCCGGGCGTCACACTCCGTCGATCGTACCGAGGAATTTGGACACCGGCTGATGCGAGCGCCAAATTGGCGTAAGAAAGACGATTTTCCATTGTATGCAGCTCAATCGAAATGGAGACCACCGTTCATGTCGATAACCTCGCCCGTGATGAAACCGGCTAGAGGTGACGCGAGGAATGAAACGGTGTGGGCGACTTCTTGAGGTTCGCAAAATCGCCCGACCGGGATTTGAGCAAGCTGCGCCGCGCGCTGTTCGTCGTTGAGCTGTTCGGAAACCATCGGCGACATTACGTAGGCAGGCGCAATTGCATTGGAGGTCACGCCCTGGCCAGCGGTCTCGCGGGCAATTGAAAAGGTCAGCCCGATCATCGCGCTCTTCGAAACTGAATACGCCGTCCCTGCGGTCAAGCCTCCGCTTTTGGCGGCATAGGAGGAGATATTGATCACCCGACCCCACCGTTTCGAGCGCATCCCTGGAAGAAATATCTGGGCGAGAAGGAATGCGGCTTCTACGTTGACTAAGTTGACCCTTCGCCATTCCTCGATCGAGGTATCTGCCATTTTGTGGTTCGACAGAATGCCAGCATTGTTGACCAAAATATCGACCGAACCGAAGTGCTGAAGAACCTTCTCCGCCGCCGCGCGCGTCGAACTCTCAACTGCCAGATCAACACCGACGGCAACGGCGCCATGCCCTATCCGCGACGCCAGGGCCTCTGCGGCCTCGGGGAGCAGATCCATGACTGCTACTTGAGCGCCGGCGCGCGCCAGTTCCACTGCGATTGCGGAGCCGATAGCGCCTGCGCCTCCAGTTACGACAGCGGTTTTTCCTTCTAGCGATTGCAAGCGGGAATTCTCCGTTGCTTGGTCAGACGGCGGCATGGCGTGTCTCCGACGCATGCGCGTCGAAAAGGCCAAAGATTTTATCGAGATGGGCGACCAATGCGGCTTCCGCACCGGGTCCGTCATTGGCATCCAGCGCATCCAGAATTGCCAAATGCTCCTGCAGCACCACCGCAAACCGTGCGGCATTGCCGGAGAAGCGAATAAAGCGAGTCAGCTTGGCTTTAGCAGCGTGGATGGTCGTCCAAACTCCCGGTCGCTGCGCGAAAGACGCAAACAATTGGTGAAAATTCTCGTCATTGTCGTGAAATCCGTCAATATCGCCCTCAGCGATACTCCGTTCTTGAGCCGCCACCAGTGAACGCATTTCAGCGCTCATCGCTGGCGTCCAACGCGGCGCAACTTCGCGAAGAAGGCAAGTTTCCAGGGAACGGCGGACAAAATGGCTGTCTTGGATGCTGACGATATCAATTTGCGAAACAAAACTGCCGAGCTGCGGAAAGACGGTTACAAGTCCGTCTTCGACCAATCTTTGAATCGCTGCCCTCACAGGAGTGCGAGACACATTGAACTGGCGACACACCGCGTTTTCACTAATCGATTCGCCAGGCAAGAGCTTCGCACGCACGATTGCCTCGCGCAGGACGGAGTAAATTTGCTCACTCGCTGAACTGCGCCGGTTCAAAAACACGTCTAGTTCAGCCAATCCGGAAGACATGGCTTTCGCTCCATTCTGGTCGCAACGCGATATCGCGTTCCGCTCGCCTTCTTGCACAATGTCCGCGGAAAAATGCCATCAACAAAAAAGCAGTTGCACCTTGTATACAAGTGTACTAGAACTTCGGCGCTGAATGCAAGCCATTTGCGCTGGCGGTCTCGACAATTTCAAGCGGGAAGGCGGCGCTCTCAACGGGAGGAGTTTTGATGTCGAACTATTTGCGTCGCGTGCTCGCGATTGGACTGCTATCCGCAATAGGCGTGGGGTCCGCCTTCGCCGCTGGAGATTCAAAAATTGCGCTGGTTCCCGGAGGTCCGCACCCCTACTTCGCGGCGTGGGAGCAAGCTGGTAAGGATGCTGCCAAGGATTTTGGCCTGGCCGCAGCAGACTACAAGGTGCCGCAAAAGTGGGAACTCAGCCAGCAGAACCAGCTGCTCGAGAGCCTTTTGACCCAGGGTTACAACGGTTTTCTGATTTTCCCAGGTGACCCCGTCGGATCGGTCAGTACCGTCGACGAGCTCGTGTCCAATGGCGCGCCTGTCATCGGCGGCGCAGGGTGCTTCAAGGATCCTTCTTCAGCAACCTTCTGCCTCGGCACCGACACTGGCAATTCAGCATACATTGGAACCAAGGAGCTTTTGAAAACACTGACGGGCACCAAGAAGCGCATTGCTCATTTCACCGGCTTCCTTGTTGATCCGAATACCCAGCTTCGCATCGACGCCGTCAAAAAAGCGGCGGAGGAAGAAGGCGCAACGGTCGTCCAGGTCATCGCTGACATTGATGCGCCCGAGCCAGCCGAGGAAAAGATTAATGCCTACCTGGCAGCTCACGCCAACGACGTCGATGGCATCATCACGACCGCTTGGGTCCCTGCGGTTGTAGCATCGAACGCAGTCCGAAAGATCGGCGACAAGCGGATCAAGATGGTAGCCATTGATCACGATCAAGTTGTGTTGAAGGCGATCAAGGATGGCTTTGTGAATGGCACAATGCTGCAGAATCCGTATGGTCAAGGCTATATCGGCACTTTCGTTCTCGACAAGCTTCGTTCGGGTTGCGCGGTCAAGACCGATGCGCCTTTTAAGAAGAATGCCCTCACTGACAAGTTCATCGACTCGGGAACCGTCTATGTCGCGGCCGACAAAATCGACACTTATGTTGACGCCATGCGCGACACGACCAAGAAGCTCTTTGAAACCTTCCAGGCGACTTATCTGACCTGCAAGTAACGAGACTTCCGCCAATGCCGCCGGGCTGCGTTCAAGCAGACCCGGCGGTCGTCTAACCAAATTGCACGGTGTCTGTCGTGACCCAGAGCCAGGCCTGATAAGATGGCAGCCTAGCCATTGAAGGTGCGAAACCATGTCTTATTCAGATGTGCCGGCGAAGGGTCCGAGTGGCGACATCGTCGGCAAGCCGCGCAGAAATGCCACCGAGACACGATTCTATCTGACCAATGAGTTCGGGCTCATTGCCCTGATTGTGATCTTTGCTCTGGCCTTCAAATTCACAACAGAGGGTTTCTTTTCGGCCTTCAATTTGTTCACCCTCGGTCGTATCGCAGCCGTCAACATCATGATCGGCTTGGCCATGATGGTCGTCGTTATAACTGGGGGGTTGAACCTTGCTGTAGGGGCGATCGGCGTTTGTGCCGCAATGACTTGCGGCTATCTCATTGAGGTGGTCGGGCTTCCATGGCCACTCGCAATTCTCTCAGCGGTGGCCCTTGGCGCCTTGCTGGGCTTTATCAACGGATGGACTTCCGTTCGCACAGGATTGCACAGCTTCATCATCACGCTCGCTACAATGAGCATTTTCTTCGGCGTAATGATTTTCCTGACGCGTGCAGAATCCTATCGCGCTCTGCCACCCGTCTTTGCAGCGTTCGGACGCCTCAAGCTGTTGGGTTTTTTCTCTCCGTTCCTCCTGGTCAGCCTCCTGGCTGCATTGCTTCTGGGATATCTTTATAATTTGACGGCGGTTGGGCGGGAGATGCTGGCTGCTGGCGCCAAGCCCGAAGCGGCGGAGATGTCCGGCATAAATGTCGGGCGCATCTTCATATACTGCCACATGCTGTCTGGCGCGCTCGCCGCCTGTGCGGCTCTGATGCTAGTCGCACGCAATGGAGCGGCGATCCCATCAATGGCGGGACAACTCGGACAGGACTGGCTGCTCATCGCGTTCCTTGGTCCTGTGTTGGGGGGAACACTTTTGGCGGGCGGTAAGGCATCGGTGCTGGGGACGTGCCTGGGTGCGTTTCTGGTGACAATGCTGACTAGTGGTTTGCTTCTATTACAGCTGGGTGATTTCTGGATTCAGAGCTTTTTGGGTCTGCTTTTGCTGGCTGCGGTATTGATGGACAAAACACGCCGAACCTTTCTGGCCCGGAGGAACATGGCATGAACGGCTCCTTGGCCAACGCCGTGCGGAGCGACTGGTTTGGGCCGCTGCTGGTTACGATCGTGGCGGTTGCGATCGTGGGGGGCTTCAACCCATCATTCCTGTCGCCATTGAATATTCAGGTGCTGCTGCTCGCAATTGCAGTAAATGGCCTGATCGCGTTTTCGCAAATGCTCATCATCGCTATCGGTCAGATGAATTTGTCTGTCGGGGCTATCGGCGGTCTTTGCGCTATTGTTTTCGCCGGCATGATGGACGCGTGGCACGTGCCGGCATTCCTTGCCGCCTTAAGCGCGCTGTCGCTTGGGGTCATATGCGGCGTAATAAACGGATTTCTGATCGCCCGAACTGGCATTTCGGCGTTCGTAATTACCCTCGCCAGCCTGTCCGTTTACAAGGGCATCAATTTGGGCATCACACATGCCCAACCCTTTTATAACATCTCAGACGGCGTGAAATCCATCGGACAGGGCGCGATCTTCGGGATCATTCCTTGGTTGATGCTCCCGACCATGGCTGTCGGCCTAGCCTTGTGGTTCATGCTTAATCGGCAACCCATAGGGCGGTTTATTTTGGCAGTCGGCGGCAATCAACATGCCGCAGAATTGTCGGGAATATCGATTGCAAATACAGTTGTCATCGCGCACGCGCTTTCGGGGTTTCTTGCAGCGCTTGCCGGTCTTCTCCTTGTTGCCCGTTTACAAATGGGTCAACCGACGATCGGCGACGACTGGCTAATTTTGTCTTTTGCCGCGCCCGTGATCGGCGGCGCGGTCTTGGCCGGCGGACACGTCAGCGTGCCCGCTACGCTGCTCGGGGTGGTGATCGTTGCAATAATCACCCAAGCCCTAGTGCTTTTCGACATCGACCCGTTCCTCGTGCAGGTCGTGCTGGGCGCAATGATCTTGGCGGCAGTCGGCGCCAATCGTTTTCGGGAAAGTCGTTTGTCACGAAATCTCAAGAGGCTCTGAAATGGCGAGCGAGATAGCGTTCCAGGCTCTGGGCATTGAGAAGTCCTTTCCAGGCGTAAAGGCCCTAAAGGGCGTTTCCCTGACACTTAAAACTCATTCCATACATGCTTTGCTCGGCGAAAACGGCGCAGGGAAGTCAACGCTTATCAAGATCATTACCGGTGTTCACCACCCCGATGCCGGCCGCCTCATCCTGGAGGGCCAAGAGGTTCATTTCGGCTCGCCGCGCGAGGCCATCGCTCATCGTGTTGGCGTCGTACATCAAGAACGGAATCTTATCCCGAGGTTTTCTGTTGCGGAAAATATCCATCTCGAGCAACTAGGGGCTTCGTTGCTAAAGCCGGTGGACTATGCCGACTTGAACAAGCAGGCCGCGCGTTGGCTTGAGGCCCTCGGCCTAGACATCGACCCAAGAACCCCGGTATCGCGCCTTAGCGTCGCCAAGATGCAGCTGGTCGAAATCGCCAAGGCCTTGTCTCTGCGCTCGCGAGTGCTTCTCCTGGATGAACCAACCGCATCACTTACCTCGAGTGAAACTGATCTATTATTCTCGTTTTTGCGAAAGCTGCGAGACCAAGGCGCCAGCCTGCTATTTGTCAGCCATAAGCTGGAAGAAGCGCAGGAGCTTTGCGACAGCGTCACAGTGCTGAGGGATGGGTCGAATGCCTGTGAAAGCCGGCCAATGGAGGGCCTGGGGCGGCAAGACATTGTCCGATTGATGATCGGCCGGGCCGAGGGTGAAGGCGGCTGGCGGGAGCGCAACTCGACTGGGGCTCCTCCGGCCATCGAGCTCAAGAACATTGAAACATCTTTAGGTCATTCGGACGTCAATCTGCATGTCCGACAAGGCGAGATTGTGGGCCTCTATGGCCTCGTGGGCGCCGGAAGGACCGAGCTTGCAAAATGCATCCTGGGTCAGTTTCCGCTGACGGCTGGTACCGTCGAGATCGACGGGAAGCCGGTTAAGATCGGGTCGGTCGGCGAAGCCATCCACACGCATCGTGTGGGATACGTCAGCGAAGATCGAAAGGGCGAAGGTCTGGTCTTGATGCATTCGGTGCTGTCAAATGCTGGAATTGCAGTGTGGCGCCCCCTTTCGGCACTTCTCGGATTCCTCACCGACCGCCTCGTGCGACACAAGGTAACGCCATACATCGAGAAGCTTGAGGTGAAAACACCCAGCCTCGCGCAGACGGTGGCCAACCTTTCGGGTGGCAATCAGCAGAAAATCAGCGTCGCCAAATGGCTGGCAGCAGGCGTCAAGATCTTGCTGGTTGACGAGCCGTCAGTCGGCATCGACATCAAGACCAAGGCTTACCTGCACGATTTGCTGCGAGAACTCGCCGACAACGGCACTGCCATTTTGCTGATCACGAGCGACATGCCCGAAATGATCCTGCTTGCTGACAGGATTCTGGTCATGAACGACTATCGGCTTCAGGGCCAGCTAATTAATGACGGATCTTATGCCGGCATGAGCGAGGGCATCATGAATCTGATCCACAGGTCTGAGGCCGCCTGAGCTCCTCCCGCGCTACAGCCACGGTCGCAAGGAGTTTTTCATTTCTGCAAAATGGATATCGGCTGGGACGATCTGAGGTTGTTTCTCGACGTTGCGCGGCTGGGTGGCTTGAGCGCAGCGACGGGAACCACGCGCCTCAGCGCAGCCACCCTTGGACGACGCGTCACCGCGCTCGAAAAGCAGATCGGCGAACCTCTATTCGTGCGCCAGCAGACCGGCTACCGGCTGACCCCGGTCGGCGAGGAACTGCTGCGGCGCGCCGAAGACGTCGAAGCGGCAATGCAGTCGCTGACCCGCTGGCGCGAGGGAAACCTGCCCGACCGCATTGTTCGCGTCTCGGCCGGGCCTTGGACCTCGGCCTTCGTTTCCGCCCATATCGGCGAGATCTGGACGGTCGATGACGGCATAAGGGTAGAGCTTGTCACCACTACCGACCGGGTCGACATCGGCCGCCGTGCCGCCGACATCGGCATCCGCAGCGAGCGCCCGACCGAGCAGTGGCTGGCCGGCCGTCAGAGCGGCAAGGTCGCCCACGCCATTTATTCCGGACGTCACCTGATCAATGGCATCGCCGCCGGATTGTTCGTCGGCGTCACCGGCGAAGGCGCAAACATTGCCTCGGCGCGCTGGCTGCAAGCCCATCACGGCGACCGCATCGCCGTACGCGGCAACAACACCCATTCGGTGCGCGAACTGGTGGCCGCCGGCGCCGGCCTTTCGGTGTTTCCGTGCTTCGTCGGTGACGGCGATCCGCGGCTGGTTCGCGTTGCTCAGCCTATCCCCGAACTTGAAACCGACCAATGGATCGTCACCCATCACGAGGAACGTCACTCCCCGCCGGTACGGAAAGTCGCCGACCGGATTGCCGCCTTGATGCGGGCGCACCAGCCGCTGTTTCGCGGCGAGACGCCGATCCGGTAAGCCTCAGGCAGATCGGCCGCCAGTGGAGCCGCACGCTGGCACTCATGCCCTGGCCGACAGCCAAGTCAGATTGCACTGCCACATGCGGCGCGCAACGCCCTATTGGTAGCGGCCGTGGCGCTGCAGCACTTCGATCTGGTAACCGTCGGGGTCGCTCACGAAAAAGAACCGCGCAAGCAGCTCGCCTTCGTGGTTGAACTCGACAATTTTTCGCGGATTGAAACCTGCCGCCGCCAAGCGCTTGTGTTCTGTCTCGATATCGTCGACGCAAAGAGCCATGTGGCCATAGCCGTCACCAAGCGCGTAGGGCTCTTCCCTGCCCTTGTTGATCGTCAGTTCAAGCTCGAAATCGGCTTCCGCATTGTGCAGATAAACCAGTGTGAACGTGACGAAATCCAATCGGTCCGCAACATCGAATCCGAATGCCCTTCTGTAGAAACTGACCGACAGGCTCTCGTCCACCACCCGGATCATGGAATGAATTGCTTTCGCCAAAGGAGCCTCCAGTCTGCCGCGTGGTCTCCGTAACGCGCCTACCGTGGCCCATTGGTTGCAAAAAGGGGTGGCAGCCGGTTACCACGTCGAGAAATTGGCTTAAAGCTGGTCTACGCACTAAGGTCCGATTGTAGTCACTGCAAATTGAGCAGAAAATGCGCGTTGGGTTGGTATCATCCCGGCGGATGAGCGCAGAAACCGCGCTTTCGCACAAAGCCATCAAACGGGAGGTCTTCGCATGTGTAAGGTCTTTGCCGGGCAGGATCCGGAAGGGTATCGGCTGGTCAATCGCTCCATTCGAATAGGTGGCCATTCAACGAGCATCCAGCTTGAGGCCACTTTTTGGACGCTGTTGGACGAGATCGCCCATGGACAGGGGATGACGGCGCCGAAATTCCTCTCGACGCTTTACGATGAAGCACTGGAGATCAACGGGCATATCCCGAACTTTGCCTCCATGCTGCGCACCACGTGCGCGCTCTATCTGCGCGACAGGCAACCACTCGACAGCGAACCCTCGGAATTCACGAACAAGGCAGCCTGACCGGCGGGCACTTATTCAAAATGTCGGGGTACCGGAAATCCCGTGTAGCAGCCGCCTGCTACCAGCGACCCGAATTTTGGCGCTATGTGATATGAATGGCGAACTTCACCGAGGCGGTGTAGAGTTCACCACAAAAGAAGAAATGAGCCGTATCAACGGCAAT
The DNA here is from genome assembly GCF_040321675.1 of Mesorhizobium sp. M0296. Lineage (NCBI taxonomy): Bacteria > Pseudomonadati > Pseudomonadota > Alphaproteobacteria > Hyphomicrobiales > Phyllobacteriaceae > Mesorhizobium > Mesorhizobium sp. M0296. Next base: position 11,753 of record NZ_JAMYRZ010000060.1, read on the forward strand.
GCTGAGCGAATCTGGGAGGATTCATGGTCGAGATTATCTCCAAGCGGGATGGCCCGCGGCGCGAGGACGTACAAGTCAAAAGACTGATCGAGCAGAACCGTTCGACCATCGTTCGCCTTGCCGACCAGATCAGCGGCGGCGGCTATTCGGCTTCCAGGAAACCACGCCAGCAACCGAAGGCGGAAGGCCTGATCATTCATGTTGGTGGCGGCGCGGTGCCTGTGCCCGAAGCCAGGCCGTCCATCCAGGTCACCATGAACGGCCGCGTGGTCTCGAAAGATCAGAACACAGGCCGCCAACTTCATCATATCGGTGATATCCGCAATCGGAGTGGGGAACAGATCTTCGTCCTGGCAACGAAGCAGAATGGCTTTTTCTCGCCGGTCGATGAAACCGTCGCCGAGGCGCTTGCCGACCTGGACGGGTCCCGCCTTGCCGCCACCTACACCGAAGAACAGCTTGCCGCCGACATCGGCGCGAAACTCGGCATCGACTGACCGTGCAGACGCCTGGGCGTGCTTGTGCACGTCCAATCCGCGTCAGCATACGAGCGCGACAGCATACAGAAATGGCATACCTCAAAAGCTTCTGTGATGGCTGAATGAAACGCGAGATAGGCCCCAATCAGATGAAGATCGATGCTGTTCCGGCGCGTGCGTCGCTGGCCGCTGGGCAAATGGTTCTGAGCAACATCGACTATGACGAGCGCGCTACCATGCGCGCCTGGGAAACTTTTCTGGCCGACGAGCCCAAATGTGCCCGCGCTCCAATCCAACCCAACCACGTCCGCTCTCTCATTCACGATTCCTGGTATCGCAGCGCCACCGGCGGCATCAACGCTCAAGGTATTGAAGCGCCGCTGAGCAGTGATCGCGACGAGATCGAATATCTGACCCGCGCCAATGCCGAACTGCTTTCGGCGGCGCGGCGGTCGTTCGCCTCCCTTGGCCAGCTGCTGGATGGGACGGGCGCGATGCTGGTTCTGGCCGACAGCGACGGCGTGCTGATCGACGCCATCGGCGACAAGAAGACGCTGCATGACGGCATGGATATCCACCTCGCCATCGGCGGCAAATGGAACGAGGATGCCGTCGGAACCAACGGCATCGGCACGGCGCTGTGGACCGGAGAGCCGACTTTCGTCCATGCGGCCGAGCATTTCTGCGCCGGCATCAAATCCTGGACTTGCGCTGGCGCGCCGATCCGCGATCCGCTCGACGGCAAGATCATCGGCGTCGTCGACCTGTCAGGCTATTCGCCGATCTTCCGGCCGCACAACACCGCGCTCGTTGCCGCCACAGCCCGGCAAATCGAAAAGGCCTTGGCCGAACAGCAGCAGGAACAGCGCACGCGCCTGCTCGAAGCCTTCATTTCCTCGGCTCCCAGCTACCGCCGAAAAGACGGGCTGGTGATCGTCGACCATCGCGGCCGCGCCATCTTCTGCAACAATGTGCCCGACGGCGAGACCACAGAAATGATGGACGGTCCGATGGAACCTGGTCGTGGCCGTTGGCTGATGAACCTTCCGTCGTCCGGGTCGGACGCCGACCTCACCAAGGCGCTGCCGGCACATCTGCGATCCTGCCACATCACGCCACTCAAGCTCGACGGCGACCTCCGCGGCGCGGCACTGGTGTTCCCGTCCGTGCCGACAGTCTCCAGCGTGACGGTGGTCCGTAGCGAAGCGAGCAAGCACCTTCAGGATGCTGTCGCCATGATCGTTGGCAAGAGTGAGGCGCTGCTGGCCGCCGTTGAAATCGCCTGTCGTGTCGCTCAATCGAACAGCGCGGCTTCGTTATTGGTCGAAGGTGAGACGGGAGTTGGAAAGGAGCTGTTTGCCCGGCTCGTCCATGCAGGCAGCCGGCGCGCGGCGAACGATCCGTTCATCGCGATGAATTGCGGGGCGATCACCAAGGATCTTTTTGGCAGCGAATTGTTCGGCCATGTCGCCGGCGCCTTTACCGGCGCCTCGCGGGACGGCAAGCCAGGTGTTTTCGAGCTCGCCAACGGCGGCGTCCTCAGTCTCGACGAGATCGGCGAATTGCCACTCGAGATCCAGCCGTTTCTGCTGCGCGTCCTGGAAGAGCGCGTGGTCAACCGCATTGGCGACAGCCGGGGTCGCCCAGTGGATGTGCGCATGGTCGCCTCGACCAATCGCGATCTCAAGCAGGAAGTTGCCGCCGGCCGCTTCCGGCGCGATCTCTATTATCGAATTGGTGCGGTCTCGATCACGGTCCCGCCGCTGCGCGAGCGCGGTGAGGATGTGCTGCTGCTGATCGAACATTTCAACCGGCAGATCGCCGCCACAGCAGGCGAGGACCCGCTTGAATTCTCGCACGAGGCGCTCGAGGCCCTGCTCGCCTACCATTGGCCGGGCAATGTGCGGGAACTGAAGAACCTCATTGGGCGGCTGCACATCTTGGCGCGCGGCGGCACCGTTGAGCTTCAGGATCTTCCCGGGGAAATCAGTGCGGGCAATCGCAACAATATGACCATGCACGGCGATCATCCCGCAGCCATGCTCGAAGCACCGGTGTGCACATTCGAGGATGCAGAATGCCAGGTCATCAAGAACGCGCTCGCCGCAGAGGGTGGCAATCTCAGCAAGGTCGCGCTGAGGCTCGGTATTTCGCGGCCGACGCTCTATCGCAAGCTCGGACAATACGGCATCCGGCGCGGTTTCATCTAGACCCAGGTCCGTTCACCGGCACAAACCCGCGGCATTCGCGCCGCGGGGCTGGGGGAAGTTCGTCGACTAGCTTGCCTTCAGGCAGCGGACGCGGAAATGATCAGGCCTTTACGACAGCACCGGTCACTTTCTCTGAGACATAGCCGAGGATGTTGCCGATGATCAGCGAGATCACCGCAGCGGCCGCGACCTTGGTGATGCCGCTGGCGCCTTCGCCGTAAGCGGCGGCGGCAAGCAGAAAAAGCGCGGCGGTCGTTGCGTAGCCATAGACCGCTGACGGAATGGCGCTCAGCAAAGGCAGCTTGGCGGCGAGAATCAGGACTATGATTGAAATGCCGACGCAAATGCCGGCCATGATCGCCGTAACACCAATGGACGTCAGTGCTATCAATGCGCCGGCGGCGCAGATCGCTCCCCAGAGGTTTGCAACCGCCGAATTCTTGAACCCGGCTGCCTTGCCGCCACAGTGATAGAAACTCCCCCAGCCCACAAATACCGCCCAGATCAGCAGATAGGGGTTGCCGATCGTGATCGCTGCCCACGTTGCAATGCCACCCATAATGCCGATGACGACGGCCAGCCCTGTAACAAGATCCATGTTGTCCTCCCGTTTTCCACACCACGAAGCAAGGAAACTCGTTTCAGGATCGCGCTTCGCTGACGTCCCGATACGGAAATGCCATGGCATCAGCCACGGAGCTCAGAAGGAAGGCTTGCCGGGTCAGGCAAGCAGTCAGATCGAACCGGACGCGGTAGCCGTTCGGCGCCGCGTTCGGTCCAAATGTTTCAGGGAACGATGACGCCGCGTCCGGTGAACCGTCGGTTCTTGAAATCGTCGAGCGCGGTGTTGATGCTTGCGAGGTTATACTCGGTGTAGTGCATCTTCACCTTGCCGTCGGCGTTCAGTTCCATCAGTTCGACAAGCTCGGTGAAATTGCCGACCAGGCTGCCGCCGATGTTGATCTCCTCGATGACGAGATGCGCGGTCGGCACGTTGATATTGCCGCCATAGCCGACGACGAACAGTTGCCCGCCCTTGCGCACCATCTTCCAGCAGATGTTCTCGACACCGAGTTCACCGACGAAATCGATCACCACATGGGCGCCGCCGCCGGTGATCTGGCTGACCTCCTCGACGATGTTCGGCCCGCCATCAAGGACGTAGTCGGCGCCAAGATCCTTGGCCAGCACCTGTGCTGCCGGCTCGCGATCGACGGCGATGATGCGGCAGCCCGAAATCGCGTGCAGCGATTGCAGCGCGATATGGCCGAGCCCGCCAATGCCGAGCAGCACGCAGTAGCTCCCCGGCCTCAAGAGCTTCGCCGCCCGCTTGGCGGCGCGGTAGGCGGTGATCCCGGCATCAGCCAGCGGCGCCACCTCGATCGGCGTGACATTGGCGTTCAGCTTGATCAGCGAACGCTCGCTGGTGATGAAATATTCGGCGAAGCCGCCATTCATGCCAAGGCCGGGGAATTGGCCGTTGTCGCAATACATGTCCTCGCCATGCCGGCAGTTGAGGCAGATGCCGCATGAGCGGAAGGGATGGCAGATTACCGCGTCACCGCGCCTGATCGATCTGACACCGCTGCCGACCTCCTCGACCCAGCCGGCATTCTCGTGGCCCATGATGTAGGGCAACAGCGTGCCTTCGGGATCCATGGTCGGCTTCCACACGCCCTCGATGATGTGCAGGTCGGTGCGGCAAAGGCCGGCAGCACCCACCCGCACAATCACCTCGTCGGGCGCGGTGATTGTCGGAGTCTTGACTTCCTCGATCTTGAGCTGGATGTTCATCTTCGGATCGTATTCGTACAGTCTGGCAGCTTTCATCGTCGTATCCTTTCAACGTCGAGATTGTCTGGAATTGCTTCAGGCGCGGCCGAGCTTTTCAGAGCCGCCACCGCGAGCCGGTCCGGCCGTCGGATCCTCGTCCTCGGCGAGATGGCCAATCAGCGTTTCGGTGGTCAGGATCAGCGTCGCCACCGAAGCTGCGTTGGCGAGTGCTGTGTAGGTGACACGAACCGGATCAATGATCCCTGCCTCGAACATGTTCTGGTAGCTGCCGGCAGACGCGTTGTAGCCATAGCCGCCGTTGATGCGCGTGACTTCCGCCACGACTGCTTCGGGATCGGCGCCGGCATTGGCGGCGATGCGCCAGAGCGGCCGCGACAGCACCGACCGCACCAGGCGCACGCCCTCGGCGACATCGCCGTCGACGCCGGCCACCTTGTCGAGCAGCGGCGCGATCTGGGCAAGCGCCGACCCGCCGCCGGCGACGACGCCCTCTTCGGATGCGGCGCGCACCGCATTCAGCGAATCCTCGATGAGCTGGATGGTTCGCTTCTGCTCGACCGGTGTGACACCGCCGGCATAAAGGATCGCGGTGCCGCCAGAGAGCTTGGCCAGGCGTTCGCGCAGCTTGTCCTGATCGATGTTCGGCGGCGAGGCTTCATACTGCCGCTGCACCTGGGCGCGGCGCGATGCGATTGCCGCATGATCGCCGCCGCCGCGAATGATCGAGGTGTAGGACGAACTGGTCTTCACCCGGTCAGCCCTTCCGAGATCGTCTGCGGTGATGTCCTCCAGCCTGCCGCCGAGGTCGCGCGCGATTACCTTGCCGCCGGTGATGATGGCCAGATCCTCCATCATCGCCTTGCGCCAATGGCCATATTCCGGCGGGTGGACGACGAGGTATTTTCCCGGTCCTTGCTTGCCGAGCAGCGTCACCACCACTTCCGGCGACATTTCCTCGGAGACGATCAGCAGCGGCCGACCATCCTCGTCGGCAATGCGGCGAACCGCATCGAGCTGCCCGGGTTCCTTGATCTTGAGGTCGGTCATCAGGATGTAAGGCCGTTCGAGAACCGCCTCCATCTTCTCCTGATCGGTCACCATGTGGTGCGAGAGATAGCCGCGTTCGAAGGACATGCCCTCGACCACATCGAGCGTGGTCTCGGTGGTCACACTGAAGTCCGTGGTGATGACGCCTTCGGCCCCTACCCGCTGATGGGCTTCCGCTACCAGCGCGCCAAGCTTGGCATTGGTCGCCGCAATGTGCGCGACCGAAGCGAGAATGCCGTTGCCCTTGGCGGGCTTGGCCGAAGCCTTGAGCGCGGCCACCACCGCCGCCACGGCAAGGTCGATGCCCTTGCACAGATCGACGGATTTCGCGCCGCGTTCATTCGCCTCCACACCACCCTGGATGAGCGCGTTGGCGAGCACGATGGCAGTCGTGGTGCCGTCGCCGGCGACCTCGTTGGTTTGCATCGACACTTCGCGGACGACCTGCGCGCCCATGTTTTCGAAACGGTCGTGCAGTTCGATCTCGGAGGCGATGCTGACGCCGTCGCGGGTCACCATCGGCGTGCCGATCGGCCGGTCGATCATGGCGTTCATGCCTTTGGGGCCGAGTGTCGGCTCGACGGCAGCGGCCAACCGAAAGACACCACGGGCGAGAGCACGGCGCGCTTCGGAATTGTGAAGCATAATTTTGGGCATGATTCCTCCTTCCGCCTTACGGGCGGGTTGTTGGTTAGGTGCCTCGTGCGAGGGAGGCCGTTGTTTCAGCTCTGCTTCAGGCGGTCGGCGCGGCCCGTGCCGGCACGCGATCCATGATGAAATCGACCAGCGTCGGTTCGCCGTCGACCACATCCAGTTCCTTGTATCTGGTCAGCTTGAGCCCACGGCAAAGCGCGCCGTTGAACTCCATATTGATACGCACACCGCGCAGTTCGGCGAGATGGGCACTGAGTGCGCCAGCCGGTATGCGTTGCCCTTCCCATGTCACGAAAACAGGATCATCCGCCCGGCGGCCGGGAAAACGCTCAAGCAGAGCCGCCCTGTACCTCGGCTTCTGTTTGGCCGCTTCGCCCGGTTCGAAGCGCGCGACATCGTATGCCGGCAGGTCCATGTCCAGGATTTCCTGATCGGTCAGGCCGTGCTGCCGCAGGCCGCGCAGGACTGCCTCCTGGCGCCGCTTGAATGCCTTCATCCTGAAGGTTTCGCGCAAAGCGCCGAGATCCTGATCCTCGGCAAGTTCGGCGAATATATCGCCGAATGTCTTGCCGGCCTCTATGCCGCGATTGACCTCTTCCGCGAACATATGGTCGTGCAGCTTCACGCGATAGGCGGGCGACCATGAGAGCTGGTCGAGCGCCTTGCGCACGCCGTCCAGCATCAAGAATGCGAAGTTTGGCGAGCACCAGTAGGTCGGCAGGCGGAAGTCTATCTCCACGCTACCATCGCTCGTCATCTCGGCCCGCTCGACGAAGCCCATCTCCGTGACGGGTTCGTCGAGTTCCGGGTCGTCGACCTCACCAAGGCGCCGCCAGAGTTCCTTCTCGCGGCCGTCGGAAACGCTGGCGGTTGCCATGGTTCCTACTCCGCCGCGATGCTGAAGGGCGCGCTGGCGAGCGCCTTCTTCTTGGCTTCGATGTCGATGTTGTAGAGACGCGCGGCGTTGAGCCCGAGGATCTTTTCCTTGATCTCGTCGGTCAGCTGCACGCCCCTTTCGGCGGCTATATCCTCGGGGATTTGATAGGCCCAGAACTTCTCGACCAACCAACGCGGCGTCCAGATCGCGTAGTCGGAACCGAACAGGATCTTCTCTGGCCCGATCCAGAAGAGCAGTTCGGCGATGACCTCGCCGAAATAGCGCGGGCGGGAATGGATGAAGGGCAGCGCTACCGCCAGCCCGCCATAGACGTTAGTCTCCTGCGTCGCGATCCAACAGAAATCGTCGAGGCGCGGCAGGCCGCAGTGCTCGACAATCCAGTTGAGGTTCTGGAAATCAGTCGCAGCGTGGTCGACGTCATGCACGTCGAAGGCGTCCTTGCTGAGCGGGATAATGGTCGGACCCTTGTGGACGTGAATATTCCTGATGCCGAGCTTGTCGCAGAGCTCGAAGCATTTGTAGGCATCGGGGTCAGTGAGCTTCCAGCCCTTGGAGGCGCCGTTCCATTCGGCCGTGTACATCTTCACTCCCTTGACGTCGTAGGTCTCCTTGAGGAAGTGGATGTACTCAAGCGCCTTCTCACCATCGCGGGGATCAAAGGCGCCATTGACGATGAAACGCTCCGGATAGCGCTTGGCCACCTCGGCGTTGCGTTCGATCGTGTTGAACCCTTTCTTGTAGAAGTCCTTGAGATAGGTCGACTGGACGATCGCCACATCATCGGGACCGTCGATGAACAAGTCGCGATAGAGATCGTCGGCACTGTATTTCTCGAACTTGCTCTTCTCCCACAGCTGTTCCTTCGGGCTGAGCCCCGTGTGATAGGCGTAGAAGCACTCGATGAACTGCTTGCCGTGGATATTCTTTTGGTTTTCCGGGCTGCCGTCCCAGAAATGGGTGTGGCCGTCGACCACGAAAATGTCCTTGCCTTCCGGTGTCCTGTACATACTTGCCTCCACAATGGTCGCGTTGACGGGTCGGCGCGCCGTATGCAACGGCGCGCCAGGTTTTTGGCGGCTATTCGATGTATTCGAACATCTCGTCCATGTTGCCGAACAGGATCACGGTGTTGTCGTCGACGCGAACCATGCGGCCGTAATGGGTGGAGGTGTTGACCTCGAAGGTCTCGGCCGAAATCTCGCGGCCGAGATATTCGCCGATCGCGTCCATCTTGAAGATCAGCTTGCCGTCACCGTCGATGCGGATCAGCGCCGGCTGGTAGGTGATGGTCACCCCCGGCTTCTGGCCCATGAATTCGGCGATGGCGCGAGCCTCGACCGAGTCGTTCATGGTGACGCCGCACTGGTGCGAAATCGTCTGCTCGAAGGTGATGTCCTTCATCGCCTTGAAGATGTTGGAATGCGATGCATCGCGTGCTGTAGTTGACATGACGATTTCTCCCGTGTCAGCGCTTGAGGCCGAGTTCGCCAAGGATTTGGCCAATCCGCTCCTCGGATTTGGCGCGGACATCCGCGAACGCGACCGGCTTGGAATGCGGCATCGACCAGATCGGCTGCAGGCCGGTGGCTGCCTTGTCGGCGAGCGCGCCGTGCTTCTTGACCCAGCCCTGGAAGAGCTTCTTGTTGGCGGCGCCATGCTTCTCGTCATTGGCGAGCAGGTGCATGAGGTCGATCGTGTTGGCGAGGTTGCGCTCGTAGTCGGCCTCGGCTGCCGAGATCACCGCAGGCGTGATGAAGTCGTGGTTGGCGGCGGCGATCTGCATCAGGAAACCTGAGCGGAACACTTCCCCGACCAGCGGTTCGAAGACGATGTTGATGACGAAGTACTGTTCGAGATAGTCGGTCGCGCCCATGATGGTCTCGACCGCTTCGCGGGTGCCTTGCCAGTTCTTGTCCTCGAGCCAGGCCTTCTTGCCGAGTTCGTCGTCCCAGCCGGGCAAGTCCATACCGATCTCGGCAAGGTAGAGCGTGATGTCCTGGGCAAGCCGCAGCTTGTAGGACGAATTGGTCAGCGTGGCGTTGTTGATCATCTGGGTGTAGCCGTAGCGCTGCGCCTGCATCAGCGAAGTGCCGAGCCCGAATTCGGCGTGTTTCCAGGCGCCGAGCTGTGTCTGCAGGATCTTGACCCAGGCCTTGTCGAAGGTCTTCGGGGTGCCCGACTTGCGCGCATTGTTGATGACGCTCTGCACCATGGTCTCGATCTTCGACTGGCGCTGGTAGTGCGTGCGCTCCCACTCCTGGTCGGGAGCGCGGAAGGTGTGCCAGTTGGAACTCTGCGCGGCGGTGTTCTGCTTGACATAGGCGCCCTTGCCGTCGGCAAACGAGATGATCCAGTCCTGGATCAGGTAGCGTTCCGGGTCGGGCTGAACGTCGACCGTCATGTCCTCGTAGTGGGTGGCTCGCTGGCCTTTCGGGTCGAAATACCGGTATTTCCGGCTGTCGGAGTCGGCGAAGATCGCCGCGCCGGCGGCTCCGGATCCGACTGAACTCGAGGTTGCAGGCATAGTCTCTCTCCCTTGTTGCAGTTGTGGTTGGCTTGGCGCGGCCGCCCTCAATGGGCCGGCGTTGCACCCGCCGATGTGGTGAATTTGTCGAAGAAGATCCGCTCGGTTTCGAAGCCGTTCATGAACAGCACCGGCTGCAGCGCATCGATCATCGGCGGCGGGCCACAGGCATGGACATCGCCCTGCCCGTCGACCGCCAGTTGCTTGAGCACGGCGTCGACACTCTGGTGCACGAAGCCACGTTCGCCCTGCCATTCGGCGTCGTCATTCGCGTGCGACAGCACGGGAATGAAGGTGACGTCGGAATGTTTGCCGACCAGCTCGGCGATCCTGTCGAGATAGAACAGGTCATTGCGGGTGCGGGCGCCGTAGAAGAAATAGACCGGACGCTTCTCGCCGCTCTTCAAATGGTCATTGAGGATCGACCAGATCGGTGACATGCCCGAGCCGGCGCCGACCAGGATCAGGGGTCCTTGCCGTTCGTCGCGGCGGAAACAGGTTCCGTAGGGTCCGACGACGGTGACTTCGGCTCCGGCTTCGATGCCTCCGGAATCGAGTTCTCCGGAAAACTTTCCCTCAGGGTATTTTTTGATGATGAAGGAGAGTTTTTCGGTTTGGTCCGGCGTATTTGCCATGGAGAACGAGCGCGTAATCGTCTCCCCTTTTTGCGTGGTAACCGTGATGTCGACATATTGCCCCGCCCAGAACTTCATTGGGGAGCCGAGCTCGATCTCGATGCCGCGAATGTCGTGGGTCAGGTGCTCGATGCGAGCAATCCGGCCCTTGTACGTCTTCACGGCGATCGCTTTCGCCAAAATCTCCTCGTCGTAGTTGAGAAGCTCGACTTCCAGGTCGGAGAAGGCGATGCAGCGGCACAACAGGACGTGCCCGCTCTCCTTCTCCATGTCGTTCAGCGCGAAGGTCGAATATTTCAGCATGTCGACTTCGCCTTCGAGCAACACGCTTTTGCAGGCCGAACATTGCCCTTCCTTGCAGCCGTGCGGCAGCGCAATGCCCTGGCGGAAGGCGGCGTTGAGCACCGTTTCGCCATGCTCGACGTCGAATTCGACGCCAACCGGGCTGAGCCTGACCGTGTGGGTTTCCGACATACGGACCTCCAGTGAAAGGAAGGGGCGGGACCAACCCGCCCCCTTTGGCCTGATCAGTTGCAGGGGGTGATGGTGAAGCCCTTGGCGTATTCCGCCAGGTGCTTCTCGCGGTCCACGGGCGACATGGCACGCAGCGCGTTGAGCGGCGATCCGAGCTTGTTGCCGCGCACATCGTCGAGCGTCCACATCTCCTTGTCGTCGAAGCGCAGATGCGGCTGCGGAACCAGCGTCTTGCCGTCGGAACGGACGAAGTTCAGGTCCTTGATCGCATCGGCCAGATCCCAGCCGTCATAGAGCGTCTCCCACTCGCGCTTGCCGCTGAAGCGGCCCATCGCCGGCGTCGGACGGCCCTGATACTCGTCGGCGAAGGCGACCGTTGCGGTCCACTTGTCGAGCTCATGGGCGAAGGTGTGCAGCTGGCCGTCGATCTCGCCGACCACCATGTCCTCGCGGATCAGGCAAGGGACGAGGCAGGACCAGCAGCGGTGCGGGTAGACGTAGCCGACGTCGCTGTTGAACAGCAGCACCTTCTCGCCCTTGTGGCTGAGCTTGGCGTACCATTTCCAGAAGTCGCCGAACTCGGCGTACCAGCCTGGATACTTATGCTCGAACCACTCGAAGTCCTTGTCGGTCTGGGCTTCGATGCGCCAGAAATTGACCGGCCAGCCGACCGCGAAGAACTGTCCTACCTTGTGAACATAGTTCTTCTTGGTGATGCGTTCCCAAGCCGCCTGGACGTCGTCGTGATGGACCTTGATGCCGTATTTCTCGAGCGGCAGCATGTAGGTGCGATAATAGTCCTCATAGATCCAGCGGTGCCACATTTCCGCGTAGGATTCCTTGTTCTTGTCGCGGTTGGTGGTGCCGTATTCGATGAAGGTGCCGATTGCCGCATCGACGATGGCATGGTTCTGCCAGAAGGCGTAACGCAGGTCGCGCTCCAGCAAGAGGTGGTTTTCCGGCTCCTTGAGTGCTGCCATCAACAGCGAGTGGCCATTGCCGATATGCCGGCTCTCGTCGGACTGCACCGACAGGAAGACGGTCGGCAGCGCGTAGTCGCCGTTGCGGGCGGCTTCCGAAGGCATGGCGACGAACAGCGTGTTGGTGAAGGCGGTCTCGGCGACCACGGTCAGGTACATGCAAGCGGCGGTCATGGTGTCGCCGGTGATGAAGCCTTCCGCGAATTGCCGGCCGATGGTGGTGGCATAGCATTTTCCGAAGGCCTCTTCGGTGATGTCGAAGCCGGCCGGATCGATGTAGTTCTCCATGTACCATTTCTTCAGATTCATCTGGATGGTCGAGTGGCGGAACTCGTCGATCATCTGCATGGTGAAACCGGTCCGGAGTTCCTCGCCAGGTGCGATGCGGGCGACCATCGCCATCGAGCGGGCAGCCGAAATTTCCGGGAAGGGAATGATGGCCAGGAAGAGCTTCATCCACTCGACCCAGCGCGGCTCGACATTGCGGAACATGTCGCCGCGCAAGGCGGCATCGAGCGCGCCATAGACGCGGTTGTCCTTCTCTTCCTGCATCGGGAAGTAGGACCGCAGGACCTGCTTCATCGGGTCGCGCGGCGTCTTGTTGATCTTGTAGTCGGTCGGAAACGTCATTGCTTCCTGCACGTAGGACGGATTCCAGCCGAGATCGGCAATCTTCTTGGTCGCCTCGCCGACGGAGATTCCGCGTTGCGAGGTAATCTTGTTGAGCGTCAGAGACGTCATGGTCATAAGCCTCCACCAGGTTTGAGCCGCAGGTCCCTTGACCCCGGCATGAAGCGGCAAGCACCGCCAGTGAGAGTGCGAGCGGCATGACAAAGCGTTGCGCGTCGAGGCGCGACCCGAGGTCCGGCCGTTCAAGTGGATCGGGGCAAAGGTTTCGAGGCGTCTGACAGGGAGCCGCAGCGCCAACCGCATCTGCGATGGGCGTATCGAAGCGGTTCTGCTTCCTCCGTTCCTTCGTTCTTTTGGCACCGCGTCAAGCGCGATGGGCTTCTTGTGAGAATGAACAGTGCAAGCGTCGTGCCAGTTTCGAAACAGTCCCATGGCTGGCGCTCAAAGCAAAATTGCCGCTCTTTCGGCGCGCACCCGGCAGCCAACTGTAACGTTCTTTTACAGTTGTAACTTACGCCTGTAATATTTACCGTATATTCGCACGCGCAGCATATTTAGTTAGCAATTGCAGAAAATCACAACACTCATATTTTCTGTTTAACTCTTCGTCTATCTCTACTATTTGACGGTCATGGCCCACGCACAGGCCTAGCGCTGGAGAAAGACCATGCCGAACGATAGAGACCGAAGGGAACCGCCCGAGCCAATATCCAGCCATGCCGATGGCGTCAGCGGCGATCTCGTGAAACTGATGCCGCGCGACCTGGTCTTCGTCATGCGCTTCATGGGCGAGAGCCAACACCGCCTGCAGAACCATTTCCAGGACTTCATCAGGGCCGAGCTTGCCGGCGGCGGCGTCACCACAAAGACGCATCCGATGATCCATCTGTTCATCGAAAGCCATGCGATCCTGCTGCGCGACTTCGTGTTTTCCGGGGTTTCGCTGACGCGCCAGTTCCGCATCGAAGAGATCGAGCGCCTGACCGGTGACACGACATCGATGATCCGCGTCGACATCTGGGACCAGCTCAAGAGCCACATCGAAACGGCCGAAAAACAGTTCCAGTCGCAGGCCGGCACATTGCCCAAATTGCTGTCGGCTTTCGAGAAACCGCAGGGGCCTTTGGGGAGCGAAAAATGACCGGAGGATCCCACACAGCCCGGCGTGACGCGCTGCTTGCTCGCCGGCTCCGTCTCGTCGCCAGCGTCTCGGCGCTTACCGCGGAAGCGCTGCGGCTCAACCAGAAACGCGCCGGCATCGAAATGGACGTGCTGCGCCTGGAACTCGAAATCGGCAGAAGCGGCGCCACCGAGCAACTGGTGCGGGACTTGCATGAGGCAGGGCAGAACGCGGCGGTGATCGCGCAGGCGTGCTCGGCTTGCGAGGATCGCATCATAGCTGCGGAGGGCGATGTCGAGGACGTCGACCGTAAGCTTGCCGCAGCGTCGAACGAGGACTGATGGGAGAGAAACATGAACCAGCAGACGATGCAGAACCTGACCTTGTTCGACCTTCTGGCCCGCAGCTGGCAGCGGCCGTCGGCGATCGCCGATCTGCGCTTCAGCGCCGACGGTTCGGCTGTCGCTTTCACCGCAGTCGACGGAACCGTCGCCATCGCCGCGGTCGCGGATCACGAGCCGCCGGAAGCGCGGATCAGGGTGAGCAACGATCTCGGCCAGACGACGATCCGCCCCAGGGAAAAGCCGCCAGTGCCATTGATTGCCACGGCGGCATTCGGTGACGGCGATGTCCCGCTCGCCACCTATGCGCATTCCGGCTTTCTCGTCGGCGCGGCCAGCGGCGAAGTACTGCACATCAGCGCCGGCGGTGACGTCGCAGCCGCACTGCTCAAGATCGACGGACGAGTCGTCGCCATCGACCACAGCGCCAAGGTGGACATGACGGCTGTCAGCAACGGGCATGATGTCTTCCTGTCGCACGGCCAAGGCAATGCCACGCGGCTGGAACGCGGTGTGACATCGTCGACAGATGCCCTTGCCTTGTCGCCGGGCGGGCGGCGACTTGCCTGCGGCCTTGGCGAAGGGCTGTCGATTTGGGCGGTCGAAGGCGACGCAGCCTTGATACGTGACATCCCCCTTTCCGCGCGCCCGGTGTCGATCCGCTGGAGCAGAGACGGGACCTGGCTGGCCTGCGGGCTCGAAACCGGCGGCTTTGCTCTGGTTAGTCTGGCTGATGGAAGAGCAGACGTCGTCGCAGGGTTTCCATCGCCGGTCCGCACCGTGTGCTGGAGCCAGCCGGCGCATGCGCTGTTTGCGTCCGGCGCGTTCAGGATCGCCGGCTGGTCGATGACCGGCCCGCCTGTTGGCGGCGCGACCTCGGGTGCGCTGGAGACAGGTCGCGCCGGGCTGGTTCTTGTCGAGGCGGTGGCGGCGCACCCGCAGAAGAAACTGATTGCGGCGGGCTACGCCAACGGCCGTATCACCATCGCCCAGATCGGCGCGCGCGACGAACTCCTCATCAGGCCTTTGGGCAGCGCCGTCACCGCGCTTGCCTGGGCCGGCGACGGCAGACACCTCGCGGTGGGTTCCGTCGATGGCACCGCCGCGATCGTCACCTTTCCCGCGCAGATGTTCAAATAGCGGACGCAGCCCACATGAAACAGGAGGATCACATGGAGACCGAACCCACCCCCGAGGACGAGAGCAAGGACGAATTTTTCGAACGGCTGGCCAAGCTGTCGGAAGAAATGGTGGCCAAGCATGGCAAGGATTTCAGCATGGGCGCGCTGGTGCTTGCCGCCCGCTGGATCGCGGAAAACCGCGTCGGCCAGTTGAAGACCAACTAGGGTTCGCATCCATACGGATTGAACTCACGCAGACGCGGCAAACCGTTTGGAGACGCCATTCGCCTGCCCTTCTCGGTGATGCCGGCTGGCGCGCCAGATGAGGTCGGGCTCCTGCGCGGGCTTGCCCGAAGTCGTCTCAATGATCTTTCTTCGGAGGTGTCGGCCGCCGGCCGGCGCTCCTGAACATGCAAATCTGGTCCTTCTTTCGCTAACGACCCCCACTCACGGTCCGCCTCTTATGATTTCTACCTCGATTTGCCAGGGTGCAAGTTGTGATGGATCAGGAACCTGATCAGGTCCTCTGTTGAGTTCCACGCCGCATATTATGCGACTGTACAGCACCAGCCCGCCACTTGCGGAGCTCGGGACACCGCCCGCAGTGAAAGAACTATTCAGGCATCTTCTCTTGCACCATGCGCACCAGATCACTGAGCGCCGAGCGGATTTGCGGCCAGGGGAATTCGGAGGATCCCTCCCAGGCTTCGCCCTCGCGCAATACGGCATCGAGCTTGCCCGCCACACCGGCGAGCGTCGTGGCGGGGGTGGTTGAGAACGCTTCAAGCAGATCCTCCGCCCGGTCGCCAGCCTCGCGCTCGTCCCTGAGCGCTGCGGTGTAGCCGCCCTCCTCGGCAGCCGCGTCCCAGCGGGCCTGATGTGCCGCCAAATCAGCTTCGGCCTTCTCGCGGAGAGCCGCCATGTCGGGCCCTTTGCCGAGTACATCATTGACCGCCCCGATCGAGTGGACGGTCACGTCTTCTCCCTCCGGCAGGCGGACGGTCACACATGGAAAGCCGATGCTCTCAACAAGCCTCGTCTCCAGGTGTTGCTGCATACGGCAGAGCTGCCCGGTCAATTTGTGGACTCTCTCCCATTCGTGCCAGAGCGCCAGCGCTGGGTCGGCGAGAGGCATACTCGTGGCTGCGGGCGATCCGCCAGAAGCGCTTTTCTCAAGCCCCAAAGCAGTGGACGTGATCATCCCTCCCGCAAGCACTTCCCTGCGAGTGACGAACGGCGGAGTCGTGGTATTGTCGGAATCACCCATGATCCGAGCTCCTCAGAAGCTTGGGTTGTGGTCAGGCTGGGCACGGTGCGCCAACACCGCGCCTAGCCGCACCTCGGACCATCGGCCCAAGGGTATCGCTGATACCTTTGGATCATATAGGAATGATCTAAAGGGATCAACAGGCTTGGTGACAGCAGGACAGATGCGGGCAGCCCGCGCGTTGATTGGTATCGCCCAGGCGGAGCTTGCTCGCCGTGCGGGGGTATCTGTTCCGACAATTAAGCGCTGCGAAAGCGATGGTAAGAACGGTTCGATCGTATCCGCCGAAACCCAAGCAAAGATTCGTACCGTTCTTGAAGCCGAAGGCGTGGAGTTTACCAATGGCGATCGCCCGGGCGTCAGATTGCGGCGACCCTAGCCGGTTGCTGATCGGTTGAGCGCAAGATTCAGGATCGTTTTCAGCCACGGCCGACGACCGGCATACACAGCCGGCAGTCGCTGCCAGATCAGTGGCAGTCAGCATGACCTCGGGGCAATGTCTCTATGAACGAAAAAACGTCCCGCCAACTGAGGATGAGTTTCTGTTCGCCGTGCGCGGCTCGCCGGCCAACGGCACGCTGACGATCTCGGCCCCGCGGCACCGTGACCTACCCGCGGGTGTTTAATGCGCGCTACCCTCACATCCCAATCCCCATGCTGCGTCTTCTGCCGAAGCTCCAGTCAATGCCGCCGCTGTTTTGCACGAGTCCAGTGATGTTCTTGCCGATGCGCTTTTCGAGCATCGGCTGCCAGGGCACGAGCCGAAACCCGATGCCATCGTCCAGCATGGCGAAGCGCCCGCTGGCAAGACGGACCGAGCCAAGAAGCGTGCCGCCGATATGATTGCTGGGCTGCATGGGCGCGAAGGTGAGGCCGCGCGCAGCGGCCATTTCCTTGCCGACGCGCGCGACCTCCTGGCGCTCCAGCGTGGCTGCAAGGTCGCGCGCGAAGGTGATGGTGCCGCTGGTCGCGTCGCGTTCGGCATGACCCATCCCGACAAGCTGGGCGGCCCGTCTGTCGAGAGCGTTGTCGACATCGAGACCAAAGCCTGACCTCACCAGCGGCACCGGGGTTCTAGCCGTAAGCTCCCGGTCGAGCCAGGTGGCGCCGTCGCTGCCGATCTGCGTATCAAGATCGAGCGTCGAGAGCACGCGGACGGAGAAGTCCTTGCCGCGGTTGTGGCCGTCGTAGGCGATGCCGCGCTCGGACAGGTCATTTGGAACGCGCCAGTGGTCGTCGTCGATGCGTTCGACATGGCCGGCCCGGCGCAGCGCTTCGAGACGGCGGACATGGAAACGGACGAAGACGTCCGGGTCCTTGCTCTCTTCCAAAAACGTCTCGCGGATCGCCTCCAGGTGTTGGCTTGGTCGATAGATGCCATCCTCGCCGGCTACGACGCCGATGTTGCGGTCGGCCGCACGCGGCTCCTCCTTCGGCAGGATGGGATCAAGCGCCACGATATGGCCGCGCTGGATGTCGTCGAGCTTTGCCGCATCCGCGGTCTCGACATAATGCGTGCGCCCGTCGACGCCATCGATGACGAGCGACAGCTTGTCGCTCATCTCATCACCCGCAAGACCCTTGGCGAGCACGCGGCCGACGACCGGCTCAGTGATGGTCCCCCGATGTGTTGCGTATTGCGCCGGGCCCCGCTCATGAGCGAGGCCGTGCTCCTCGAGTGCCCGGTGCATGGTCTTGATGATGTCGTTGCGCTCGCCAAGCGCCCGCAAGGTGCTTTCGGCCCTATCGGAGACCACCCATCGGCCGGGCTCGATCTCGCTCGCCAGGCCGAAGTGCTCCAGTGTCTTCGCCCGGTCGATCAGCACATAGCGGTTGCTGGAAATGGTGTAGCTGTCGCTGGCATTGGGACGGAGGTCGACAAGATCGTGCTCCTGCTGTTCGGCGATCAGCATGCGGTCGAGCCGGGTCAGCCGTTCGGCGCCGACCTCGTTGGCCAGCTTGCGGGCGACTTCGACCTCGCTTTGTAGCCCAAGTTCCCGTTCGACCAGCTCGCCTGCCCGATGACGGATACCATGGGCGATGTAGTCGCCGGCGATGTTCAGGATCTTGCCGTCATCGGTGACGCCGCGCACCAGGATGTGGCTGTGCGGATGGCCGGTGTTGTGATGATCGACAGCGACCCAGTCGAGGCCCGTGCTAAGGTCGGTTTCCATCTGCCGCATGAGATCGCGGGTGAAGGAGCGCAGGTCTTCCATCTCCGCGGCATCCTCCGGCGCGACGATGAAGCGGAACTGGTGCCGGTCGCCGCGTCCGCGCTCGACGAAGGCCTTGCCGTCGGCCTCGTCCTCGAAGGCCGAGTACACCCTGCCCTTCTCGCCATCGCTGGTGACGCCGTCGCGCTGGAGATAGCGCAGATGCGCATCGACGGCCTTGCTGGTCGTCACGAACTTTTGGCCGCGGCCGGTGTTCCCCTTGCCTCGCCCCGGCAGCTTGACGACGCGTGCCTTCACCACGACGCGGCGGGAGCGAAAGCGGACGCCATTGGAGTCCTGCTTCCACCCGCCGCCATCCTTTGGCAACGCTGTCGCGACCTTGCTGCCCCGGCCGCGGGCATTGAAGCGGCCACTCCCCTTCCCGGCGCGACCACTTCCGCCCAAGCGATTGGGATTGCCGCCTTGCTTGCGGATGGCGATCTCGACCTGGCGCACGAAGGGCAGCGCGCGCAGATTGACCGGCGCGCCGCCATCCCGCGTCCGGCCGGTGCGCACCTGGAACCTGTCGCTGTCACGATCTGCCATGGCGATAGAATCGAGACTCAGATTCCGCCCTTCAAGGTGGCCGGAGCGCAGAGCGTGCTACGGCGCGCAAAGACTTGTTGTGGCAAACAATGGCGGATCGCACATCGCTAGGGCACCGAAGTTTGTCATTTCAGATCAATACGATAGCGGACCAGCCGTGAGCCACCGCACCTCACGTCATTCCGGCTGGTCTCGAAATCTGCCGGAAAAAACAATGTGCAGACAGACACTTACGAGCGAAGCGAGGGCGAGCGCCAGCTCGCTTTATCTTGCTGTCCTAATCCACCCTCGCTGTCCTAATCCACCCTCGGTAAGCGTCCGGTCCCTGCACCTATTCGGCTAGTGCAATTGAGCTTCATGTGGGGTTCCTTCGTCATATGGAGGATCTCCGATGGCGGCTCGCCGCTCCTGGGCCAAGGCCAACAGTCCTTACTGGTCGTCGCATGTTGCGGGCTGGTATCGCGGCAACCAGGATGCACTGGAATACTGTCGCCGACGCGATCTCTCGATCACCACATTCGAGCTGTGGATGCGCCATCTGGTGAGCGCGGATGATCTGCGCAAGCGTGCGGAAAGGCTGCAGAATTTGCACCGGAAGAAGGCAGCACGTTCGCGCAAGGAGGTGCCGCCGAAGCGGCCCAAAGGGCCTCCGCGCTATCGCTACGGCAGGCGTACGGACAGCGGCCCGATCGCTCTGCGGGCATTCTGGAGCATGCATGTCGAGGCGATGAACTGGAGCGGCATGGGGCATGCGGAGTATGCCGCTGCACTCGCTGCATGCGTTGCGGATCTGGCGCAATCGCCTGGAAGAATCCGGCGACGAAATGGACTGGCGATCCCTGCTTCATCCGAGTGCCCGAGCCCAATTAAGCAGCGCTCCTAATTGCGCGCGACGCAAATATCGCTTGACGCCGGACGCGGTGGACGGGCGATCGAACCGGCGCCGCTTCAGCGACGAGCAGAAGCGGGCGATCGTGCAGGAGACGGAGAAGCCCGGCGTCGCCGTGGCGCAGGTCTGTCGCCGCCATGGCGTTGCCACCAGCATGGTGTTCCGCTGGCGGTTCGAGTTCGGCCTGACCGCTCGCAAGGCGCCGCAACTGGCAACCGTTGTGCTTGCCGACGGCGCAGCAAATGAGCCGCCCGCGCTCGGGGCCTTGCGCGATCTGGTGCAGCCGCCAAACGGCATGGTGGCGATTGAGCTGGCTGATGGACGGCGCGTGTTTGCACCCGCCGGCAGTGACATTGCCCCCAGTTTCTATCCAGTTTTGAGTTCGTTTCCGGCGTGGGTTGTGCCCTGCTGGGCGGGTGAAGCGACGGGCGCTGGCGC
>NZ_JAMYRZ010000061.1:0-28045 GCF_040321675.1 Mesorhizobium sp. M0296
AGGCGAGGAGGTCGCGTCGACCTTAATCAAGACGCTTCGGTGCGAGTGGATCCACGGCTTCATCGCCGACTTCTTCAACACTATCCACCCTTCCCGGTCCTCGGCGGCGGACGCGATGAACGGCTCGATTGAGCCCGAAACGAACTTCTGTCACATCGGTAACCTGCCGCCACCTCCTCAGCAAGATATGTGCTATTCTGAGGCTATGCCCGCGCCCTCCGACCGATCACGCGACAAGTCGCCGGAAGACGGTGCAGTTGCATCGGATCCGTATGCGGAGCTAGCCAATCGCGGCGATTGGTCCAGGCTTCACCGCGAACTGTCAGACAGAGACCGCTGCAGGGAACTTGGCGGCGCCGAGCTCCAGCGCCTCGGGGAAGCCGCCTACATGCTTGGGCGCGAGGAGGAATTCGTTCGGGACTACGAGAGGGCCTTCGAAGAGCATCTCCGGAACGGACGCGAACGATCCGCAGCGCGTTGCGGCTTCTGGATCGGGCTCACCCTGATGTTTCGCGGTGAATTCGCCCAAGGCAGCGGATGGCTGACCCGCGCCAACCGGCTGGTCGAGGATCACACGCAGGAATGTGCAGAACACGGTTACCTTCAGCTCCCAATGGTCGAACAAAGCCTCGCCGCCGACAGTCCGGACGAAGCATTCGCGCACGCAACACGTGCCGCGGAGATCGGACAGCGCTGCGAAGATCCGGACCTCTTGGCTATCGCGCGCCACCTTCAGGGCCGGATATTGATCCTGCGCGGCGACTATGTACGCGGCTTCGAACTGCTGGACGAGGCGATGGTTTCGGTCACCTCGGGCCGGCTCTCGCCGATCGTTACCGGGCTGGTCTACTGCAGCGTGATCGAGATCTGTCAGAGATTTCATGCCACGGGTCGTGCGAGGGAATGGACATCGGCGCTGGTCGGATGGTGCGCCGGACAGCCCGACATCGTTGCCTTCACCGGCAGATGCCTGATCCACCGGGCCGAAATTCTGATCCTCGACGGCCACTGGGACGAGGCCGGCCGCGAGGCCAGTGTCGCCAGCGTCCGCCTTCAGCAGGGGCCCTCGAAGCACCACGCCGGTCCGGCATTCTACCAGAAGGGCGAGGTATTTCGACTCCGCGGCCAATGGAACGAGGCCGATGCCGCCTATCGCGCGGCGAGCAGGCTTGGGTTCGATCCGCAGCCGGGGCTGGCGCTTATGCGATTGCAGCAGGGGCACGAGCAGCCGGCCCTTTCGGCGATCCGCCGCGCACTGCAGTCCGTCGACGACATGCCGGGCAAACTCCGCCTCTTGCCGGCTGCGGTGGAAATCACTCTCGCCGTCGGTTCGGCCGATGACGCTTGGGAGCTGTGCGAAACACTGCACGACTGCGCGCGCCAATATTCCGCGGATGCAGTCCGCGCCGCAGCCGCCGAGGCTACCGCGCGGGTGCTGATCCATGCTGGTCGAGCCGCGGAGGCATTGGCCCATATCCGGCGCGCGGTAGCGATCCTCTGGGACCTTCGGGCGCCCTATCATCTTGCCCGGATGCGGGTGCTGACAGCGCGGGCCTGTCTCGCAACCGGCGATACTGAAGCGGCGCAGACCGAACTGGACGAAGCGATAAGACTTTTCCGCGAGCTCGGCGCGCGCCCCGACGAAGCCGTTGCCGGCAAGCTGCGGGTCACCATGACGGCGACAGGCGGCGAAGTTCTCACCCCCAGACAGACGCAGGTTCTGCGCCTGATCGCGTCAGGCCTGACCAACCCGGAAATTGCCGGCGAGCTCGGTCTGAGCCAGCGGACGGTAGACCATCACGTTAGCGATATCCTGACGCGGCTGAACGTGCGCACGCGCGCGGCAGCCACGGCCTATGCGGTCGAGCACGGCCTGATCGGCACGGTCGTATCTGGGTAATCCTACCCAAGCCAAAATTTCTCGTTGCGTGGGTACTTACGCCGAAGCGGGCAACCGTGGCGCGGGTCTAAACCTCATGGCGTGGTAAAGGCCACAGGAGGGTTTCCCGATGCAAACGAATAATAACAACATGAGCGGGCCGGGCGGTGTCTGGCTCGCCACCGGAACGCTGCTGCTGGCGGCTGCGCTCGTCTTTCACGGGCCACCGGACGCGGATTTGTCTGTTCAGATGCAGAATATCGCCAAGGGCCATGGGCGATGGGCTACGGTCCATTGGACGGCGGCAGCGGCGCTGTTCCTGATCGCCGGCGCTTCGTTCCTGAACCTGGCGCTCAACCCCCGGGTCCGGCATTCGCCGATGCTGAGTTCTGCCTGGATGGTGATGGCTCTCGGCGCCCTGACCACGTTCTCCACCGCAGTCGCCGA
Source organism: Mesorhizobium sp. M0296 (assembly GCF_040321675.1). Lineage (NCBI taxonomy): Bacteria > Pseudomonadati > Pseudomonadota > Alphaproteobacteria > Hyphomicrobiales > Phyllobacteriaceae > Mesorhizobium > Mesorhizobium sp. M0296. The sequence continues at coordinate 2,327 of NZ_JAMYRZ010000061.1, forward strand.
GGCATCGGTGGTCGCGGTCGCGGCGGACCGGGGTGACACCAGCGCCTTCATGACCTGGTGGGCGTTTTCCGGCGGCATGGGTAACGGATTCTGGGCGCTCGCCCTGGCGACAGCGCTTGTCGCGTATCACGACGCCCGCGATGACGTCGGGATACTGCCCCGATGGGCCGCGATCGTCGGCTCGGCGTTCGGTATCCTTTCGGCAACCGGGTGGACACTCGGTGAGCAGCTCGGGATCGGCATCGGAGGTCCGATCTGGCTGATTTCCTCGCTTCTCATGTGCCTGTGGCTCGCGTGGTACGGGCTGTCCTCAAGGAGCCTCCGGTCGGGCAAGCCACAGCGCAAAGGGCCTGATCCAGCATCATCGTAAAACAGGAGGAAAAAATGTCCCTTCAAACGAAGGAAATCGAAGCGACGATCCACGACGTCCACGAATTCTTCACCGACTGGGTGACGGGCCGATGCCGTGGCGACGATGCGACGTTCAAGAAGAACGCGCTCGACCGGATCAGCGAAGATCTGGTCGCCATCATGCCAGGCGGCAGGGCGTTCGGGAAAAAAGACTTCGCAGGTTACATGAAGAGCATCTACGGATCGAATCCGGCCTTCCGTATCAAGATACGCGACATCCGGATCAGCCATCAAAGCGCCGACCTGGCGGTCGTGAACTACCACGAATGGCAACGCGACGCGAAGGACTCCGATCAACCGAACAATGGCCGGGTCACGACGATGGTGGTCCGCGATCGCGGCTACAGCCGGGGGCCCGAGATCTTGCAAGTTCATGAAACCTGGCTCCCAGCCGATGTCGTTCAGTCCGCGGATTTCGCGTTCTGAGAAGCGTCGGTCCGAAACGGGCAGAGAAAGGAATTGCGCTGGCGGGACCATCGGCTCTGCCGGCGTCATGGAGCCAGAACTGTGCTTCTTTTCAGCCCGTCGGCTGGGTCGAGATCAGCGCCGACCCTCTGGCGACGTTTGGCTGAAGACGCCGGCCACGGCCGGCTGACGTTTTAGGTCAAAATCCAATCATTCTGAACGACCGAGTTGGATCTTCTGCAGACCTCTCGGCATGCTGTGTAAACCACGTCCGTTAGTTGATATTGAGGGCCAGGGACTCGGCCGCTATATTGAAAGCGTGATGCGCTTTCTCTAATTCGCAAGTTGCTTCTTCCGCCTGCCTGCTCGCTATTAACAATATTCTTGTCCGATTTTTTCGTTTGGGAGGCCGGCATGTCAAGATTGTATATCAATCAATTAGAGCGCCTAAAGACGGCGAAAGGGGAAGAGCTTTTGACTGCGGATCGGTTAGAGGATGGAAAGATTGCTAACGTAGCTCCACCGCCTATCCCGAGTGACAAGCGCATTAAGATTGAGCGTGGCGACAGAGCTGTGACCAAGGTCACGGTGCGCGAGTCCTAAGGTCGATTTCCACTCATCTCGGTCGCAGCCGGCAGTCAGCTAATTGAGTTGTTAGCCCTAATGCCGCAGGATCTTGCTGAGAAAAGCGCGGCTGCGGTCGGTCTTCGGGTGCGAGAAGAACTCGTCCGGCGTGCCGCTTTCGACAATGGCGCCGGCGTCCATGAACACGACGCGCTGGGCGACCTTGCGGGCAAAGCCCATCTCGTGCGTCACCACCATCATCGTCATGCCTTCCTCAGCCACCGCGACCATGACGTCGAGCACTTCCGAGATCATCTCTGGGTCGAGCGCCGAGGTCGGCTCGTCGAACAGCATGATCTTGGGGCGCATGCCGAGGCAGCGGGCGATCGCCACGCGCTGCTGCTGGCCACCAGACAGCTGCGCCGGATAGGCGTTCACCTTGTCGGCGAGGCCGACCTTGGCGAGCAATTCGCGCCCGGCCTTCTCGGCCTCGGCGCGCGGGATCTTGCGGACATGGATCGGCGCCAGGGTGACGTTCTCGAGCGCCGTCTTGTGCGGATAGAGGTTGAACGACTGGAAGACGAAGCCGATCTCGGTGCGCAGCCGCGTCATGTTGGTGGCGGGGTCGCCGAGGCGCTGGCCGTCGACCGTCAGGTCGCCGTCGCGGATCGTCTCCAGGCCGTTGATGCAGCGGATCAGGGTGCTCTTGCCCGAGCCGCTCGGGCCGCAGACGACGACCACTTCGCGCGGCTCGACGCTCAGCGTGATATCCCTGAGCACGTTGAGCTGGCCGAACCATTTGTTGACGCCGCGAAATTCGATCATGCCGGTGCCATTTTTGCTGGGGTTCGACATCACAATTGCACCTCGCCATGCGCCGCGCCCATGCGTTGCTCCAGCCGGCGGGCCAGCATGATCAGGGGGTAGCAGACGATGAAGTAACCGAGGCCGACGAGGAAGAAGACCAGCAGCCCATTTGGTACACGCTGCACCACCAGCCAGCCGACGCGGGTGAGGTCGGTGAGGCCGATGGCCGAGACGACCGAGGAATCCTTGATCAGCAGCACATATTGCCCGACCAGCGGCGGCAGCACGATGCGCATCGCCTGCGGCAGCACCACCTGGCGCAGGCGCTGCCAGCGCGACAGGCCGGACGCAAGTGCTGCCTCGACCTGGCCGGTCGGGACCGAGCGGATGCCGGCGACGACGATCTCGCAGATGAAGCAGGCGGCCAGATTGGTCAGCGCGATGATGCCAGCGGTGAAGGCGTCGAGCTCTACGCCGAGTTCCGGCAGGATGAAGAAGATCAGGAAGATCTGCACCAGGAAGGGCGTGCCGCGGATCAGGTCGACCCAGGCGCCGATCGCCGCACTGATCAGCCGGTTGCCGCCGGTGCTCAGGATGCCGAGGCCGAAGCCGAGCAGCGTGCCCAGCACCAGGCTGATCAGCGACAGCACCACGGTCATGCCGAGGCCGCGCAGCGCCAGGGGATAGCTGCCGGCGACGCTTTGCAGCTGCTGCCAGATCATGTCCGTGCCCCCGCGAGGCCGAGCCAGCGCCCGGAGAGCGCCGCCAGCCCCTTCAGCCCGTAATAGAGCAGGAGGTAGAAGGCGGCGATGGTGATGAAACCTTCGGCCGGCATGAAGCGGTCGGAGGCGAGCAATTGTCCGGCGCGCGTCAATTCGGCGACCGAGATCAGCGACAGCAGGGCGGAATCCTTGACCAGCACGATCGCCTGTCCGAGCAGCGGCGGGATCGTCACCTTGAACGCCTGCGGCAGGATGACGAGGCGCATGCGCTGGACATAGGTCATACCCGAAGCGACGCCGGCCTCCACCTGGCCGCGCGGGATCGACAGGATGCCGGCGCGGATGATCTCGGCGACGTAGGCGCCGCTGTTCAGCGACAGGGCTAAGATGCCGACGACGAGCTCGGGCAGGACGAAGCCGAGCCGCGGCAGGCCGAAATAGAGGAAATAAAGCTGCGCCAGCAGCGGCGTGGCGCGCACCGCGTCGATATAGGCCTTGGCCGGGACGCGGAACAGCCGGCCGCGCTGCAGGTTCATGGCGGCGAGCACGATGCCGACGGCGAGCGCGCCGGCAAAGGAGAGGACAGACAGCCACACGGTCGTGACGAGGCCCTGCCCGAACAGGGGCAGATATTCGACGATGGTGCGGAAGCTGAAGTTTTCGAGCATTTTGGACGGTGAATGGTGAATAGTGAATAGGGAATAGGGAATAGTGAATAGGGAATTGGGAATAGGAGCAGCAAGTAGCGAGTAGCTCTTCTCTACTCCCTACTCCCTACTCCCTACCCCCTACTCCCTGCTCACCATTCACTCTACTTAGTGATCCTTCTTCCAGGCGTCGGAATTCACCCAGTAATCGAGGTTCTTCTGCAGGCGGCCGTCGAGGCTGACCTGGTCGAGGAACAGGTTCATCCAGACCAGCAGGTCCTGCTCGTCATAGCGCGTGGCGAAGGCCAGCGGCTCCTTCGACAGCATGTCCGGCATGATGATGAAGCTGCCGGCCGGGTAAGCGGTCGACTGGCCCTTGACCGCCGAGACGTCGTTGACGCCGCAATCGGCCTGGCCGTTGTTGACGGCGTCGAGCAGCAGTGGGCCGCCGCCCTTGTAGCTCTTGATCTCGGCATCGGGGAAGGCGGCCTTGGCTTCCTTCTCGCCGGTGGCGCCGAGCAGCACCGCAATCTTGGTGCCCTTGGCCTTGCAGTCCTCGGTGGACTTGAAGGCGGTACCAGCCTTGGTGAAGACGGTGCTGCCCGTGTACATGTAAGGCTTGGTGAAGGCGACCTTCATGCCACGCGCCAATGTCGGCGTCATATCGGCGACCAGAAGATCGGCCTTGCCCGACAGCAGCGCCGGGATCAGGCCGTCCCAGTCGAAGTCGAGGAAGGTGATCTTGACGCCCATTTCCTTGGCCATCAGTTCGGCGAGTTCGACCGAACTGCCGGTGCGTTCGCCGGCAGCACCCACCAGCGAGAAGGGCGGTCCTTGCGTCTGCACGGCGACGCGCAACTCTCCGCGCTTGGTGATCTCGTCGAGCGTTCCCGCACTGGCGGCAGCGGTAAGGCCGGCGAGCGCAAGTCCGGCGATGAAAAGCTTGGCAATCTTCATTTGGGCATTCCTCCTTGTTGTCGTTTGTTGTTCCACTTGTTGTTTCACCCCATCGGGGTGCCTTTTGAGCGGCAGCGCCGTTGCCGGTGGCAACCACCGTTCGAAAATCTTCAATCCCAGCTCACCGTTTCGGCAACCTTGATGCCGCGCCTGGCGAGCTCATCGAGGAAGCCGCCATCCGGCACATGCAGCAGCGGGTTGAGCAGGCCGGGCGTGGCGATCTCGCGCCGTGCCAGCATCTGCGCCACGATGCTGGCGGGATAGCCGACGCCGAGGCTCATGCCGAACAGGCCGGAGGCGAGGTCGCGTTCGATGACCAGCTCCGAGGTCACCGTCTTGCGGCGGCCGCCTTCGCTGCCGACAAAGACGTTGCGCATCACGCAAAGGTCCTTTTCGTCCGCGCCATATTGCAGTTGCGGGCCAAGCAGCCGGCCGAGGAATTCGCGTGGGCTGGCACCGGTGCTTTGCACCTTGTCCTCGGACAGGAAGCCGAGCTGCTTCAGCGGCGCCCAGAACGCCGACCAGCCGGGCCAGCGAAGCGAATAGCGGCCGGAGCGCTGCAGCCCCTTGGCGGCGGCGAGCATGCCGGCATAATGCGGCGCGTCGCCATTGGGGAAGGCTTCGAGCCTGCCCAGTCCCGCCACCTCGATCTCGTGGATGAAACGATTGTCGTGCTGGCGGGCGGCCGGCACATCGACCCGTTTACCGTCCTCGACCAGCACGCTGTCGCGGTTCTGGCTGACCAGAACCATGTCGAAATTCCAGCTCACCTTGTAGCGCAGCGGCTCGACCACCGCCTTCGGCTCGGGAATGCCGCCGCAGTAGGAATCGATCGCGGTGATGGCGTCGAACTGGCTGGCGGCGCGCGCGTAGAGCACCAGGTCGATGCCGGGGTCGAGCCCGCATTCGGTCACGATCGATACGCCGGCCTTTTCGGCCTCGGGAGCGAGATCGGCGATGGCCTTGCCGTAATTGGTGGTGACCAGCGGCGTGCGCGTCGCGATCGCCGCCTGCACCGCGTCGCGCATCAGCGGCTGCGGCAACAGGTCGATGACCGCATCGACGTCCTTCATCACCTCGGCCAGCGCCGGACCGATCGCGCCCTCCGGCACTACAAAACGCACGCGGGCAAGGTCGGTCAGGCCGCCGAGCCGCGCAGTGCCGCCGGTTGCAGTGTCGACGCAGACCACTTGCTCGACGCCGTCGCTGGCAACGAGGTCGGCGATCGCCGCCCGGCCTTGCAGGCCGAGCCCGCCGAGAACCGCGATCTTCATGCCATTTCCTTCCGCGTCTCGTCCGACCAGCAACCTTCCGGCAGGCTGACCCATTTGTTGCAGGACGCCATGACGACGAAAGTCTCGCTGCGCACGACCTCGCCCGGCTCGCCGGCGCCGGGGATCAGCTCGCTGGTGACGCGGTAGAGATCGGCGACATCGCCGGCCACGGTCACGTCGACGATGATGTCGAAGCGCCCGGTGACGACGGCGGCCGAGTTCACGAAAGGCAATTCGGAGATGCGCTGCGCCAGTTCCCGGGCCCGGCCGCGCCCTTGCGCGTTGATGCCGACGATGGCCGAGATCAGTTCAGGGCGCTCGGTCAGGTTGAGCAGCCCAACGATCTTGAGCAGGTTGCGGTCGAGCAGGTTGCGCAGCCGCATGCGCACCGTCGGCACCGAGATCGCCATCTTCTCAGCAAGGCGGTTGACGCCAAGCTGCGCGTCCTGCGACAGCAGCTTGACCAGTCGCCGGTCGGTCTGATCGAGATGTTCCCGCAAACGCTCAGGCTTTCATAAAAGGAAAGAAACGATTGGATTTTCTTTCAGATATGAAAATACCTTATGAGAGATTTTTAACAACGGCAAGAGCCATGTCATCCGCCATGGCTCTGTGCCTGTCGGCAATTTTCGTCGAGTGCGCCACATTTTGTTCTTGCTTTGTGCCGGCAGCTATGCTATTAATTTGGATATGGTGCCAATTTGGCTCCAACGACCCGTCCTCCCGAGGCGGGTTTTTGTTTCCGGATATTTTGAAGGTTCAGCGCCGCCGGTCTAAGATTGGCGGGACAGCGTGGTTCCGCGGAGCGCAGCCGCAACTCATGCCTTCACGTGACGGGCGGAAAGGCTCATCCGCGAAATGGCCAAAATCGGCTTTTCAACAAAACTGTAGCTGGCCAGGGAGACGGCAATGCAGGCGGTGACAATAACCATGCCAGCAAGCCATGGTGATACGCTGACGCTTGCAACGACAGGAGCGGTCGCAAGCAGCACGATAGGATGCGTCAGATAGAGAGAGTAGGAGGCATCGCCCAACCTTGCCAGCAGGCGAGGAGCAAAAAGCCGGAAGTAGCTTTCCAGGCTGATGCAACCGGCGACAAGGATCAAGGCCGGGATTCCCTGAGCAAGGGTTCGCGGCAAGTTGAAGCCAAGTACCATCACCAGCATGGACACGATGGCGAACACGAGCGCCGAGACACCCAGGACGGTAGGCAAACGCGCCAGTCTGCCGACCAGGTGGCCGAGCGCCATGCCGGCAAGGAACTCAAACAGGATTGGCGTGGTGTAGAAAAACAGCACAGTGTCGGCGGCGGGTTTGAAGATGATGCGTGCAGCAACGGCGATTGCAAAGACAACGCCGACCATGGCCATTTGCGTCAGCGTGCCGAAACGCATAGTCGCTGCGAACAGAATGTAAAACAGGATTTCCAGATTGAGCGTCCAACCCACGCCAAGCACCGGTTGGACATAGCCTGTGACCGTATCGAGATAGGCTATGAAAAGCAGGCTATTGGTGATCTGCTCAAGAAACACTGCACGACCGGCAAACAACCAAAGTGCGGCGACCATGAGGAAGGTCATAACCCAATAGAAGGGAACGACGCGCGTGAAGCGCTGCATCAAAAAAGCACGGTGGTCGGCGCGTCTGTTCTCTGTCGAGAGAACCATTACAAAACCACTAATGACGAAAAACAGGTCGACGCCGCTGTTTAGAACGGGAATACGCAGATCGAGCATGCCCAGCGCGGCCGGAAGATGATGGCAATTATCTGGTTGACGTACCAAACTTCGAAGGATATGGAAATTGCCCGACAGGCCGGCACGAGACGACAGGGTAATTTCTGAGGAAATGCGTATCGCTGGCGCGGCCGAATTGACCCGCGCATTGGAAAGCACAGAAGCGATTGCTGTTGGTGATGCAGGTGATCTAGCCGCCGCCGTCTTCCTCGCGATGTGGAAAGCGGAGTCTGGCGAAACCCTTGATTTGGTGTGACAGAGCTTTGAATTTTGCGCCCTCTTCCTGCAATCGCTCGATGCCGTAAACGTACGACGGGTTCATGGCGCGCTTTTTCACAATCGCCGTAGCGTCCATGTGGCTAGGAGACAGGCGGGGCGTTCCTACGCCGTCATGAAACTCAACACCGAAGGTGGAATGAACGATTGCGTTGCGCTGTTCGCTAGCCTCCCGGATGGCCTTTTTTAGATCCTTCCATTCGTTGTCGCGCGTCTCGACAGGCAAGACGAAAAATATGCACCGTTCGAGCAATGTTATCCGCGCATCGAAGCTTTGGACGTTGTGCCAGTTCACCGAAATCAATTTCTTGTTCGCGCCCCGCATGATGGCGGCGTATAATTCATAGCAAGCGGCTTCGACCCACTGCCATTCGGTGATGACAAGCCCCAGCCGATATATAAATGCGTTTTCGCTACGAACGTTTTCTTCGAAAGTTTCGTCCATGCAGAAAGCCCCCAAAGACAAAGACCAGGATAAGGCCGACCAGCGCCGCGACGATCTGGCGAAGCGCGTTTTGAAGATGCCGCCACAGCCCAAGCATGGGAAGGGCGAAAAGAAGGCCCAACCGAAGTCCGCGAATGCTCAAAAGGAAAAGTCGAAATGACATTGGCGGCATCGGAACAGGTCAATCTCGGTGCCGCTAGACTGAGGGGTCAAAGACATTTGGCGTCCGTTGGCGATCCAGCATTGGGGACATTGCAAATCCCCGCCGATGTCCGGTTGAAAGCTGTTGATGCGCTTAACCGAGAGGTTCGACGCATCAAGAGACGCCTGTATTTCGAGAACGCTAAGTTGCGCACGCTTAAGGTCTTTTTTCAGAGTATGGCTGCGCTGTTGGTAGCTATTGCATACCTCTATCGCAGCCTGTCGCAGGCTTTCCGCTAAGCTTGTCATAAACCATCCCTCCCGTCTGAAAGGAGAGGCTACTTCTTTTTGCGCTTGTTTAGGAGTCGCTTCGCTTTCTGCTTAAGCGTGACCGGCTTCGTTAGTCCGCCGATAGGTAAGGCGCTTCCCGACCATACCCTTGATGGCGCGTTCGCAGCGTTCGGTGTCAGTGACGCCGAGGCCGATGCGGTTGTTGTAGCGGTAATCGAACTCGGCAAGATAGCGGTGCAGATGCGCTTCGCTGACTTGGTGATAGACGCCATTGATGCCGCGCTTAAGGATCGAAAAGAAGTTCTCGGCGGTGTTGATGTGCATGAAGCCGCCAAGGCGGGCATACTCATTCGCCGAATGGTTCACGGTGCCGTGGCTTGCGTATTCCCGGCCAAGGCGCGGATAGATGCCGCTCTCGTCGGTCATAAGGGCGCTGGCGCGGTCGGCGGTCGTCACGATGATTGGGCGCACGGTAGCAGCGGTCACGTTGGCGACATGGAACGAGGCAACGCGACCGTCGCGCTCGACCAGCGACAGAACGGCTTTCTTCGGGGCAGGCTCGCGATGTGCGCGGTTCTTCGCCTTGCCGCCAACATAGGCTTCGTCGGCCTCGACAACCTTGTTCTTGCCGCCAAGCGGACCCGACGACTTGGGCTCGTCGCGCATGGCTTCACGAAGGCGATGGCAAAGGAACCAAGCGCTTTCGTAGGTGATACCCAACATGCGGTGCATTTGGTGCGCGCTCATGCCTTTCTTCGATGAGGTCAACAGATGCATCGCAGCAAGCCAGACGTTGATCTTGATATGGCTGCGCTCCATCAGGGTGCCGACAGTCACCGAGAACGGCTTGCGGCATTCCTTGCATTTGTAGACGCCGGGGCGCGTGGACTTGCCCTGAAGCTTGGTGATGCGGTCGGGATTGGCATTGCCGCAATGAGGGCAGTTCGGACCATGAGGCCAATGAAGGCTTTCAAGGTGCTCGCGAGCCTTGTTTTCGTCAGTGTAGATCGGATCGGTGAGTTTCATGGGACTGCCTCTGAATTGAAGCGATCCTACCAAGTGAGCCGTGGTACGTCAAGCCGATAATTGCCAAGATGATAGATAACAACCATGAGAGCTGCTAGCCCCCGCAGTACCTGTATCGATGTATACTGTTGAATCCGACGCGGCGCAGCGTGATCATTCTGTGGAATGATGTTCATCAAAAAATGGTCCCCGGTGCAGGAGAGCATTAACATACGTGATCGTTGATGTGCCGACTAATTGTTGGTTTAATTAACACGTAAAGTTTTAAATACGTTTTATTGATATAGCGTGCCGCGACACTTATGCTCGGCCGACTTTGGCCTGCCTCGTTGCCAAACTTGGTATCTCCCCAGTGAAGAGGAGATTGGCCGTTCCCGCGTTAACGGCTGGACTCGAAGATAGCGACGGCTGCCGCTGTCAGCGCAGCGTTACTAGATGCTACTGTTCCATCAGGGAGCTCCTTGCCGTCTTCCAGTCCGACGCGCGTCGACCAACGGCGTTCCGCCGCCCGGTGCACGAAAGGCCAGACCGTGGCGTCGGCGCCGTGCAGCAGGATTGCCCGGCGCATTCCGGCGCCGTCGAGCACGGCGGCGATATCGTCGCTGATCTCCAGCGCAGCGTCCGACTCCTGCTCGGAGATTTCGATCAGGATCCGCAGCACGCGTTTGCCATGGTCGAGGCTCACCAGGCGTTCGGCGTCGGCGACGGAGGCAAGCCCCGCCTCGATGCCAATGCCGCGCTGGCGCAGACGCTCCATGATAGCGGGCGCGGCGTCTTCGCTGAGATTGACCGAGGCATAGTCGGGCAGCTCGCTCCAAGCGGCGATCGCGGCCAGCGTCCGCTCGTCGTCATTCTCGATCCAGGCGCCGGTCGACACGCCGATCAGCGTTCCAGGGCAGGCGCGACGAAGCGCTAGCACAGTCTGGTCCATCGCCGCCGGAGCCAGGCTTTCGCGACCGTCCAGCCCGCGGGCATGGACATGCAGTTCGGCCGCACCGGCGGCGACGCAGGTCGCACCGTCGCGCGCCATGGCTTCGGGATCAAGCGGCAGTCGCGGGTGAAAATCGGCGCTGCGCGCGCCATTGATGCAGGTCTGGACGATCATGCCGGGGGCAGTCCGGTTGCGGTTGCTGCCAGTCTAGCGCGGGCCAGTGAAAACCGGAATCGCGCTGGCGAAGGCTCCTGACATATGGACGCCGGCCGGCTTGGATCAGTCTGGCAGAATGCACCTCTATCGTGTTCGGATCAGTCTTCTTAGCAAACGAACATCCGTCGGGCAGAGTTACGGCGAAACACCCAACTCGCGTAATGCAGCGTTGGCGGCACGGTATTCGACAAAAAACTCTTTGGACAATAGCTGACCGTATGCCTTGCTCTGTCGCATCCTCGATCATGCGCGTGCAGGCGGCGATCCGCGTGCTTGCCTCGACCCCGTCATCGCTGACGCAGTCGCTGCTGGCAGCCAGCGCCGGCAGGGCCGAAACCGTCAGGACGATTGCAGCGGCCAGTGCCCACCATGAAGGCTTGAGCCACACTCGAACCGGTCCGGTCAATTCGCTCCTCGCATCATCAAATGTCTCGGAAGTTGTCTTCACGGAACCACGCCCAACTCGTGCAGAGCGGCCTTGGCCGCAACGTATTCGTAATAGTCCCCAGGGCAATCGCTGGCAGCGACCCGGTAGAGCCGCAAGGCTTCGTCGTCATGTCGTTGCAGCCGATCGAACTCGGCTATGAACAGGTTCGCCTCGCACAGATTGCCGCGTTTCTTGGCCGGGTCCGGGTCGTCGGCTGCCGCCGATACCTCGGCCGGCGTCAGTTCTCCAAGCAGCATGCGAACCGCTGGCGCCGGCCATTTGGTCATATCGAGCTTTTCAGTCGCTTCCTGCAAGTGGCCCACCGCACCGCTGCGCCGCTCGGTCATCTCCAGCCAGATCGCAAAATAGGCATTGTCGGGCTTGAGCGTGGCCGCCTGTCCGAAATCGGGCTTGCGCCTTGGCCAGCGCGCTCGAATAGAAGGAGAGAATGCCGCGGCCAAGATAGGCATAGGCATATTTCGGATCGAGGCTGATTGCCTGATCGTAGTCGGCGGTCGCGCGGGCGTAGTCGCCCTTTGCCGACCAGACGAAGCCGCGGCCGTCGTAACCAGGGGCACCTTTCGGATCGAGGCTGATCGCCTTGTCGTAGTCGGCGATGGCGCGGTCGTCCTCGCCCTTCTTTTGCCAGATCCGGCCTCGGTACCTGAAGGCTTTGGCATGTACTGGATCGAGCATGATCGCCTGGCCGTAGTCGGCGATGGCACGGTCATTGTCGCCCTTGCGTGCCCAGGCATTGCCTCTGTTGTCGTAGGCAGTTGGGTCTTTAGGATCGAGCGTGATTGCCTGGCTGAAGTCGGCGATGGCGCCATCATAGTCGCCCTTGTCAGACCAGACGAGGCCCCGGTTGTACCAGGCATTAACGTTTTTTGGGTCGAGGCTGATTGCCTGCGTGTAGTCGGCGATAGCGTGGTCGTCGTCACCCTTCTTCTTCCAGGCAATGCCACGGTTGTTGTAAGCGGTGGCGTCCCGGGAATCGAGGCCGATCGCTTGGTCATAATCCGCGATAGCGCGGTCGTAATCGCCCTTGTGTTTCCAGGCAACGCCTCGATTGTTGTAAGCACTAGCGTCCTGAGGATTGAGGCCGATTGCTTGGTCATAATCCGCGATGGCGCGGTCGTAGTCGCCCTTGTGCGACCAAGCCACGCCTCTGTTGTAGTAGGTGCTGGCGTCTTTCGAGTCGAGGCTGATCGCTTGGTCGTAATCGGCGATGGCGCGGTCGTAGTCGCCCTTGCGTGCCCAGGCGATGCCTCGACTTTGATAGGCATCGACATCGCGAGGATCGAGGCCGATCGCCTTAGCGTAGTCGGCAATGGCTCGGTCATAGTCGCCTTTTAGTACCCAGACAGCACCACGATTGCTGTAGGCTTTGGCGTCTTTCGCATCCAGACTGATCGCCTGTTCGTAGTCGGCGATGGCTCGGTCGTATTCGCCCTTCTGTTTCCAGGCAACGCCACGGTTGTTGTAGGCTCCCGCATTTTTAGGATCGAGGCTGATTGCCTGGTCGTAGTCGGCGATGGCACGATCGTAGTCGCCCTTGTCTGCCCAGGCGTTGCCCCGGTTGCTGTGGGCATCGGAATGCTTCGGGTCGAGGCTGATGGCCTGACCATAGTCTGTAATGGCGCGGTCGTAGTCGCCCTTGTGCTCCCAGGCGACACCTCGGCTGTTGTACGCCTCGGGGTTTGTCGGGTCGAGGCTGATCACCTGGCCAAAATCCGCGATGGCGCGATCATTTTCGCCCTCCTCGACCATTGTGGCGCCTCTGGCATAGTAAGCACCGGCGAATTTCGAATCGAGGTCGATCGCCTGGCCCAAATCGGCAATCGCACGGTCGTAGTCGCCTTGTGATGCCCGTGCCTCGCCGCGCTTGTAGTAGGCAGTCGCGCGGTTGGCCACAGGCTCCGTGGGATCCTCGATCATGCGCGTGCAGGCGGCGATCCGCGTGCTGGCCTCGACCTCGTCGTCGCTGACGCAGTCGCTGCTGGCGGACAAGGCCGGGAGCGCCGAGACCAGCATCGCGACGAGGCAAACGAGGAATTGCCGGACTGCCCCGTCCCTTTGTCGAACCCGTCGGATCAATTCGCCCCCCATCGCGGCAAGCCCAGCTGCATTGTATTCAACGAAATCCCCGAGACAATCGCTAACGAGCTCACCCGGCAAGAAACGGGTGGTCCGCGCGCGCCGTTTCACCCATCTCAATGACAGAGAAGCCACAGGAGGCGAAGCCATGACCATCGATTCGATAGGCGCGAAAGCGGCGGTGAAATCGGCGGAGGTGCGCGTTGCCGGATATGATTGGCGGACGCTGGCCGATGAGCTGAGCGGCTATGGCTGCGCGGTGATGGAAAAGCTGCTGACGCCGCAGGAGTGCCGGCAGATTGCCGGACTTTATTCGGACGAGAGCCATTTCCGCAGCCATGTCCATATGGCGCGGCATGGCTTCGGCAAGGGCGAGTACCGCTATTTCCGCTATCCCTTGCCCGACTTGATCGGCGGCTTGCGCACCGCGCTCTATCCGCGCCTGGCCGCGGTCGCCAACGACTGGAACCAGCGCATGGGTATCGCGCAGCGCTATCCCGACGAACACGCCGCGTTCCTCAGGCAATGCCACGAGCAGGGCCAGACGCGGCCGACGCCGCTCCTGCTGCAATACGTTAACGGCGACTTCAACTGCCTGCACCAGGATCTCTACGGCGATCTGGCGTTCCCGTTGCAGGTCGCGATCCTGTTGTCCGAACCAGGCAAGGATTTCACCGGCGGCGAGTTCGTGCTGACCGAGCAGCGTCCGCGCATGCAAAGCCGCGCCGAGGTGGTGCCGCTGCGCCAGGGCGATGCAGTCGCCTTCGCGGTCCACAATCGTCCGGTCCAGGGCAGCAAGGGCAATTACCGCGTCAATCTCAGGCACGGCGTCAGCCGGCTTCGCTCCGGCATGCGCCACACTGTCGGTATCATCTTCCACGACGCCAAGTAACCGAGCCGCCCGGTCGAGGCCCGGCGGCGGTTACCTGGAAAAATCGCTGCGCACGATGCCGTGGCGCTGGAGCTTGTCGTAGAAGGTCTTGCGCGGAATCCCCAGCGCTTCGATCGTGCGCCTGACGTCTCCGTCGTTGCGGCCAAGCGTCTCGCGGATGATGTCGGCCTCGTAGCGCTCCAGCCGCTCCGGCAGCTTCATGGCGGTGTTCGATTGGGTCGGGGCAGGGGGTTGTGCTTCGGCGCCTTCCTCCAACCCAAGCACGAACCGCTCGGCGAAATGCGCCAGTTCGCGCACATTGCCCGGCCAGTCATGGTCGCTCAGATGGCGATGCACCGAAGCCGGCACTGCCGGCACCTGGCGGTGGAAACGGGCGGCGGCGCGCTCGGCGAAATAGAAGAACAGCAGGGCGACATCGTCGCGGCGCTCGCGCAGCGGCGGGATCGAGATCGTCACCACGTTGAGCCGGTAATAGAGATCCTCGCGAAACGTGCCGCGCTGGCGCGGATCGCCGAGGTCGACCTTGGCGGCGGCGACGACGCGCAGGTCGACCGGCCGCACCTCGTTGGTGCCGAGCGGGGTGACCTCGCGCATCTCCAGCACGCGCAGCATCTGCACCTGTGTCGAGACCGGCATGCTTTCGATCTCGTCGAGGAACAGCGTGCCGCCGCTGGCGTGCTCGATGCGGCCGATCCGTTTCTTCTGCGCGCCGGTGAAGGCGCCGGCCTCATGGCCGAACAATTCGCTTTCGATGACGGTCTCCGGCAGCGTGCCGCAATTCAGCGCGACGAAATTGCCCTTGGCGCGGCGGCTCCAGCGATGCAGAAGGCTTGCCACCACCTCCTTGCCGGAGCCGGTCTCGCCGGTCACCAGCACATCGACGTCGGTGTCGGCGATCTGGCGTAGTGTGCGGCGCAGCCTGTCCATCGCCGGCGTCTGGCCGATCAGCGGCAGGCCGTCCTGCGCCTCTCCGGCCGCCTCGCGCAAGGCCCGGTTCTCCATCACCAGGCGGCGCTTTTCCGCTGCGCGGCGCACGCTCTGTACCAACCGGTCGGCGGCGAAGGGCTTGGTGATGAAGTCGTAGGCGCCGTCCTTGATCGCCTTGACGGCCATGGCGATGTCGCCGTGGCCGGTGACGAGGATGACGGGAATGTCGGCATCCAGCCGCAGGATGCGATTGAAAAGCTGCAAGCCGTCGATCTGAGGCATGCGGATATCCGACACCACGACGCCGGTAAAACCGGCGTCGAGCCCGGCCAGCGCCTCAGCCGCCACCGCAAAGGCGGAGACCGAGAAGCCGGCAAGCTCCAGCGTCTGCACGGTGGCCTTGAGGAGATCGCGGTCGTCGTCGATCAGGATCACCGGCGCGGCATTGTCGTTCGTCATGATGGCTTACGCTGCTGTCTGGAGATGAATGGTGAAGCGGGTGCCGCTGTCGTCGCTCGAAACTTCGATGCGGCCGCCATAATCGGCGACGATGTCCTTCGAGATGACGAGGCCAAGGCCAAGGCCTTTTTCCTTGGAGGTGTTGAACGGCGTGAACAGCGATTTGAGGATCGCGGGTGGAATGCCCGGTCCGTTATCGGACACGCCGACCGTCACGCCGTCCGCGGTCTCGTCGACCGACACCTGCACACGAGCGTCGTCGCGGCCGTCGAGTGCTTCGAGCGCGTTCTGGAAGAGGTTGATCAGCACCTGTTCGAGCCGCACCCGATTGCCCATGACCTTGAGGCTCGGCGGCGGCAGGTCGATGGCCAATGCGTCGAGCCGGCCGGCAAAGCGGCTTCTCAACAGCATGACGGCGCCTTCGATGACACCACGTAATTCGACAGGCTCGGCGGCGGTGCGGCCCTTGCGGGCAAATGCCTTCAACTCCTCGGTGATTGAGCCGATGCGTTCGGTAAGGGCTGCGATAGCGCCGAGGTTTTCCTCGGCCGGCCCGGTCTGCTTGCGGTCGAGGAAGGTGCGGGCATTGTCGGCATAGGCGCGTATGGTGGCGACCGGCTGGTTGATCTCATGGGCGACGCCAGCAGCGACCTGGCCGAGGATGGCGAGGCGGTTGGCCTGGACCAGATCCTGCTGCACGATTTGGAGCTTGGCTTCCGTGCTGCGGTGGCCTGCTATCTCGGCCTGCAGCCGGTCGCGGGCGCGGCTCAAATCCTCGGTCCGTTCGACGACGCGGCGTTCGAGTTCGATGCGGGCCGCCTGTTCAGCGGCAATCCGCATCTGCGCCGACTGCCGGCGCCACAACAGATACGCGGCAAGGCCGAGCAGCGGGACGACGACGCCGAGCGCAAGAAGCCGCATTTCGCGGACCGCGGCGGCGATCGGCGCTTCAGCCGGGATCAGATAGTCGAGCCGCCAGGGGGTCGAAGGAATCGTCGTGGAAAGGCTGAGATACTCCGCGTCGCTGCCGCCGGGCGTTACTGCGTGGACGATCGACACATCCGGGCTGAGCGCCTGCGCGTGCATGATCGGCAACGGCACAAGCGGCGCGTCGCCGAACTGTTGGCTGTCGTGGATCGCGGCTTGCTTAGGTGCGGCCAGCGGTGCGGTTGTCATGAAACGCCAGGACGGCACGCTGGTGATCAGCACGACGCCATTTTCGTCGCTGACATAAGCCGGGCGGTTCGCCTCGCGCCAGTCGGCTTCGAGCTGGTCGAACTCCATCTTGACGACGACGACGCCGAGCGGTGCGTCTGTGTCGCCGACGCGCCGCGAAATGTAGAGGCCGGGGCGCTTGCTGACATTGCCGAGCGCAAAATACTCGGCGGTTCCGGCCTGCATCGCGCCGGAGAAATAGTCGCGGAAACGGTAGTCATTGCCGACGAAGCTGATCGGCTCGCGCCAGTTGCTGGAGGCGACCGCCAGTCCATCGGTGCCGACGACATAGAGTACCGACGCCTTGGTGCCGGAGACCAGCCCCTCGAGCTTGCGGTTCAGCACATCGATTGCCGCGGCATTTTTCTGCGACAGCGCGTCACGCACTTGCTGGTCTGCGGACAAAAGCAGTGGCAGGGCGCGCGGGCTTTCGAGCACCGCGCGCAGCAGCGCGACCTTCAGATTGGCGTCGGTACGCCCCTGCGCCGCCAGGGTCCCGACCTCGGCGGTGCGGCCGTAAAGGCCGGCGCCGTAGAGCGCTGCCGTGACGATCAAAAGCGCGATGGCCGCAAACAGCAGCCAGGCTCGGCGCGCCCGCCTGGCGAGTTGCTCGGGCGTCGAAGACAAGGCACCGGCGGGGCGTTGCAGCATCGCCCATTTGTGCATGAATTCGCACAAAGCACAATTCGACCTATGCGGAGATTCGCACCTATCCATGCGCCCAGCACAGCGGACGTTTGCGAATGCTCAACAAAATCAATGATGAAAAGCTCTTCTGCGTATCTGGCACGGCTGTTGCAAACACGAATTCAGCAGTCGCGAGGCTGCTGGTCAAAACAACTGCCCCGGGGAGTCGAGCTTTCGATCGGGGCGCATGGAGGACGTCATGCAGACAGCAATCGCTGCCGCCGAGCCGCGCGGCAAACTTCCCTTATACCGGCATCTTTATGTGCAGGTGCTGGCGGCGATCGCCGCCGGTGTGCTGCTCGGCCATTTCTATCCGGAAACCGGCGAGGCGATGAAGCCGTTCGGCGATGCCTTCATCAAGCTGGTGAAGATGGTGATCGCGCCGGTGATCTTCCTGACGGTGGCGACCGGTATCGCCGGCGTTTCCGACCTGCAGAAGGTCGGCCGCGTCGCCGGCAAGGCGATGATCTATTTCCTGGTGTTCTCGACGCTGGCGCTGGTCGTCGGCCTGGTCGTCTCCAATGTCGTCCAGCCCGGCGCCGGCATGCATATCAATCCGGCCACGCTCGATACCGCCAAGGTGGCGGCGTATGCCGAGAAGGCGCACGACACAACCATCGTCGGCTTCCTGATGAACATCATCCCCGACACCATCACCGGCGCCTTCGCGCAGGGCGACATTTTGCAGGTGCTGTTCTTCTCGGTGCTGTTCGGCGTCGCCCTGGCGCTGGTCGGCGATCGCGGCCGTCCGGTCGTCGATTTCCTGCAGGCGCTGACCACGCCGATCTTTCGCCTCGTCGCCATCCTGATGAAGGCCGCACCGATCGGCGCCTTCGGCGCCATGGCCTTCACCATCGGCAAATACGGCATCGGCTCGATCGCCAACCTCGCCATGCTGATCGGCACATTCTACCTGACCGCGCTGCTGTTCGTGCTGGTGGTGCTCGGCGCGGTTGCCCGCTACAATGGCTTCTCGATCCTGGCGCTGATCCGCTACATCAAGGAAGAGCTGCTGCTGGTGCTCGGCACCTCGTCCTCGGAAGCGGCACTACCGGGCCTGATGGCCAAGATGGAGCGTGCCGGCTGCAACCGCTCGGTGGTCGGCCTGGTCATCCCGACCGGCTATTCCTTCAATCTGGACGGCACCAACATCTACATGACGCTGGCGGCGCTGTTCATCGCGCAAGCCACCGACACGCCGCTCACCTACGGCGACCAGATCCTCCTGCTCGCCGTCGCCATGCTGAGCTCCAAGGGTGCCGCCGGCATCACCGGCGCCGGCTTCATTACGCTGGCGGCGACACTCTCGGTCGTCCCCACCGTGCCGGTCGCCGGCATGGCGCTGATCCTCGGCGTCGACCGCTTCATGTCGGAGTGCCGGGCGCTGACCAACTTCATCGGCAATGCGGTAGCGACGGTGGTGGTGGCACGCTGGGAGGGAGAACTCGACCAGACGAAGTTTGCCGCCGCCATGGCCGGCGACCTGCCGGAGGAAGTCGACCTGTCGCTGCCGGGTTTGCAGGCCGCCTGACCGTCTAGGCCACATGACTAAAAGCCCGGAGCCGGTTCATCGGCTCCGGGCAGAAGCGGCGGCGGTCGCGGCATGCCGCCTGAAACGCAACCTGAAGTGGCGCTATTTTCGACGCGGGGCTTGTTCCAGCCGCATTTGCAGGCCAGTATCCGCCATGCCTTCAGGGCACCCGTCCGCTTCGCTCCCGACCTAATCGCGAGGCGAGACATTTCCGTCGGGCTCGGTTTGCAACATCATCCTTGCCGAACCGTCGGAGCTTTTGCTGCCGACCGCGTTCTGACTATGGCGGCAGCCCTCGAAGGCAATGGCGGCCTCACTGCGAAGTCGCAAGCGAAACGTGACCCGTCTCCTGATGGAAAGCGCAGGCTTTCTCCCAGGGAACTCGTTGCGCGCCAAGAGGGCGCTTGAAGAGGGGGCAGGCCCATGAGGGCCGTTGCCGAACCAAAGCAAGATGCGAGGTCAAACGCGATGCAGCCTGTCATTCCGGTATCCATCATTATCCCGAATTACAACTACGCGCGGTTCCTCAAACGCAGCATCGACAGCGCTCTCGAGCAGGACTACGCGGATGTTGAGGTCATCGTCGTCGACGATGCATCGCAGGACAATTCCACGACAATCATGGAATCTTATCGCGATGAGATACTCGCATGCCCGCGGGCGCAAAATGGCGGACACGCGGCGGCGTTCAACACCGGCTTTGCGGCGAGCTCGGGCAAGATCGTCCTGTTCCTCGACGCCGACGATTATCTTTATCCAACCGCCGTCTCCACCATTGTCGAAACGTGGGATGATGCAACCGCTCAGGTCCAGTCCAGACTGCATATCGTCGACGAGGGGCAACGCATCAAGGATGTCTTTCCGCCGCCCGAATTGCCTTTCGACAGCGGCGACGTCATGCCGAAACTCCTGCACAAGGGCCGCTATCAGACGACAGTGACCAGCGGGCTGGCCTTTGACCGCGCAACGCTCGAATCGATCATGCCGATACCGGAGCCGGAGTTCCGGCAGGGCGCCGACGGCTATCTGGCAACGCTGGCGCCGATATACGGGCATGTCCAATCGATCGACGAATGCCTCGGCGCCTACCGGATCCATGGCGCCAACCATTCAGTCTTCGGTGAAAAGCTCGCCGAGCGGGCACGCTGGCGGGTAACTCACGATTTCCGCCGCATGCAGGCGCTGTCGGACCAGGCCGCCGGGATCGGCCTGACCATCGTGCCGTCGGATGCTGTCCGCCACGATCCGGTCCACCTGGAAGAGCGGCTGGCGTCGCTCTGCGCGGACAGCGGCCGACATCCCGTGGCCGACGATTCCCGGCTGGCGCTCGGGGCGGCCGGCGCCGTCGCCAGCCTCGAAATGACCGCATCCCTGCGGCGGCGTGCAATCCTTGCCGCCTGGTTCCTGTCGGTCGGGGTGTTGCCGCGGAAAATGGCGACCGCGGTGCTGTCGTGGAAGCTTGATGCGTCGTCGAGGCCGGCATTTTTGAGCCGCCTGTCCAAGACCATCCGCCACGCCATGGGATAGTGGGTGGCGCTGTGCCACAACTCCGCCAGGTTTTCGGGAGGTCTGGCAACCCGGGTAGATTTCGAACAATATCATTATGGGTACGTGGCGCCCCAAGCGAAAGGACAACCAGCCCATGACCTCTTATGAGCCGATGCGTCCGATGGAGCGCTGCCCATCCCACCCTGGAGCGCTGCTTGACGACATTATCCCGGCAACCGGAAAGACCAAGGTGGAGATCGCCAATCTGCTCGGAATCTCGCGCCAGCAGCTTTATGACATCATCCGCGAAAAGAAGCCGGTGTTGCCGGCTGTCGCTGCCCGTCTTGGAAAGATGTTCGGCGACGGCGCCGCGATCTGGCTCAGGATGCAGGCCGCCTATGATGCGTGGCACGCGGAACGCGAGGTTGACGTCAGCGCCATTCCAAGGCTGCATGCTGCCTGAGATGCAATAGATCGGCCGAACCACCGAGGCTCTCACAAATCGATCACGGTCCCGCCTGCCTGGACCGGTCCTGCGGTTCGACGGCTCGCTCGACCAGGACATGCGCTTCCCGCGCGGCCTCGATGAACGCGTTCCTGGCGGCTTCGGTCCAGCGATCGTCGCTCATGGCGCGGCGGCATGTGCGCAGTGCCACCCCGTGTTTGGCGCTGCCGGTGTCACGCCAGTGGGCTTCCAGCAATGCGACAGCCTGCCGTGCGTTGGAAATGTTGCGGATATCTCCCACGATGCCGACCGCAACCGCAACCGGCTTGGCAAACCATCCCTGGTTCATGGCGGGGCCTTCGACCTGTTGAACCATCTATAACGAAAATCGTAGCCCAAGGTTTCATTCGCGCCAGTCACCTCGGCGTGAGGCGGCGTCTACAGCGCTGCGCGCAGCCTAACCACGACGCTTCGCGCCACAAGCACCAGCACGGTGATGACGATCAGGATCACCGAGAGCGCTGCGATCGCCGGGTCGATGTTGTCGCGCAGGCCCATCCACATTAGCCGCGGCAGCGTGATGGCGTTGACCGAGGTGATAAACAGGGTGACGCCGATCTCTTCCCAGGACAGCACGAAGGACAACAACGCCGCGGTGACGATGCCGAACTTGATATTGGGCATGATGATGCGGGTGGCGCGCTCCCACACGGTGGCGCCGAGGCCGCGGGCGGCGAGGTCGATGCGGCGGTCGAGCTGGCTGAGCGACACCAGGATCAGCACCGTGGCGAAGGGCACCGTCATCACCGCATGCGCCATGGCGACACCCAGCCAGGTGTCATAGCCGAAGAATGAGCTGACGCCAGAGATCGAGGTCAGCAGGAAGTAGAGCGTGATTGCCGAGACCACCGGCGGCACCACCATCGGCAGCAGCACGAAACCGACCAATGCTGCCGTGAAGCGCGGCTGGAACATCCAGATGCCGAGGCTGAAGCAGAGCGCCAGCACGGTGGAAAAGGCGCTGCTGACGATGCCGATCCTGATCGAGAGCAGGATCGAACTGATCCAGCGCGGATCCTCGATCAGCGCCCGGTAATGGCGCAGCGACAATTCGCCCGACGGCATCGCCAGCATGCGGCTCGGCGTCAGCGACACCGGGATGACGGCGAGCAGCGGCAGCAGCAGGAACAGCGCGACGAGGGCGGCGAGGACCAGCGAGACGGGACCGGGGCGGTAGGTCGGCATCGCGCTACACCAATTGCTTGGGTCTGATATAGCGGAAAAGCAGCGCCATCAGCGCGCCGACGAACAGCACCAGCACCACGCTGATCGCCGCACCCAGGCCCCAGTCCGGGCTCTGGAAGATGCGAAGGTAGATCAGCTCGGCGATCATCACGCTGCGACCGCCGCCGAGGATCGCCGGCGTGACGAAGAAGCCGAGCGAAAAGACGAAGACGATCAGCGCCGAGCCGATGATGCCGGAGCGGGTCATCGGCACGAATACCGACCAAAAGGTGCGCATACGGCTGGAGCCGAGGCCACGCGCCGCCAGCAGCACGCGATCGTCGAGGCTGCGCATCGATGAGGCCAACGGAAACACGGCGAAGGGAATGAGGAAATGCGTCATCCCGACGATAACGCCGAACTCGTTGCGCACCAGCGCCAGCGGCTCTGAGATGAAGCCGACCGCCTGCAGCCAGGTGTTGATCAGGCCGCGATTGGACAAAAGCGCCACCCAGCCGAAAGCGCGCGTCAGCACCGAGATCCAGAACGGTACCAGGATGCAGAACTCGGCCACCACGCGCTGCACCGGCGTGCCGCGTACCCAGACAACGGTGATGACGTAGGCGGCGACAACCGAAACGATCGTCACGATCGCGGCGATGCGCAGCGTGCGGATGAAGACCGACTGCACCAACTGATCCGTGAGCAGCGCATTGTACTGCCCCAGCCCCGGCGTGGGCAGCGTAAAACTCCATTTGACCACGCCAAGGAATGGCCAGGCGTAGGCCAGCACAAGAAAGAGGAGCAGCGGCGCCATCAACAGCGCCGCGCCCATCCTGTCGGAGAGGTATGCTCTCATCCGGTTATCCCGGCTTGTCAGGCGGAGATGATCTTCGTGTATTCGTCGAGTGCTGCCCCGTAGTTCTTGGCGTACCAATCCATGTCGAGCGGAATCTGCTTTTTCATGTTCTCGGGATCGACCGGGTTGATGCGCTTCTTGTCGGCGGGGATCAGCGCATCGGTGGCCGGGTTGGCCGGACCCTGGCCGAGCTTGTCGAACATGATGAGTTCCTTCTCCGGGTCCTGGGTGCTGGCGATGAACTTCATCGCCGCGTCCTTGCCGCCGGGATTGCCCTTGAGCACGGCGAGCGCGCCGGGCGAGATCAGGCCCTGGTCCCAGATGA
This sequence comes from Mesorhizobium sp. M0296, assembly GCF_040321675.1. NCBI lineage: Bacteria > Pseudomonadati > Pseudomonadota > Alphaproteobacteria > Hyphomicrobiales > Phyllobacteriaceae > Mesorhizobium > Mesorhizobium sp. M0296. Next base: position 25,752 of record NZ_JAMYRZ010000061.1, read on the forward strand.
ACTTGATCTTGCCGCCGCTGTCCTGCTCGATGAGCGAAGCCCGGGTCGACCAGACGATCGCCATCGAGGCCTCGCCATTGAGCAGCACGCTCTGGCTTTCGGCGCCGCCACCCCAATAGGCGACGACGTTTTCCTTGAAGGCTGCGATCTTGTCATGCGCGCGCTTGAGGTCGAGCGGGTAGAGCGAGGCCGGCGCGACGCCGTCGGCGAGCAGTGCCGCTTCCCAGCTCGACACGCCCCATTTGTAGAGCGAACGCTTGCCGGGGAATTTTGCCACGTCGAAGAAGTCGGCCATGCCGGTCGGTGCCTGGCTGCCGTATTTCTCGGCATCGTAGGCGATGACGTAGGAGAAGAAATAGGTCGAGGCAGCGTACTCCCAGCCGAATCCCGGCCGCATCTTCTTCTTGTCGACGACCGCATAGTCGATCGGCTCGAGCATGCCTTGGGCGCCGAGAGTGATGGCCGAGAACGGATCGACGTCGACCAGATCCCAGGTCGGCGCGCCGCTCTTGAACTGCGCCGCGATCGCGCCTTCGGTCGGGCCGGAGCCGTCCATCTTGACGGTGATGCCGGTCTCCTTGGTGAAGGCCTGGCCGTAAGCCGCATCGTAGGCGGTGATGGCGTCGCCGCCCCAGTTGACCAGCACCAGTTCCTTCGCCGCGGCAAAGGCGCCGGTCGAGCGCAGTAGCATCGGCGTGCCGGCCAGCACCACTGCGGCCAGCTGCGTGAACTGCCGGCGCGAGATCTCGCCGCGCACTGCCCTGGCGGATAGCGCCTCGATGGAATTTTTCTTGGTTTGGTTTGTCATGTCAGTTCCCCTTTTTGTCGTTGGTATTTCCTGAATGTCAGCTTGGCGAATTCGCCACGCCGATCGTCATTGCTCTCCATCCGGAAGGAGGAAGCCTTTCTCCGCGGGCCAGGTCAGCCAGACGGAATTGCCCTTGCTGAGGGCAGAGGCGGCGACCTCGTTCGGCACCGAGACCGTCACCTTGGCGCCTTGGCGCGTCGTCAGATCGAGCCGCGTTGCAGCGCCGAGATAGGTCGAGGCGACGGCAGTCGCGGCAATGCCGTTCTCGCCTGCCGCGGCTTCGCGGGCGATCGACATGTATTCCGGCCGGATCGCCAGGATGGCATCGCCATGGACCTTCTCGGCCCTGCAGCGCAAGCTGATCGCGCGGTCTTCGCAGAGGCCCGTCGAGCCATTGTCGGCCGGGCGCACGCCCTTCAGCGGCAGCATGTTGATCTCGCCCAGGAACTCGGCGACGAAGCGGTTGTCCGGCCGGTCGTAGACCTCGTCCGGCGCGCCGACCTGCAGCAATTTGCCATGGTTGAAGATGGCGACGCGAGATGACAACGCCAGCGCCTCGCTCTGGTCATGGGTGACGAAGACGAAGGTGGTGCCGGTCTCCTGGTGCAACCGCTTCATCTCGGCCTGCATCTGGCCGCGCAGGCCCTTGTCGAGTGCCGAAAACGGCTCATCGAGCAAAAGTACGCCCGGCTCGAACACCAGCGCCCGCGCCAGCGCCACGCGTTGCTGCTGGCCGCCGGACAATTGCGACGGCAGTTTCTTCTCGTGGCCCTTGAGCCCGACGCGCTCGATCATTTCGCCGACGCGGCGCTTGATCTCGGCCGCCGATTTCTTGCGCACCTTGAGCGGGAAGGCGATGTTGGCCTCGACGCTCATATGCGGGAACAGCGCATAGCCCTGGAAAACCATGCCGGCGGCGCGCTGCTCGGCCGGCCGCTCGGTGATGTCGACGCCGTCGCTGTAAAGGCGGCCGTCGGTCGGCTGAATGAAGCCGGCAAGGATCATCAGGAAGGTGGTCTTGCCGGAACCGGAGGGGCCGAGCAGGGTGAGGAACTCGCCACGGCCGATATCGAGCGTCAGATCGTCCAGCGCACGGAACGAGCCGAAGCTCTTGCCGATCCCGATTGCCTTGATCTCTGCGGCCCGGCCGGGGTGCTGCATCCTGCCCTTTCCTTAGCGTAGCCGAAATCGTAGGCAGGGCGGCGGCTCACCGCAACCGAATAGTTTTCGCCTGATCGGCAAATTTGATTCATCTATGCGCCAATCTCCCCCTCAAGGGGGAGATGTCGCCGAAGGCGACAGAGGGGGTCGCTTCGCTTGAAGTGCCAACCTCCTCTGCAGCAGCAGGCCGAGCCCAGTTGGACCGACCCCCTCTGGCCGCTTCGCGGCCATCTCCCCCTCGAGGGCAGGGGAATCGCATATGGCGATTTTGGGGTTGAGTTTAGGCTGAGAAAGGATTCTTTGGAGAGGCAGTTGAGCGAAGGAG
>NZ_JAMYRZ010000062.1:0-27860 GCF_040321675.1 Mesorhizobium sp. M0296
ACGTAAAGAACCGATCGAGGTTCTGATGAACGACTACCTCAACCGCCTTTTTTCCGACATTTGGACCGGCTGACGGAGGCGAGAAGACCTCTATTGTACCTGCTGACGGTCCCCAGCCGTTCGTGGTCGCTGACGCTGTCGCTGCGGAGACAATCTTTGGCGTGTCGGATCCCGAAACCTTTTCCAAAGCGCCAGCATAGGCCGCCGCATCCGCCACCGCTTGTAGCTTCAGGCTGCTGTAATACCAATAGGAAGTCTCGATACCGAGGCCCGCACCGCCGACGACAATCGGCAAAGACAGAGCAAAAATAGTAGCAACGTTGCCGCTCTCGCCTGTTTGTCGCAGACGGCTAACAAACCGCCTCAAGATACGGGCACCCCATTCCATGGAAATATTTAAGCCAGGATGAATGAAGGAACGACTAAGGATTTCATTCCATTTGATATGGGCACTCTTTAGCCCCGACCGGCACAAAGTCCGGCGACCGCATTCGGCCAGCTGCTCGGCGTTGGGCGCACCCGAGCGACCCGCGAGCGGCTATGGAAGCGGCGCCAGGAGCATGCCGGGCCGCCGCCAAAGGGCATGAAGCGCCCAGCCACCCAATGGGTCAAGCCGGGGCTGATTGGCCGCGTAAGCATGTGCACCGCGAAGAGGGTCTACGCAACGCCTCGCTGCTGGACTTCCGGGATCAGGATTAGGGCGACACCGGCCATGCCGCGCCTCACCCTTGGGCAAAGCCGCCTAGGCTTACCGCAAAGCAGAGTTGAGTTGTCGCAACGCCACCTGGGCGGCCGATAGCCTGTGCTTTTCGAAGATCGCTAGCTTCTGCTGATAAGTGATCCGCACCTTGGCGTTGCACCCGTGGCATCTGAAGTGCGCGATCGTTCTTAGTGCAGAGCCTTTCCTTACTGCCGGATAGGAGCAATCCGGACAATTGAATGTGAGCGCAACATTATACAAGTCTTTGGCTAAACCCATTTTCAGATCGTGTCCCAGGATGTGGTGGAGCTGACGGCTTGCTCGCCGCGCTCTCCGGCATGGGGGCCGGGATGATCAGCGTGCCACCGCTGGCAGGCTGATGAGCGGATCATCGCTCATTTGGCTGATGGTTTCCAGTGTCATGTATCTGGCTTGGACGGCCCATTCGTCGTTCTGCTCAAAGAAGGAGCGCACGTACGAGGTGGACGATAGCGTCGTTGGGCAAGATGCCGACGACCTCGGTCCGCCGCTTAATCTCGCCGTTGAGCCGCTCAATCACGCGCAAAGGTTCCTGGACTGATGCTCGGCTGGCGGCAACTTGCTCGCCAGCCGAGTGAGTTCAGGCGGTGGTCGGGGGAGACTGGCCAGCCACACGCTGGTGATTCCAACCTGTGCCGATGTGCCAATCAGCAACCTTCGTCGGTCTTTTTCACCTGGCCCGGCGCGGCGGCTCTTGGCTGCCGTGTCCTGCTGACCTGGCGCCGCCTGCTGAGCGCTGCCAGTCTGCTGGCCGGGCGCGCAGTCTCTGGCCGAGTTCGGATTTGTGGTGCCGCTGGTGGTGGTCGTGTCGGTGCCCTGATCGCCGGACATGTTGGTGCCGCTGCTCGTCGCGCCGGTGCCCTGATCCGTCGTGCTGGGCATGGTTGTCGTGGTCGAGGTTCCGCTCGTTGAGGTTCCGCTCGTCGTCTGGGCAAAGGAAAGCCCGGCCGACAGCGCCAGCACGGCCGAAGCCAAAAGGATGCGTTTCATCTTCTTTCTCCTGTCTAAATGCGCGGGGTGCGCTGTAAATCCAACAGGCCCGCAGACAGAAAGAGTGTTCCCCGATGAAGTTCAACTTTTGTAACTCTGACAACGATGAGCCTTTTGAGACGATTCATCGCCGTTGGCTCCGCTGCGGCATGTTTGCCTTCGGTCTCCTTTGCAGATTTGCGCAACGATTAGACCGAAAATAGTCGCGATTTCGCCCGTCGGTTGCATTCCGGCCTCGAACACGTTATTTTTGACGCTAGCGTTCCCGGGGGGGAAGGTGGATGAGCATCGTCCAAAGGGTCGGTCCAGTTCTAGAACAGGCGATTGCCGCAATCCTCGACAGGGCGGACCGGGGGGACACCGTCTCGGTTAAAGCCGCATTATACCACGTTCGGCAGTCTGCGCCTGATTTGACAGTATGCGACGACCATATAACCGAGGCTATCCTCGAAGTCGCTGCGGCCCTTGACCTGTTGGTGGCTTTCGATAGTCGCGAGTAGCCGATCCATCGAGCGTAGCGGTTTGATAGGAACGGCCCGGCAGCCAATCGGGGGGACCAGCGGCCGCTGGCGCTAACTAAGCTAGCGACAATTGGGTCGTTCGCCGGTGCGCAAGTTATAGGCCATCTCATGCATCATTGCTTATTTGGTAATCTGATTATGTTCCGTTGCCCTAGCCGCCGGATCTCACGATCCAGACTCGGTTCCTTGCGTAGGTGGCCAGGCGCCGGCACCAGCCGGCTGGAGTTCATTGAGCCTTGATGCCGACCTTGGTCGAGAAGCCGCCCGAGGGCGACGCCTGGATACACGAGGTGGAGTTCGACGGCTACTGGGCCTGTCTGCCGGAAGGTCAGCATTTAGGTCGGCGTCGACCAGAAGCTTGGAACCGTGTTGATCGGCATGTCGGCAAACGCGGGACCTTTGATAGATCATTGCCTTTTTCTAACAGATTCACGGAGCATGACCTGTAATGTCACGTAATAGGGCAACATGACCCATCCATTGCTGCGCGCCTGTGTTCGGTATACCTAGGGGCGAATTCAGCTGATCTGACATTTTGTCGATGGCAAACACCGCGAACCCAGTTGATGAGAATTCCGACGAGCATCGGCGCGAGCGCCGTCAACGTGTGCTAAAGGGCGGGACGATCATCACCGGGATACAGAATTCCGAGATCAGCTGCACCGTGCGCAATCAGCATGAGGGGGCGCTCAGCTGAAGGTCGCGCCCGATGCCCGGGTTCCTGATCGCTTCTTGCTCTACGTGTCGGTCGGTGGAGTTGCCTATCGATCGGATGTTTGCTGGCGCCGCAACGATCGCATCGGCGTCAAATTCACCGGCACCGAGCCAAAACCGAAACTTCACTACGGCTGACCGACGGCAAGATGAAAGTCAGAATTTTTCTGGCACTCGCCAGTTATTTTTCATGTCCCAAACAGCACAAGTTGCACCGCACACTCTTTGCCGAGGACAGCCTGGACAGGACGTGAACTGCGCAGCCGTCCTTGAAAACGCTTTCACGGCTCTGGTGTCCTCTTGCATCGAGCAAGACTGGACGGCTGAAGAGACTGCCACCGCACTTTTTAACTTCGCCAAGAGACCACCTTGAACAGCTCAAGGCGACGACATCGACTTAAGTTCGCCTAGCTGTGCGCCGTTCTGACATTTCGACATCGCGGTGTCGGATTATTTGCATGCAAACGAGTGATGCGACGCTATCCTCCCTCCTCAACGTAAGATTCTGGGAGGAATGCATGGCTCCGCATGAGCGACATGCCGTTGAAATCGTCAGAGACAAAGACTGGTCGGTTCGCGTGACGGTCAATGGCACCACGACCACCGTCCCTTTTACATCCGAGAGCTACGCGCGCTCGTTTGCAGATGGTCAGGCGTTCCGGCTGGGCGTTCAGGTGGCCGAGCTTAAGAAGGCAGCCTAGCTGCGCGCCGACGCGACCCGGTACAATATACTCGTCAAACGTCGCTTCGAGTTCGCTCGTGCAGGCGACATCGCCCGGCTGGACAACAGCTTCCCGGTCTGGAACGGCGCGCCAACCCTTTCATTTCGTTAATCATCAGTGTTCCTCGCCGTTCAATAGAGCTTGATCCAGGCCGGCGCACGGTCGCTTGGCTTCTCCCAGCCCCGCGTGTCGACATCCACGCCGGCACTGCGCAGCCGGTCGGAAAGGGAGGGGCTCACAAGGAGATGGTCCATTCGCAGGCCCGAACTCCGATCGTAGCCGCCCCAGTAGGAGAAATTCCAATAGGTGTAGATGCCCTTCTCCGGATGGATGCGCCGGACGGCATCGATCCAGCCACCTTCGAGCATTTTAGCATAGGCCTGCCGGCATTCCGGGAAATAGACCGCATCGCCCAGCCATCGCCTTGGCACCACGGCGTCGATTTGGTTGGAACGACGTTATAGTCGCCGCAGAGAACACTGGATGCCCCAACTTCGAGCAAGTGCTGGCCGTAGTTGATGAGACGATCGAACCAGCGCAGCTTGTAGTCGAACTTTGGGCCAGGCGCTGGATTGCCATTGGGCAGATAGAGACAGCCCACAATGACCCATCCACCTCGGCCTCGATATAGCGGCTGTGAGTGTCGTCAGGATCGCCAGGCAGGGCCGCGTCGGCGTTCCACAGGTTCCATTCCTCGGGCCAGGATCGCCACACCGTTGTAGGATTTCTAGCCGTGCCAGATCGCGCCGTAACCCGCCTCTCTGATCCATCGTTAGGAAACTTGTCCTCCCACGTCTTCAATTCCTGCAGGCAAACGATGCGGGTCATGTGCACGCCCTCTCATGAGGACCTCGCGGCAGCCGGTCATAGGCAATGTGGCCTGTCCCCTGCGCTGAACCTCGAGCTCTTGATATTGCAACTTCGCCAGCTTCTGTGCGGCCGAGCCTCACTTCCTGCCCAGCTTGTCGTCGACTTTCTTGCGACTGTTGGCGACCGACTTCACCGCCGACTTGACGTCAGCTTTGCTGGCGCCGGTTTTGCTCGCCTCATACTTCATTTCGTGGTCCTGCCCACCAGCGACCCTTGCCCGGTCCTGGTTGCGTCCACGCGTTGTGCCAGTGTTCGCCATTTCTATCTACAACAATCGCCGTACCAGTCACCAGACAACGCGGCCGGACCCCTCCGGTTCAATCGTGGCGACGCGCGTGCCACGGAGCCAGCTCCCAGGCAGGGTATCGAATGAGCCCATGTATTCGGATCCGGCACGTCGCTACCGCGGGCGAGCCTAGCGGCTCGAAGCCTGGGTCGGCCATTTCGACATGGATGATCATGCGCGTCACGCTCCGCTCGGGGAGGTCGACGCCTCCCCAAAGGCCCACCATCTCCTGATTGGCGTCGTCACCTTCCCAACTGGAGACGTGAACATCAGAGATCTTCCTTCCGGAACTCCCTGGTCGGACGACCGTTTCGCCTTGTGTAAAACAATGGAGGATATGTCATGGACTGGAATCGCGTCGAAGGAAACTGGAAGCAGGTCAAGGGTAAGATCAAGGAACAGTGGGGCAAACTTACCGATGATGATCTTGATCGCATCGCTGGCAATCGCGATCAGCTCGAAGGCAAGATCCAGGAACGCTACGGTATCGAAAGGGACCGCGTTCGGCAGGATATTGACGATTGGTATGATCGGCAAGTCTGGTAGGATCGCATCAGGCCGTCATCTACAGGAAGAGGTGCTGTTCCCTTTAACGGCGCTCCTTGGTGCGCTGGCAGTTGCAAGGTCAACCCGGCTTGTGTTGAGACAGCCAGCGGTCTGACCCGGCCGCTGCGATTGTAAGTGCCCAGCAGCGTTCCCCAAATACCCTTTCGGGCGTTCTCGTCGAAGTGGCTGACCTCGCCTCGAAGCTCAAGTTCGCCACGATCGAATAGGGAAGGAGCCAGTCCTGGGAGATTTTTCGAGCTTGCTCGACCGTCAAATCACCGGACTTCCCGATCGAGGGTTTACGGCGGACGCCGGCATTGGTCCGGTATTGCAGCATGACGATCTTGCGCCCGGCCGGCGTGACTCCCTCACGAAGGCAGTCACGTCTCATCGTCAAAACTAGCGGGTCAGCCTCGTCCCGGAAGGCATTGGTGCGGCAGCTATTGAATCCTCGCCGCCTGCCTGACCGAGGGCCTGAGGACGACTTCACCCATTTCCGTCAGAGGCCGGTTCTCCCTGCTGTCTTTTGTCGTGTTCGGCGGGATGTCGATGACGACTGGCAAGTCTGGCAGGATCAGAAAGCGCCATCGGACGCCAAGCTCATGCAATCCTTCTTCAGTCTGACCTGATCAACCCCAGCCGCCTCCCCCGCTTCCACCGCCGCCGCCACCGCCACCAGAAGGAATGACAGGCGCAGGAACAGGCTCGTCCTCAACCGGTATAATCACTTTCTTCGCGGTTTTTTGTTTGCGAACAGGCTTGACGACCTTCGGCGGAGGCACCCGGCGGAGAATCTTCGGCTGGGGCGTTTCGACCAGCGGCGTCGGTTCAACTCTCGGAACCAGGGAAGTGCAGCCCATGAGGCCCGCCAAGAAGCCGGATAACGCTGTTCCAAGTATTGCGTGTTTCAATACTCTGCTCGCCATTGTCTCCTCCTTGGTCAGAACAAGTCCCGACGCGGATTGGCTTCTTCCCAGACTCGTCTGGCCGCGTTAACCAGTTGAGTGTCTTGTGAACCGGACCCGGGAAGCTTCGATTTCAGTTCATGTCGCAGTTGCTTCAACGCCGCTGTTTTTGGCTTCGGTCCGAACTTTGCCAGCGTCCTCTGGGCATCCGGCAGTTCCTTGCGCACGTCAAGTGCGGCGGCAAGCGCAAGGAAGCGCACGGCAAGGGCCTGATCGGCCTTGTCGCCCTTTTGCATTTCGAGGGCCGCGCGATCGTAAGCTGCGGACGGATCACCCCGAGCGATCCCAATTTCGAAGAGTCTTTGCGCTTCTGCGAGCCTCCGTCCCACACCGACACCATCCCGATACATGCGTGCGAGGCTGCCGGGCGCATACGGCTGACCGAGATCGATTGCCTTCTGAAATAGCGCTAACGCCGTTTTGGGGTCCTTGTCCACGCCCTGCCCGGACAAGTAATTGCGCCCGAGCAGGTTCATGGAATACATGTCCTGCCGCTGGACACCGGCTTGCAGGAAGGCAACAGCGCGGGCCGGGTCAGCGGTTACGCCGTTGCGGCCCTCAGTGAAGATCGCGGCCAGATCGTTCATGGCATAGGTGTGCCCCATCGCTGCCGCCTTGAGCAGCAGGTCCAAACCCTTGCCGGTGTCGGGCTTGACGCCATAGCCATTGAACAAGGCGCGACCCCACGACGTCATTCCGTAGGGATCGCCTTTGTCGGCGGCCGCCGCGTAGAGGGCATTGGCCTGGGTGCGGTCCAGGGCCACGCCGGCTCCGGTCGCATACATGTAGCCGAGTTCGAACACGGCGCGTACATGTCCCTTCCTGGCCGCCTCCTCGACGGCTGTCTTGGCTTCTTCGACCTTGCCTGCCGCAAGCAGCGCCCGCCCCAGTTCATAGCGGAAGCGCGGGACTTCCGGATAAGCCTTTACCGCGGCCTCGCAAAGCTCAACCGCGCTAGCGCCAATTTCATTCGGCAGCAGGCCGGGGCTGACGCCTTGCAGATCGAGAGGTTCGCCGGCAGCCGTGTCGCACGGATCGATCGTCGGCGACAGTTTCATCGTGGCGGGCTTTGATGAGCTGCTGTCCGCCCGGATTTCGAAGCCGACCTCGACCTTGGCTTCCGCGCCGATCTGCGGTTCATAGCGCAGCCGGTCGACCTCTCCGGCCATCAGGCTCGACTGCGGCGACAGGGTTCGATCGGGCAGCGAGAGCGTTCCCGTTGCCGGATAACTCGATACTTTAAGGCTGACGGCGGGATCATCGGTCGGGAAATCCAGATTCAGCGCAACTGGACCCACGCCCACGGGAACGTCGATGTCGCGGTTCTCGATCGCTTCGGCCGCACCGGTTATATGAATGCCACGCTCCAGCACCTGCTGCTTCTGCTCGGCCTCGAGCGAAGCCATGATCTGTTCGCCTTGCGCGCCTTCACCGCTCTTCACCCGAAACACGACGATGCCTTGGGTCTGGCCGCCCCAGTTGTCATGCGTCGCATAGGCCAGCATGTCGACCTCTTCCTGCGGGGCGACTCCCTTGGGAACATCCATCTGCAGGCGCGGCAGATCCTTGCCCTGGATCGGCACGCCCAACTCAACAGCCTTGCCGTCCAGCATCAAACGCCCCAGGGCGGGCGGTCTTTCGATGCTCAGGGTAATCGTGCCACCATCGACATCGACCGGTTCAGGCAAGCCCAAGTCGACGGGTCCGACTCCTGACAGCACCACCTTCTCCAGCACGGGCGGCAGCGATGGTCGATTGCTGCGGCGCATCAGGACGACTTCGTCGATCAGAGATGAGTTCTCCCAGGGAACCTGGAGGCCGTTTGTGGCCTCGACCACATCGCGGCGCACCGCCGCCATCACGGTGCGGATCTCCTGGTTCGGGGCCAGCGCGCGACGGGAAAACGCCGCCGAAAACGGGCTGAGTTCGCCGGCGCCGTCATAAGCCGCCGCCCCGGGTTCGGTCGCAAAGGCAATCAAGGTGTTCAGCGAGCTTCTCACCTGTGCGAGCCCGGTATTGCCGGCAGTGATGAGCTGGTCTCTCAGCCAGTAATTCTTGCGTGGGAACGGATTGTTGCGGCAGGCATCGAGTATGATCACCTGAATCTTTGATTTCGAGCGTAACTGTTCCAGCACATCGTTGAGCTTAATGGCCTGGACTTCGATGTCCGCCGCCTGCTTCAAGGAGGCATCGACCGGGATCAGAAAATTTTCGCCGCCGATCTGAAAACCGTGGCCGGAGTAGTAGATGACGGCCAGTTCTGCGCCGTCTGCGGCGGCAAGATAGTTGCGGAACTGCTCCTCGAATTGCAGCTTCGTCAGATCGCTTGCGACGAAGACCTCGAACCCTGCCAGTCGAAAGGTTTTTGACACGTCCTCGGCATCCTTGGCCGGGTTCTTGAGTGCGGGGAATTGTCGGTACTCCGAGTTGCCGATGACAAAGGCGACTCTTCGGTCGGCGCAAGCGTCAAAGGTCGTGAAGCTCGCGAAGAGGAAGGCTGCGATGATTCCGCAAAGTCGGAGCATGGCAATTCCCTTGAACGCTATTGCCTCGCCCACAAGAACACGGCATGTGCTAGCAAGGTCCGTCACAGAGCAGGCAATCCGCCGAGACGGAAAGAGAGAAAAGCCATCTCGACGGCGGGCATATTCCTCACTTGATCGAATGCTAAATTACATCAGGGACCGAGTGTCTGCAACGTCTGTCACACCTCCAGGCTACCGCCAATCCAATTCCGCCACTGATATCGGGAGGAGCAGCTGCGGGAGGCGAGGATTGCGGCTGCGAGTTTCTGGCATTTTTTCGGCTGGGAGCCCCCTTTGCTCCGCGACATCGGAGGCGACAGTTGCTCGCCTAGGCCTCTGCAGTACGGTCACAGGCTCTTTGCAGACTCGGACTCGGCCGGAGTGCAAAAAGAGCTCCCCCATAAGTTCAACGGTCGGCTGGGTGGCCGACGTCATTCGCTTAGTGTTCTTGTAATACGTGCTGAGAGCATGGAGCGAACCCTTGCCGCAATCTCCGTCGACGGTCATGCGATAACAACCTAGGCGGCGCGAGCCAACTGACCGGAAGCGAAAACACCGAACGGCGTTGAGCCAGGGTCATCGCCCCTCGGCTTCTGCTGCGATCAGCTTGCTATGCTCCGCCTTGGGACCCGAGTGCATGACAGGTTGGAGGTTGCGACCGACGCAGCTGGTCCGCCACACATCGTTGGCGATCGCGTCTTCGGAGTCGACGCGAAGATCACGAACTGAATTTTCACCAAAGGACCGTGTGGTCCATCTAGGATCTGACGGCCGAGCCAGCTTTTATGCAACTTTCCTAAAATGGCCGGAACCGAGGCTCGTCCTGCGGCTTGAGTCGATTTCTGGAGTCGCAGATTCATGAGTAGCGCAAAGGACCGGCTTTCCTTCATCGAGTTTCAATCACCCACCCTGGTGGCCAAAGCTCCCGAAGACGGCGAATGGCTTCACGAAATAAAGTACGATGGCTACCGGACCCAACTCATCGTCGAGGGGGGAAGAGCACGAGCCTTCACGCGTCGCGGCTATGACTGGTCGCATCGCCACAAGAGCATTGTCCAAGCCGCGGCGAACCTGCCATCGACGGCGAAGCCGTTGTCCTCGGCGACACGGGTCTGCCGGACTATCAAGCCTTGGAGCGGGAATTGGGCAACCCGAACTCGCCCAGGCTTATCTTCTATGCATTCGATCTTCTGCACCTTAGCGGGCGCGACCTTCGCCAGCAGCCGCTGATTGAGCGCAAGGCCGCGTTGGAGAAGCTGCTGAGCGATACAGCGCCGAGATTGACCTATGCCGAGCACCTCAAGGTAAGCCGCAGCGACATGTTCGCTCACGCCTGCAGGATGGGCCTGGAGGGGATCGTGTCCAAGCGAGCGGATGCGCCCTATCGCTCCGGCGTCCAGACGAGGTGCTGACGGTACGCCCTATCATTCGAACTGCCATAGGCTGCGCGAAGAATTGGTTGATGGCGTCAACACCGTGGTAATCGCCTATACGAAAACTTTTTCCATGCCCAATCGCAAACAGCAGTATCGCTGCATTGGTTGGATACAGGTTCCGCAATACCTGACCCGAAAGATGATCTGCACCAGCATTGGGCTTGCCGATATTGTCGAGATGAAGCAGGAGTGGACTTACCGGACCGACATTAAGGCGCCATTGCCGGCGTCGGATTGAGCACACCGTCGTTGGGTCACCGCTCCGCAGCACACGCCAGATGTCAGGAGGGCCGTATGCTGAAAGCGAGCGCGTTTTGCGACCAGCCGGCAACCGTGCGGAACAGCTTCAAGTCGTAGGGCTGTAACGAGGCCTGTCGCTCGTCTTTTTCAGACGACGGGGCACGGGCGTTGCTGGGTGATTGGCGAACCACTCCATTCATACCCCCGCGGCCGCTGTTCGCCGCGCCTCGGCGACCAACGCGGCAATTTCTCTGCGCTGCTAGACGGCCTCGCAAGTGAACTGGCCGTGGCGAAAACGGCCATGGGCCTTTCCTCTGGGCGCGCCACCACCCGCGCCATGAAACCGGCAAACGCGATGACCCCGCTTTGCTGGAGCTTTGCAGCCAACCCCGCTGCGCTTGCTGCGAGCTTTGCAAGGCGGTGCGAGGTTCATGGGGTTATCGATCATTTTCTTCGCCTACCCCGCCCCAATGAGCGACGTTGCCGACGATGGCCTGGCCGCCCTTTTCAACGTTCACGCGCTCGACAATCACGCGCTGCTCTCCCTTGCTGCGATAACGCTTCAGGGCCTCGACCTGGGCCACATACGTACGGGAAAGGCGGTTCAATGCCCGCTCGTGAGCTTCCCTCAACTCCCACGTTTTGGCTTCTCCCATGCACATAGCCGCATTCATCGTGGCCATGTGGATTGCGGCCATCTGAACACCGAGAGTTGCTTCGACCTGGTCCTTCGGCCGGAGCCCGCACACTATGGAGAGGGCATAGTTCATGTCGCCCTCACGTACCACGTTGCCGACCCCGAAGATGCGCGTTCATGCAACCTCCGCCCTTTCTTCGCGTTTAGCCGCGTTCAATCTGGCGAGCGAGAAAATGCCAGCGTTCATTCCCATTACAATTTACCTGAATTGCAAGCCGATGGTGGTTGCATCAATATCTGATGCTGCGAAAGCCCTTGAACAACCATGGCCATACGTGGCCAAGCCGCGGCGGCTCGAAGCCGTCCGAATGATCAAGGAATGCTTGGCTGGTCATTGCAACCAACAAGCTGCGATCGGCGGCCGCAATCGAACAGGGACTTTTTACCCAAACGCCTCCGAGCGTAGGCCTCACGAAATTCGACGCGGTTCTTAGAGATATGGTGTGAGCCCATACTGCTCTCGCCATCTGGACCGCTGGCAGGCTTCGCCGGCCATCGCTATGCCGACAGATTCCGCGGCGTCGGCATTCTCTTGAGAATGCGGCAGCGCTCGACGGCGGTGCGCTTCCACATGGCGCGGTCAAAGCCGGGAGACCTGAACATGGCTTGGAAGTCCTTCCGCGAGGTCGGCGAAAAGATGCACTCCACGGAATACGATAGGCCGCTATGATTTCGACATTGCGACCGCGGCACAACCAGTTCCTCGAGCTGCGCCCTAGCGGCAGTCCGCTCGCCCGCATCTTTAATCGTAGCCGAAACATCTCTGATTTCACGGGTGTGATGCAACATCCAGATTTCGGCCCTTTCGCTAGCCGCATATCGGTATGGTGATGACGTTCTCTGTCCGCAGATCTCTACCGCGCGCCGGCTTTGCTGTTGCGAAAGAAATGCCCGTCTACCTGTAAGTCGCACCGGAGTCCGGTCGCTGATATCATTCTAACGCTCACTGCCTTGGGCATAAGGCACCCGTTCAGGCTAGTTAGGCGGCGCTTACCAAAAAAGTGCTGTTCGAACGGAACACAGAAAGCGCAGGCAAGTTCGGTGGGCAGTGGAGGAGATTGCGCCATGAACAGTGTCATTTATCTCATCGGCCTTGTCGTCATCGTGCTTGCGATCCTCTCCTTCCTCGGATTCCACTAGGAGATACCATGCAGGACCAGGACGACCAGGGCCGTCAGACGGCCGATTTCGAGGCAGCCAAAAGCGAGCTTTCGGAAAGACTACAACTGGAAAAGCAGACCGCGACAGAGGCGCTCCACGATGCTCGCGACGAAATCACTAGGAAAGCCGCCGATTACGCCTCGGAAGCAAAGGAAGCGTTGTTCGACAAGGCGGAGGGAACGCAGCGCGACGTGAGCGCCAATCTGAAGGCTTTCAGCGACGCATTGCGCGCGGCAAGCGAGCATCTTGCCAACAGCGATCAACGGACCGCTTCGAAATTCGCCCTCGACGCCGCAGGGGGGCTCGAGCGGCTTTCGTCGTCCTTGAAGGATAAACCGTTCGACGAGGTGCTTGGTGAGATCCGGTCGTTCGGCCGCGACAACTCGGGGGCGCTGATCGCCGGTTCCGTATTGGCGGGCCTGGCGCTGGGACGGTTCATCAAGAGCTCGCCACCATCTGTCTCGACCGGGACACCGGTCCAGCCGGGAACAGGCCAAGCATCCGAAACGGGTTCGAACTCTCGATCGGCAGAGGCACTAGAGCCGACGCCGCTACGATCCGATCAGTCCGGCGACGACTGGGCCAATGCAAGCCTGGAGCGAAACCCATGACAGACAACCAGGACAGTCGCAGCCTGACAACACTTGTGGGGGATCTCGCACAGCAGGTCACGACGCTGCTTCAAACCGAAAGCAGGCTGTTGCGGGCTGAAATTTCGGAAAAAGCGAGCAAGGCCGGCACTGGGGCAGTTGAGATCCTGGGCGGCGCCATTTGCCTGCTCGCCGCCCTGATTGTGCTCTTGCAGGCGCTGGTAATTGCTTTGGCGAGCGCCGGGCTCGGAGCCGGATGGTCCTCGCTGCTCGTCGGCGTCGTGGTGGCAGTACTGGGCGTCATACTCTTGCGCACCGGCACGGCAAGCATGGCTCCCTCGGAGCTGACGCCCGACCGCACGCAAGACCAACTCAAGCGCGACGCACGCGTGATCAAGGACCAGATAAGATGATCGACAAATCCTCAGCCGAACTCGAACGCGATGCCGACATTGCCCGAGCCAAGATAACGGACACCGCAGACTCGATCCGCAGCAAGATGACACCGGGTCAGCTGATCGACGAATTCACCGGAATGTTCACCGGTGAGGGGGCCGCCATGCTCAGCAACCTCAAGGCTCAGGTCAGGGACAATCCCCTGCCCCTTACATTGGTGGGCGCCGGCCTGGCGTGGCTGATGCTCGGCAAAGGCACTTCGCTAGACAGGTCAGCGCCAGGCGCGTATCGGAGCGGCAGGCCATCTGGGGGCTCCCGCAATTTCTCCGACGGGCAGAGCCTCGGCGAGGGCTGGCAGGAGTCGAGCAGCGAGTACTACGGTGCCGAAAGCGAAGCTGCCGGAGGCGGCTCCATGCTCTCAGATGCCGCTGATTCGGTGGCTTCGGTAGCAGGCGGTGCTACCGAAGCTGTTGCAGACCTTGCGAGCGGGGCTAGAGAAAAGTTGAGAAGCACGGGCGGACAAGTCGCCTTAGGCGTTAGTGATGCGGCTGCACAGGCGCGCGAGTCTGCGCTGGACTTGTTCCAGCGCGAACCTCTGGCAATGGCTGCTGTCGGCCTCGCCGTGGGCACCGCCATCGGTGTGATGCTGCCTCACACCGCCACGGAAGACGAGCAACTTGGCCGCTACAGCGACCAGCTCCGTGAGAGTGCCGAGGTCGTCCTCGAGAAGGGCATGGAGCAAGCCAAGCAGGTCGCCGCCGAAGCCTATGAGACCGTAAAGGAAGAGGCTGACCGCCAGGGCGCCAGCGGCGACGAGACGCTAGTCGACCGCGTCGGCGAAGTGGTAAAGAAGACGGCAAGCAAAACCGAGGAAGCTATTCGCGATCGTTTGTCGGAGACGGACGAGCCTCCCAAAACTTCGTCATAGCGCTGCCGCCGGTTTTGTGGTGCGCTGGCGAAGCTGTTCTTGAGGATCTCTTCGCCGGCGACCGCATGCCTCGGGATTGATCTGGCATCCAACCTCGGACTTGCAGATTTGCTCCTGGCGAGGTATCGAGGTACGCCTTCCGCGCGCTACCCCTGCTTCGCGAGAAGGCGGCACAAACATCGCTCACGACTTGCGGGCAAGACATCGAAAGCATAGCCGATGTGAAGCCGCTCGAGCGGGGGGTGGTAGTCTCGTCCCTGCGGGCCGATATTGATGGTGGAATGTTGGCCAGCCCGCCTGACTTCGGCCAGCGAATGCCGTCGCGCCACATCGGGGTGTTGCGGGCGACGACGTTGAGACCGGATTCGGTAGCCTCGCCAAAGAAGCTCATATCCGAGATGCCGGCGAAGTAATCCGCACAGCCGATCGCCGAGCCATAGCGGGCGCTTGCGCCGGCTGCGATGTCCGAGGCAATCGCGCGCAACCTCGCCGCTGCCGGGCCTGTCCTAAAGATTCGTCGGCAGATAAGGTATCGAGCCGAAGCCGGTGACGCATTGCCGGTCCCGGCAAGCGGCTCAAACGCCATGTCTCCTCGGTGACCAGCCGGCACTGCTCGCGCAGCGGGAGATCGCCGGCGGCAAGTGACGCGCTGACGGTGCCAAGCCTTGATCGTGCTTCCCCATCGAGACGGTCCAACACTGCCTCGTAGCGATATAGGGGAATTGTTTCGGCGAGATCGACCGCGATGGTGCCGTGCAGGGGATGCCGCCGTTTCAGCTCCACCAGGCAGGCAGAAGAAGCATCGGCGCAAAGCCGGTCGAAGCGACCAAGCACCTCATCGGGCGTGCGGCGATAGCTCAGCACGTTGAACGTAGCCAACGCGGTCGCAGCCGTTGTCACGTCGTAGCCGGACTTGCCGTCGCGGATGCTGAGCAGGCTCGGCGTGCCCGGAACCGACTGGGAAGGTCGGTGAGCTCCGAAGCCCATTCAACCCGGGCGGCTATAGCAGCGGCAACAGTCGCGGCATTCAGCCCATTAATCGTCGGCTTCGATTCCCCACTTGCGCTTCTCCGGTCGCGACCTTCCCGCCGTACCTTTCGAAACGGTGGGCTGTCCTCTCGGTCGTCAGGTTACTGGATGACCTTCACGATCCATTGGCGCTCGCGTACTTTGCCGAACGCCGGTGTTTCTCCAGCCGGCGTCCATGCTGCTAGGATCGATCTTCGCCAACCGCGATCTCGCCTCGGCCACGCGTCGTTGCGCAGCCCGGATCCTGCTGCACAACGCGAGATTGATGCCGAGACCGCAGCCTTCATCCAGCATGTCATTTGCACGTTCGAGAGAGCGTTCGGCCCGGTTAAGCCGCTGTCGGGCTCTCGCCAGTTCCATATCCACCAGTTCCATATCCAAAAGTTCCATTATTCCGGTCCCTTCGATTTGCAAACCGCTTGTGGTCGCCGTTGGTTCCGGCTGTTCGCGAGCGTGCAGCTCAGACGTCGATCTGGCGGGCACAGTTCTGGAGCGAGAGTGGTGGCGCCGGTGGCCTGAAGGTCGCGACGAACGAAACGCCGGCCCAGATCAACCCGCCCCACGTATTTCAAAGCTGCGGGGATCGTTCTTCACCAAGCGGTCTGCGGCCTCGACCGCAGTTCGTAGCCTGCTGCACAGCGCGAGATTCTCGGCCAGCATTTCTTCAGTGCGTTGAAGCGCGAGCTCGGTCCGGTGGATGCGCTGCCTGGCATTGGCAACTTCCGATGTCAAAATATCCGCCGCTATCCCATGGCCCTGGGGTTCCATAGTGTCCATGGATCTCTAATACAGGGGGGCCGATATCGTTCCCATGATGTCGTGCGAAGCTGGGTGTCGCAGCGTTCTGGATTGCGACTGGCGAAAAATGAAGGCCTCGAGCGTTCATCGATTGACCAGTGGAAACGGCACCTGAAACTTCACATTGAACCGTTCATCGGAACTACGCTGCTTTCCCACATCACGGTGCCGGCGGCGCGCGAGTTCGCGGACAAGCTGCGCAACGAAGCAACGAAGGCCGATTGCACGCGATGGCCCGGAAGGCTCTCGGCTCGCTTGGGGCGCTTTGCTCAGACGCACAGGAACGCGGCCTGGCTACACGCGATCCGGTCACGGTCTCCGCGGCGCGCGGCGCAAAGGCAAGGAGCGCTAGGCGGAAAAGCGACAGAAAGGCAAGCTCAAGATCAGCGTCGACATACCGACGCGCGAAGAGATCAAGGCCCTTCTTGCCTCATTGACGGGACGCTGGTGCCCGCTTCTCGGCACTCCCGCGAGATCCTCTTCAGCATCATCAAGCCGAACAGCAGTATCCAGTTCAGCGAGGCTCTACCAGGCGACCCCAAGGCGATCTTCTATCTGGCTGACCAGGCTGGGCTTGAAGGAATTGTTTCCAAGCGCGCCGACAGCCCGTATCGAAGCGGCCCGACATCGAACTGGCTGAAGACGAAGAGCTTCACGGTCCAGGAATACGAACTGCTGGGCGTCGAGCGTGAGCCGGGCAAGGCGGCATTCGCCTTACTGGCCGAGCCAGGCACCGGGAAGTATGTCGGTTCGGCGTTCATCAGTCTGGGCCGCGACATGAAGGAACGGCTGTGGAAGCGGGTCAAGGAACATGCCGGCCCGCCTCCGGGCGGCATCAAGAAGCGACCGGCGACGCAGTGGGTTGGGCCAGGCGTGAAGCTGCGGATCAAGCACCTTCGTGGCGAACATAAGTATATACGCCATGCGTCGCTGCTTGGCTTCGGCGACGATCCGGAGCGTCCCGGAAAATAATGACGAGCCGCTTCGCTGCGGGTCAATCAAGTAACCGATACAATCCCCTGATTGATTTAATTCGTTGTCACGACGAGGCCAAGCGTGCCTTCGATATCGGCTCTCAGTCCAACACGGAAGCAAGAGAACCTCAAATGCAGTCTGTCTCACAACACTGCGCTGGCTACAGCCAAGTTCATTTCATGAGTCTCGTTGCAGAATTCGTTGTCAATAAGTCACTTGCGCCAGCAAGATAAATTGAGCCATTGCCGTTCATCTCGATCCGGTTGACCACAAAGATGCGAGGCTTACTGTCGGTCGACAATGCACCGCCACCTGTAAGAAAAAGCTTTTGTGACGGCAGATAGACTATGCCGCCTAGATCTGTATCACCACCGCCAATGAGCGTGGAGGTTCTCTCCACGCCTTGGGGTTTTTGAGCTAGCGCGATCCCCATCCACGGGCCGCTGGTCGGCGCCGTCAGGCGTAGCTTGGCGCCGGCCTGCATTGTGATGGTGGCCTGATCGTCGAGTAGAACGATGCTGGTACCGTCAGCTGCATCGAGAACCGCGCCGGAGGAGAGCGAAAGCCCTCCCGTCCTGATAACATACGTTCCCGCGGCAAGATTGACCACCGCTCCGACCGATAGAATGAGCCCTCCACAAAAAGTGCCGGGAACGAGATTTGCGGTGGCGTTTTTGATCACCAGGTTATTGTAGGTGCAGACATTGTCTGTTGGCCAGACCAGTCGGGAGATAATGGGATCTGCCAGCTCCTTCTGATCGAAAAGCGGTTGAGGGTTGAAGCCGGCAGACGGCCCGGAGGGGCCGACGACTGACGTCACCAATGTCCTGATGGACGATGCGCCATTCGTGGCTAGTGCAGACCCCGATCTTGAATTCACCTGCGCAACGCATTTCTGGCCATTTATCGATGAAGACCCCGAATTCGACCATGCGTTCGAGGCGGACCGATCTAACACGAGAAGACAGACTGGGTATCGCGGATAGGCAATCGCGGTTGCGCTTCGGCTAATATCAAGTTTATCGACGCCAAGGATTGCCGAGAAGGCCAATTCCTGCGGTTGATGCAATACAACCGTCACGATTGTGGGATTGGTTGATCCAACCGTCTGGTGGGCGTCACCACTATAGGGACTTCGCGTGGCCACAAAGGTGGGGCTGGCGAAAGTATCAACGTTCTCCTGACGCTGCTCCGACGTCATATCGCTGCTGTTCGCGCTTGCCACGGCCAACTGAAGGGCCGTGGAGTCGGCTCCCTCCTGCAACTGTTGGGCAGTTCGGCTCACGCGCGCAAAGTCTATCGCCACTCCGATGCCCAAAAGCACGACTGGCAAGACCAACGCAAACACCACGGCGAGGTTGCCGCGTTCTGTACGCCAAAATCGTTCGGTCACTCGCATGGAAGCCCCCTTCATTTAGCTGGGACAAACCTAGAGGCAGCATATGGAGGGTCCGTTTCGCGAGCCGGTAAAGTTGTCTCGATCCCAAATCAGCTTGCGGGGAGCAGCTGAATCAGCGTCTCAAATTCACCACGATGCCGCCGCCGAGCGCCAGTGCGCCGCCGTCTGGCGCCGGTCTGGCGATCGTCAAGGCCGGCCCGCACGCATCATCGCGCGCGCGATGGCGAGTTGCGCTTCGACCTTGGCATTTTCCTTTTGCGTCATGTTGTCGGCTGCGATCAGGCGACGGAGCGACCGCATCACCTCGCCGTGCCGCCAACCGGCTTCCATGGATGCAGGTCAATTCACGATTTGCTGAAACGCGCTGTTTCCGCCCGGGTGGCGAGCCTGTCAGTTTAGTGAAGTCGTGGCGCCGCGCGCGAACATGTGCCAGCAAATTCGTTTCGTTGGTCGCTCGCAGCCCGCGCGCATATTCGCCAAGCTCGCCGTGCATCTGCGCCAAATGGCGCTGGATGAGGCGGGCGTGATGCGCCAGCGCTTCGCCGGCAGGCGTCGGCCGCACTCCGCGGCGGCCGCGCTCGAGCAGCTTGACCTTACCGGCAGCCTCCATGTCGCGCAGGCGCTCGCTAGCTGCCGACAGCGAAAGCCCCATATCCGCAGCCCCGTGGGTGATGCTCGCCGCGTCCACGACGGCCAGGAACAGGCGAAGGTCTGTTAAATCGAAGCGCACGCGATTGAGAATATCTCATAGTCAGCCTTCGGACCAGCCGAAGCCTGACGGCGGATCATCCGCATTGTGCTCGGCGCTGAATGCCTTACGCCAAAGGCCATGGACCATTCACCACTGCTCGTCGTCCCGGCAACCGCGACCTTTTTCGCCGCCGGGGTCGTCAAGGGGGCCATCGGAATGGGGCTGCCCACAGTGGCCATGGGCGTGCTTGGCGCGATGATTTCCCCGCTGACCGCTGCCATCCCAGATCAATGGCTGCGCCTACTGCCTTCATATCCACACAAGAGACGCTCGCGCGCTCGGCGAGACGGAAGAGCGGCTCTATCTGCTCGATGCCTGGCGCAGGGCAGACACGCTGTACAGCGAGCGCGAACGCGCCGCCCTCGCCTGGACCGAGGCCTTGACCCTAGTGGCCGGGACGCATGTATCCGATGGCGCTTACGAGCAGGTCCGAAATCAGTTTAGTGACGAAGAGCTCGCCGAGCTGACCTTTCTTACCGGCACCACCAATCTCTGGGACCGTCTAGCCGTCGGCTTCCGACTGTTCCAGCCGGAGCAGCCGAGGCCTACCGACACCCGTCAGGCCCTGCCCCCGCGTGCCTCGTTTGAGCCGGCGAGCGCCAATAAGATCCATTATTGCCAACCATTTCGTCAGGAAAAAGAACTCCAGAAGGAGGCCTGAAATGATTTCAAATCCCGCGCCTGCGCGGCATCGCTCATTTTCAACTCTTTTCGGCGCCGGGGCCGCCAAGGCTCGGGTCGCAGAACATGGGCATGAGCAGGTTGAGGCTTCGCTTGTCCGCGGAAGATGGGAACGCGTTCCCGACGCCGAGGCGGCCTCGCCGATCAATTCGCGTCCTTCTGACGGCCCGGCCGTTTACTTTTAGTTTGCAGCTGGGCCTCAACTCATCCCACGCGGCACCAGCCAACTACGCAAGCTCGTGAAATGTAACGCCGGGAACAACAGCCTTCGCAATTTCGCACAGGTGCTGGTGATGCGTCAGATAAATCACCTGGCCAGCGCTTGCCATCTCACCAAACAACCTGAAAACTTCCTCGGACCGGAAATGGTCGAAGGTCTCCATGATGTCGTCGGCGATGAATGGCACGGAGGGTCGAAACTGGGCGAACTCGTAGTATCCGGCAAGCCGCAGGGCCAGGTAGAGCTGAAAACGCGCACCCTTTGAGAGCGCGTCTGCGACTTTGGACTGCCCGTCGCGCTGCAATGCGATGAGGACTTCTCCGCCCTTCACAGGTTGGGTCGCAAGCCCCGAATACTGACCGCGCGTGATGAGTGCGAAAGCGTCAGATGCCCGCTTCATCATCCCGGAGCGATGGCGCTCGCGGTACACGCGCAGAGCGTTCCCGGCGGCCATAACTCCTAGTTTTAGCTCGAAGTAGCGGACTGCCTTTTCTTCGATTTCCAGCAAGACGGTGCGGCGCTCGGCATCTATCCGCGCAACCGCGCTGTCGCCGCCAATCGCGTCCAGCTTGTCGATTGCCCGGGTCTGGCGAATAAGCTGCTGTTGTATCGCTTCATCGAGATCCCGAAGCCGTTGCTCACTTTCAGCCTTCTCGACCAGGAGACTATCGACCTCGATAGAATCCAGCATCGAACGCGCCTGGTCGAACCCTTCCACCGCGAGCTCTGCCGACAGCTGCTCCTCAAGCTCGGCAACGGCAGCGCGCAGGCGATCCCTTTCCCGTAGCAACTCGTCGCGTTCCACGACTTCCGACAAGGTGGTGACGCCAAAGGCGGTCAGGACCTCACTTTTGCGTCGCTCATGCGCCGTTGTCTCGAGATTGAGACTGTCACGAGCGTCCTGCAGGCGCTGCAGGTCATTGATGAGGTTTGCCTTCATCTCTCTGGCGCGATCGGCGCGCTCCAAGCGCTCAGCAAGCCGGATCGCCAACTGCTCTGGTTCGTCGTCGTTCGCCGGCTCACCCGCTTCAGCTGCGGCAGCGGTGACCTCGACAATGAAATTGTCTCGGTCTGCCTCCATCTTCTCGATGCGGAGCTGCATGGCGTCCCGCTCCTGAATGCTTTTCGACAGCTCAGCCAATTGATCGAGCACGTTGCCGACGCCGGGCGCTGAAATGCCGCTTTCAAGCCAGGTGCCGGCAAGCGCTTCGGTAATGCCGGCCAACCATTCCTCCTCGCGCCTTTCTGCCACGTCCAAAGCCCGTCGTCTGGCGGCCAGATCCTCCTCTTTCGCGCTCACGGTCTTAAGCGCCTCGGCACGCTCCGCATCGACCTTGAGCTGCCTGTCGAGGAACAGTTCTGCCACGGCCATGACAGTCTCCAGGCTGTCGCCGGGTTCCGAGTCTAGGCCGACCCTCGCCAACGCCCCGATCAACTCCAGCTGGATCTGCTCTCCCTCGTCGAGCGCGCGGCGGGCCTTCTTGCGTGCCAGCTCGACCTCCTCCCAGGCCGCGAGCGCATCAATGCGGGCAGAGGTACGATCCTCGATCGTTTCGATCAGACGCTCGGGCGAGAATTCCAGGCACTCTGCCAGCAGTTCGCTGGCCACCGCGCGAAGTTCGGAGAGTACAGCCTGATCGTCCAGGTCGATCCGTGCAAGCTGGTCGCGGATACGTGTGATGGCGGCTGTTGTTTCGGTGAGGCTGCGGAGCGTTGTCCGGATCTCGGCGAGCTCTCGCGCGTTGGCCAGCCGAACCGCTCCAACACTGTCGTCACGCGCCAATAGCGCCTCGAAATCGTCAGCAGTTTGGCCAGTAAGTTCGCCCCGATGCCTGGCCCACGCCTCGTCTCGGGCGCGGCGAATGGCGGAGGCCGTCTCATCATCGGGTACATCGACCGAGGCACGAAGCGCATCCAGGCGAGCTGAGAGCAGGTCGTGACTCTCCTGGTGTTCGGCGAGACGATCGCAAAGGACAGCCCTGCCCTTTCCCAACCCAGCTGCCCGAACCTTCCATGCACCAACTTGCCTGACACTCGGGACGGGCACCCTGGCCAGTGCCCCGGCGTCTCCGGACCAGGGATGCAGTCGAGCGATTGCCGCCTCCCATCGAACCGTGCTCGCGTCCTCCGCCTCGCGGGCCATCTTGAGATCTTTTAGGTGCCCGCTGGCTCGCGCTTTCGACAAGGCCGAGGCCAGCCTTGCCCTGGCAGGTTCGGGCACCCCCCTCTCTTGCCCAACCCGCTCGCGTGCCGCCTGAAGTGCATCGAGCGCCGCCGCGCATTCGTTGCGGGCAACGCGTACGCCGGTGGCGATTCCCGATCGCTCTTCGAGCATGGCGCGAACAGCGCCGACTGTGGCAGCAGGCAAAAGCAGCGCAGCCGGATTTGCCTCGGACGATCTTCCAAGGGCGACAAGGCAAGTCGCCACGGCGCTGTCGAGTATCTGCAGCTCGGTCCTGCGGCTTGGCAGGTCCAGGCCTGCGGAGACATGGCGCACTTTGCGGTCCGCGAGCGCCCGAACCCGCTCGGACATTGCCAGGATCGCCTCGTCCACATCGACCGAGTCGATTTTCATTGTCACGCGCTCGGCGTCGTCGATGTTCCCTGACAGCCGCGTTCTCAGGCTGGCGTCGTCATCGATCAGTCCGGTGACGGTGCCTGTCCAGGTCCGCAACGGTGAAGCGATGTCAGGCAGCTCGGCAAGCTGGGCCGCTTTGCGTCGGATGTCGGCGAGGATCGGGATAGCGCGAAGATACCTAGCAATGGTGTCAAGCCGAGCCGACAGCAATGATCGTTCAGCAATACTGCGGTCGTATTTTTCCGCCGCGTCAAGACGTTCGGCCTCAAGGCTCTCAAAAGTCGATGCCAAGGTGTCGATGGCGTCCCTGCGTGACTTGAGTTCCGCAAGGCGCTTCTTGAGCAGCGCAAGTTCGGTTCCGTGAGCCTGCTTGCGATAGAGTCCGTCCGCTTCGGTCTCTAGCGCGCTCAACGTGTCGCTCGCATGCCCAAGACCGGCGCTGGCCGTGAACAGGAGCTTGCCCAGGTCGCCACGCGACTCCAGGATTGATTTTCCGCCTGCTTCCAGCGTCTCGTCGTCCAGCGAGAACATGGTCTCGTATGCGTCACGCGACAGACCCGCGAGATGGGCCGCTATCGCCACTTCGCTCACCGGTTGCTCCATTGCGTTCAGCAGCGAGTTCGTGCGCTGCTTCGTGCGCGTGAATGTGTGCTCAGTGCCGGCGAGTTCGAGCACCCCGCCGATACGCATTGCGCTGTACTCGTGCAGGAAATTGTAGCGGCTGCGTTCCTCGATACCGAACAGCAGGTCCAGATAACCGGAAAGTGCGGTCGACTTGCCGGCTTCGTTCAGCCCGAACACAATGTGGAAGTCGGGACCGGACTCCGGCCTTGGGCCGAATTCGACCGTCCCGTCGGTGAACTTTCCATAACGAATAAGATCAAGGCGCCGGAGCCTCATTGCGCTCCACCTGCCTTGAGGCGGGCCGTGACCAGGTCGGCACCGGTGGCAAGCACCTTGTCGATGAACAGTTCCAGCCCAGCTTCGTCCCCTCCGGCGAAGTCGCGCACGTCCGGCGGCAGATCGGCAATCACCTTTTGGACAAGCGCCCTCGCCTCGGCGCGGAGGGCCTCTGACTTGACATCGGCACGCATGGATTGCGCGAGTTCGAAAATCGGATCGGCGACGTCATCGGCTGTTTCCGCGCTCTGCGGAGCGAGGTCAAGCTCAAGCTTTTCGACCCATGTGTCGCCCGTCTGCTCCGCCGCCTGCTCGGCTTCGGCCAGCAGCAGGTCCCTGTCGCGGATCAGCGCCCATGACAACGGCGACGCCCCGGCCAGTCCGACACGGACCACAGCGTGGCGGGATCTGACGGAACCCCGGATATCTTCGAGCGCGGACCGGACACGGCCGACGACCTCAGACCATTCGACCGTCCCGGTCAGATCGACGCTCGCCCGCTCGAACTGCGCGATACTGGTCAGTTTTTCCTCGATCTCGACGGACCGGTCATCTCGTATCGTGACCAGAGTGACGGATTTTTCTCCGGCCTCGTTGATGTCCCTGCCCTGCGGCATTCCCGGCATCACAACGGTGCTTGCTCCAGGATGGACTTGGCGCACGTGGATGTGCCCAAGCGCCCAATAGTCAAAACCATGGCCGTGCAGGTCAGCGATGCTGCAAGGGGCATAGACATCGTGACCGGGCGATCCAGCGAGGCTGGTGTGCATGATGCCCACGTTGACCGCCCCTTCCCGGGCCGCCGGATACTTGGGCAGCAGGCTTTCCGGGGCCTTTGGGTTCGCGAAGCTCAATCCATGGAATGCGACGTCAAGCCCGCCGGCCGTTTGCAGCACCGACTGGGGGCGGCCGCCGAAGATCGTGACCGTGTCCGGAAAAACGAGCTGTTTCGATATACGCGATAAGGCGTCGTGGTTTCCGCGGATCTTGAAAACCCTGATGCCGGCCTGGTGGAGGCGTGTCATTTGCGACGCCAGGAAACGGGCGGTTTTCATCGACGTCTGGTCGCCATCATAAAGATCGCCGGCAATGACGAGCGCATCGACACGTTCCGCAAGGCAGAGGTCTATTATCGAGACAAATGCCTGGCGACTGGCGTCTCCCACAAGTTCGGCAAGATCAGGGTTTCGCAGCGCCAGCGAACGTAGCGGCGAGTCGAGGTGAATGTCGGCCGTGTGTACGAATCGAAATGCCATTCGGGTCTCCGCCCGGAGCATAGAGGGGTTCGGCCGCGGCTCGATGAAAAAATTCCAGGATGCGCGTTGTCGGTTGTCCAAATGGTGCGCAATCGGTTACGCTTATGCTTCCGTTCAACTCCATCTGCGTCGCCGCTATCAGCGCCGTGTCGATCAGTAGTCGTCTGATCGTTTGTCATCGGCATTGGTCGGTTCTTTGGAGATAGCGCGCCGCAAGGTGTCGTTGATCCGATCCTGCCAGCCCGGTCCATCTTCCTGGAAGTGGTCCAGCACCGCCCTATCGATCCTGATCGAAACAAGCTCTCTGATACTTGGAGCAGCCGACGGTTCGCGAACCGGCGCCGCCGCCTTTTTGATCGGCTTGAAGGCGGCTTCAGCGGCTGACATCGGATTTGTGGGTCGGCGTGGAGGATTTGCCATTTGATGATCCTGACTGGTCATAATGCTTGTCGAGCGGCCCAGTGCGAATGCGCATCATAACCAATGTACCGCAGCCCGCACAAAAAGAAAAAGGCCGGACTGTTGAGCCTGGCCAAGTATGGAGGCAGCTTAAACCTCCAAAGGGGGAGGAAAAATCCGACGCGATATCCATGTGGGCCAACTCAGGCTATCTTCAATGACATTGCTGTAGATACAACAAGCCAAAGTGCTCCACGGGCAACACCACGTCGCGAACCATCCTACGCTAGAGGACGCAAAACGCGAAAAACGCGGGGGACTTCCCGCCTTCCATTGGCTGACAACCTGGTTCACACGATCGTTTCTGAAGCGTTGCAGCAATCTGCTGCCCAGGTCTCTCCATCACACCAAGCTTCGCGCGCTTTTTTACACCGCGGTCAGTAAATTCGTGACTTGCCGCGCTCCTGCGGCTTTCGCCACGGCCCGCCAGAGAAATCAACCTGCTTTGCGGAGATTGCCAGCAGAAGACTTCCCGGTACGTCGGTCCTGCTCGATGTCATAGTTGATCTTTTGGCCCTCAACGAGGTTCGACAAACCAGCGCGCTCGACGGCGGAGATGTGAACAAAAACGTCCTGACCGCCATCGTCGGGTTGGATAAACCCAAACCCTTTAGTGCTGTTGAACCACTTCACGGTTCCAGTTGCCATGTGCATATACTCCATTTGTGACTTCCCAGCGTGTTTGATGGGTGGGCTTGCCAAGTGAGCGCGGACCGTAACCAACCCCAAGCGCAACAGCGGCAACGCGTCCACCACCCGCCGGTTGGAGCGACAGGACGATTGAGCCGCCGGCAGGTCAGGTCATCCCGGGTCGCTATCGCTCGCAACCAGATGGTAGCGGAAACAGTTGCGGATATGGTCGTTGAAATAGCGGCCCTTGGCGAACGCCGCCCGGAACGCGGCAAAGGTTTCCGGCGGTACCCCCTCAAACTCGTACCGCGTGCCGCTGGCGACAAACCACACCGAGAGGGTCCTTCTATCCAGATCATATTCCATCTTGCGGATCGAAGTAGATGGCATGACGGCGGCTCGATTCGAAAAGCAATCAACGAGCGGAGAGGCCGTCGCGTTCCTTGCGACCGTGATGGTGCGGTGAGGCACGAGGCTCAATGCGGAGCGCCAGCGGCCGCGATCAGCGCCTCGTCGAGGCGAGAAAGCGGGCCAGTGCCAGTTGGGCTTTGTAATGGAACGCGCAGCGGCGAGCACGTGTGATTGATCGGCGCGTCTCGCGTCCATGGCCCGTTTTCCTTGCGCCGATCTTCCGCGATCTTGGCCTTTCCCACGCATCGCTGCAGGATTTTCGCGAGGTGAAATGAGGGCCGCTACGTCGCTGATCCTCTGGGACTGTCAAGGGCCGTTCGGCGGGCTTTGCTCCGGAACAATGTCTTCTTCCGAAAGTTTTTCCTCAAGTAGCAAAGGAGATTCGAAATGTCAGAAAGCCGGGAATGGTTTGTCCAATGGCTTAGAGATGCTCATGCCATGGAAGAGCAGGCAGAAACGATGTTGAACGGGCAGTTGAGCCGTATCGAGAATTATCCCGAACTGAGCGACCGAATCCGACAGCACCTCGACGAAACGAAGCAGCAGGCTGCCCGGCTGAAGACCTGTCTCGATCAGATGGACGAGGGTTCATCCACGATGAAGGACGCTGGCGGCAAGCTGACGGCGATGGCGCAATCGCTGAGCGGCGTCTTCGCCGGAGACGAGGTGATGAAAGGATCGCTGGCGAGCTACACGTTCGAGCACATGGAAATCGCCTCCTACACGATCCTTATCGCCGCTGCTCGATCGCTCGGCGAAACCGAGGTCCTTCGGGCTTGCGACGAGAATCTGCGAGAGGAAGTCGCGATGGCGGATTGGCTGAAAACCCATCTTGCCTCCACGACCGAGCAGTTCCTCGCGCGGGCCGAAGCGGACAGCGACAGCGCCAAGCGGTGAGCGGGTGGGAACGTAGTGATCGTGAACTGGGTGATGGGGATTCGCTAGCGCGTCCCCTTCGTGAACGCTGGGCGACGAACAAGGCTGACTGTAGCAGGTGATCGTCGAGCTGAGCATTTCAGAAATTGCTACGACGAGTGATGCTAACATTGCGGCGTCGTGACTTTGAGAGTTGAAGCGTTCGTCTGCGCAGGCCTGGTCAAATACGCATTGGCAATAGCCAAGATCGGAAGGGCTAGCGCCGCGCTCGGCGAGATCAAGCTCGAATGGGCGTATTCAAACGTTCGAAACGAGGTCGCGAGCGGAATGCCCGAGAACACTCGTCCCTGATCACTGAGCAGTTGCGTGGGCGGGCACCGACGAACGCCAAGCCGGATCGGAGAAAGTTCGTCCCGACAGCGGTCAGAGGGCGCCAGCGACGGGCAGAGGTTCGACTGGCGCACGCTCCAAGCCTGGCGTCGGCATGACGTTGGCTTTGCAACACTCACGCATGCTGCGGGCGTCTCTTCCACCGGCGATCCCGCGCTCGACTCGCGCCTTCCCTTCGACG
>NZ_JAMYRZ010000063.1:0-27523 GCF_040321675.1 Mesorhizobium sp. M0296
TCTTCAGAGAAGCGGCTACGTTTCATGTCCTGGTCCTCTCGATGGGCCAGAACGAACTTCAAACCGGATTAGATCAGAGGGGCAACGTCATCGTCCTTGACCACGGTGATGAAGGCGAATTGTTCATCGCCTGCGGCCGGCCGACGAGCAAAGCGCGTGATCAGAAATTTATGGTCTTACTCTCAAGGGTACGGGTACCGAGAACCCCAAAGGCCGAGGATCCAACAGCGGGGGGTATTCGAAACAAAGTCACGATCGGTTGATCATCAACCTTGAACAGCGCTTCGAACGAAGGAAAATCATCGACTGCCCCAAAATAGGTGATTGTTCGAGCAGAAACATTTATCTCGAATATCATGTTAAAGTCTAAGTTTGGTGCACCTGTAAAACAGGCGTCGCTAGCCTTGCCAATCATCGAAATGCGCAGCTTTCCATCGTCGAGAGCGACCGGGCCAATTTCGCCAGCTGACGTATCCACAGTTTTCCTACATTCCTCGTCGCCGTCATCACAATCGACCTCGACCGATTGCGACTCGATGAATTTCTTATCGATTAGGTTTCCGGCGTCGTCGTACTTTGCATAGGCCGCTACTCGAGAAGAGTCGTTGGGATTATTCGAAAACTCCCTCTGATCAGTGAGAAAACAGTCGCTGACTAGCGGCACTGGTCCTGGAATCATAGTAAGGTTCTCGTGGTTTGGAACTAGCGTCACGTAGCCTGGATTTGTGTCATGCTTATTGGGGATGAAACCCCGCATCCAAACTTCAAACTGGCTAGCCTGCGCTCCCGTTGAACCGAGGAGAGTTGTGAGCACAATGGCGAGAAGAGACTTCGCCTTCATTTGTTCCTTCTCCACTTTGGTGAACGTATATGTAAACTCGCAGGATTAGAGGCGCCAGCCGACGCATCAAATCCCCCGTGTTTGTCGGCGAGTATGCAGGCGAGCGTTTGCACAAAAAGCTTCAACGCTACTCAGACTTTGAAACATCCTTCATTGAGGTCACCTTTCTGTCGAGAGAGCCGCCGCCATCCTGGCGCAACCCGCGCCTGAACGCGGCGATGCCGCCTCCCACGTCTCCCATCAGGGCAGAGATGCGCCCGCGCCCGAACAGCACGATGATCACGATCAGCACGATCGCTAAGTGCCAGATGCTCAACGCTCCCATCTCGACCCAATCCCGGTTCCTTCGGCGGCATGCATAGATCGAACGGTAGTGCGGCTCGCTGCCGTTTGGACCTCCAGCCGGTCAAGTTCGACGCCTGATGATACTTGTCTCATGAAATTAATCCCACCATACGCAAGCAATAGCTTGACGAACGCTTCTGAAAGCGAACCCAAAATCCCCCATCTCTTCCAAAATGCATGTATCTTTCGTCCAAATCAATAGACGGTATAAATATTTTGAGCTTTGTGGATTGACGAAGGCGCAGGCGGCCGTAATAATCAACACAGGTGGGAAGAATAAATTAGGTCGTCGACCACTAGGGGGGAAGTCGTGACCAGTTCGCGCGAGCGCGGCGGGCCGTCGTTAGGGCGAAGCCTGCCTGTGGGGTGGCAGGAAATCCTAAACCCAAAATTGACGCGACGGGGTCTGCTGGGCGGACTCGTCGCATCGCCAGTGGCTTTGTTCGCTAAAACGGCCGTCGCCGAAGGTATCTACGAAACCACTTGGTATGATCTCGAACTTGTTGTGGCCGCGGACCAGAGCGCGGTCGCCGTGCAGGAGATCGAGGTCAAGCGCTTCCGGCAGGATGCGCCGCCCCCGCCAAAAGATCAGGCGCCGAAAAAACCGACCTACTTCGAGGAACGCTGCCTGCGATGCGTGTGGAGCGTTCCAGCCGCGGCATTCGGGGAGGATGCGTATTTCGACATGGCGCGGCCCGATTTCCGGGCCATCGACCATCAGACCCAGGATACTCCGCTGGAGCGGGTGCTTCATGTCCGCAAGGTCACGTATGGGATGCGCTTCACCCGTCAGGACCCTGTGGACGGCAAGCTGCGTTCAGGACCTGATGGAAAATATTACAAGCCCGGCTTCGTGTCGTTGCGCTTCACCAGGGCTGGCGCCGAGGCGCGGTGGAAGATCGCCTACGAGACCGACCTCTGGCTCCGCTCGACGGGAAACACCGAGGCGGTAAAGAGCAGCCGCTCGGTTCCGTTCGAGACCTTCGTGGGGGAAACAGATGCTGCGCCCGACACGGTCTACGACGTTAGCGGGAAGCTGACAGTCGACGCCAAGCGGAAAAGGCCTTGCGAGTTCATCGATGCAGATCGCGTCGGCAAGACCCTGGAGTTGACGTTCGGGAACCTGCTCGGCGCCGCACCCGCAAACGGCCAGTTCGACGTGTCGCTGGACCGCAATCTCGTGTGGCATATCGAGGCCGCCGGCGCAGCCGTCCTGCTCGCTCATAACGGCCAGCTGCGGTCGACCAAGCTTGATTTCGCCTGGCGCACTTCGGAAGAGGCGGAGCCGAAAACCGAGGCCGCTAAGCCGGGAGACAGTCCGCCGAACGGAAAGAAACCCGTCGAGCCCCGCAAGCCTCGACGCGTGATCTATTTCTCCGGCGAGGCCGCCGCCAAATCGCTGGCCGTCGTCGGCGAGGCAGGGTCCTATGTCTATGGAGCGAAGGACGGCCATGCGATTGTGGTCGTACCCGAGACAGGAAGCGAAATCGGGCTCGATGTCATCGTCGGCAGGGCCCCCCTTCTGCCCGATGTCCTCCAGACCGTGTGCGCGCTGAGCGTCACGCGCGCCGCCATCACTATCCGCGGGGCCGACAAGAAAACGATCGCAGGTGACATTGCCGCCGGAGCCTTGACTATTACCGAGACAATCACGCCAGGCGCTCGCAGCGTCGCGGTCAAGGTGCGAAGCGTGGTGTGGGGCGAGGCTTTGGGTGCGGCTACGACCCTAGTCCCCGACGACAAGAGCAAAGATGCGCTGGGACGGATAGACACGCCGGTCGGCGCGTTGACCGTCGCCCGTCCGGTGCTCGACCTGGGGTTGGACAAAGACGACCCTGCAATGCCCGCGCCCCCGCCTGCAAACAACCCCACGGTCGAGTCCGTCGCGGTTGGCGACGCCAGCGCCAAAAAGCCTGGCGACAAGTGCGTCGCGCCGGTGGAGGGAGAGCCCGTCAAACCGCGACAGGCCGAGGATAACGCGTTGGTCCGCTTCTTCCAGGTCGCCAATGGCGATCGCGCCGGCGCGCCGCGGGCTTCGATCTACGCTTTGGCGGACCGGGATCCGGTTCCGGGACGCGTCGTCATCATCCGGCGGGCGCATATCGATCTAACCTTGCGTGGCGCGGCCACCTCTCTTCCCGACGTCAGCTTCAGCGCGCTCACCTTCCAGCCAACAGAAATTCGTCTGGTCTATGAGGATGGTGCTCCAATTAAGGAGCTGCCGGGCGGGGAGCATCCGCTCCCTCTTGCCTCGAGCTATGTGTGGATTGGCGCAGCGACCCCGCCCGCGCTGCCGCTCGCTGTGCTCGATCTGTCGCGCGCCGCACTCACCTGCGCGCGCGACTATGACTTGATGAAGCTCAAGTTCCGCTTCAACGATCTGGCTCTGCACTACGGCCCCGAGCCGACCGTCCGTCCCGCGCGCGACGATGGCCGGCTGCGCGTGCGCGAAGATGGCGAGGTCCAGGACAGCCGCCCGCTTCTGGTCGCGGAGTTTGATCCCCAACACGTTCTGGAAGAGGCGATCTTCCTGCCGGAGACGCCGGCTCTGCCCGACGTGGAACTGGAAAAGCTTGCGGACGGGAAGCCGGGCAACCGGGAGGCGATCCTGGAGTATCTCTCTACGCTCCAGACGACCCGCGAGAAGGTCGAATTTCGCGAAGCGATCAGGAAGCGGAAGGTCGAGAAAGAGGCGGATTCCGGAACTTCGAGCGGCCTGTTCGCGGTGGTGGCAGACGCCCTCAAGGCGAAAATCGACAACATAGTCGGGGATTCTCGGCCGCCTGACGATCAGGCGATTTACATCGGCCCCTTTGCGCTCGACGCGGACGCGATGGGTCTCGCCCGACTGGCGGTGGCCGAAAACGGCGAGCAAGGGGTCAGAGCCAGTCTCAACGAGTCGATCGGACGGGCAGAGCAACTCGCGGCAGCCGGCGGTCCTCTTTCCGGCAAGCAACTGGAAACGCTGAATTCGGGCGGCGACGCACGCGCGGTGTTCGCAGTGGCGCTTCGCAATGAGGCGGTGCTGGAATCGCTAGAACCCTTCTACGGCGTGTTTCGCGCTTTCTGGCGCGAGGAATATGTCGATCCCGCTGACCCCGTGATGAAGGCGAAGAACAGCTCTTCGGCTGTGTCCGAAGCTTGGATGCGGGCGGAATATCTCAACGCAAACAATCGCCCCACGGAGTATCCCGCGTCCGTCCCCAGCTCCAAGCCCTTGTTCGACTCCCTGTTCGAAGCGATCGTCGCGGCTTTCGTCCAGTGGGCCCTGGGCAAGGACCACCCCACCGGCCTGATGGGCGCGCGGCTTTCCGGCCGCAGCCGCCTCGCCTTCCGCATCAACGCCGAGACCCCGATTGGCGTCGGCGCGCGTGAAGCAGGAGCGTTGCCCGACAGCGGCGACGGCGTCTCGAAAACGTGGGCGGGCAATACCAAATTTCGGCCGATCCGCTTCACCTTCGAGGGACTCACCGACTGGGCGCGTTTCGAGCCCTCGGTGACGAAACGGGCGCGAAAGCTGTTCCAGACACTGCCGTCGGGCGTGCTTCCCCGCCCGGGCAATCGGGCTGAGAATCCGAGCGATCAGGCGATGATGCGCTTCCAAGGCTTCACGGAAGGAACCGTCACCGGCGAGGCCCGCATGGCGGAGGTCCGCGCTTCGCTGAAGAGTGAGCGGATCGCGTCGCTGGAGACGGGCGAGGGAAAGCCCTGGCCGGGTGAGCCGCTTGATTTCGAAACTGCGATAGAGCTTCCGGCGCGTCTCATTCTCTCCACCGCGCAGGATGCGATCTGGCGTACCAACCGGCGCATGCCAAAAGAGCTTTTTGCTGCCTCGGAGGAAAAATCCTGTCCCGTTCTGGTATCCGAGGATGCCGTTCCGACGCTCGAAAATGGCGGCGCACCCGTCGCGGCTGAGGTCACCAACGTCACACCCTACGATCTTTGGTCGGTGCGTCTGGAGACAGCGGGCCAGACACCCGGGCTGCGCGCCGTGGCCTCGCCCGATCTCAGGCCGACGGCGCTGACCGTGCGGACGCCGGGCGCAATTCGTATTCCGGGCGAAGGCGCGCCGCCGCGCGGACCTTATGCGCCCTGGTTTATCGGTCCCGACCAGCTCGAAAACGAAACGCTGGAACAGGCTCCATCAAACATTGCCTCGCGGCTCGCCAAATGGCTCGCGGCGCGCGTCAGCCTTCGCGCCGGGTTGGGTAAGGACTATGAATACTTCCGCACGTCGCTCGACGCTTACGATCGGCATCAGCTTGTCCTTCTCACCTCGACCTACGGCCTGCCGGTCATCGGCAAGCGGCTTCCCGGCGCGACGGCGGATGCGGAACCCGGCGGCCTGATCGCCGAATCCGGCCAGATCGAGCCGGGTGAACGCTTTGCGCTTTTGGATGGCGACGACGATCAAGCGCTGCACAAGCCGGTGGCCCTGGATGTCAAGGCGCTGTCGCTGACAGCGCTGGGCGGCTCGTTCCTGCATGAGACCGCTTTCAAGCCCTCGGCCGGGGCGAGCGATCTCTACGGGCGCAAGCTCTTCGAAGGCTTTTCGATCGACACGCTGCAGCAGGACATCGTGCTCGGCCGCGATATCCGCACCGAGGTCGTCTATTCGGGTTATCTCCTGCCGCTCGGCCACAAGGCGTCCTTCGTCAAGCTGACTGAGCGCATCTTCCTGGACCTTGGTGTTCGCGGCATCAAGGCGATCCTGCGTCAGCGCATGTTCCTGCGCATGGCTGATCCTGAAAAGCTTTATGGCGCCATGGGGCAGCCGCATGCCGGCCGCCAGTGGTGCGCCAAAAAGGTTCGGCTGACGACCGACAAGACGCCCGATATTCTCGACCCGACGTTTCCGCTCGACGGTCCATTGAGCGACGACCGTCCGTTCGGTCTGAACGGACGCGTCTTTCTCGACAAGGCCCCCGGTCTGGCATTCTGGCCGCGCACCGACGTGACCGATCAAGGCGTGTTCCGCTTTCCCGTCACTATCGACGGCGCTGCGACGGAGCTGCCGATGATGTTCCTCGACAACATCGCGGCAACCTCCGAAGAGTCCGTCCTCGCCGCCTGCAAACATTACAACGCCATCGTTGCCGAAACCACGGTCGGCGGGAAGCGGCCGGCTTACACGCGCACGATGCAGGTCGCCGGGCGCAAGATCGATTATGCTCCAAACAGCCAGGCGGGCGAAGGCCAGTTCGAGACCGACCTGCTCGTCGTTCGCGCCCAGGGTCGCGCGGTATCGCCCAACGTCTCGAGCTGGATCGGCGAACTGGAAGCTCTTGAAAATTTCAAGACGACGGGCGTTCTCGAGGGAGCGAGCCAGCCGCCTTTCTATCCGGCGATGGAGTCAGCCACCATCCGGCTCGGACGGGTCGAGCGGATGACCGGCGGCGCGTCGACACCGGTGACAGTGCACTATGACGGCCACTACGTCCTCTACGGTTTCAAGGGCGAGGAACTGCCACAAGGCTATCCCGAACCAACCGGTGTCAACGCCAATCCGCAGGAAATCTTCCTGGACCTGAGCGCAATTCGATCGCTCGACATGGGCGACAACGGCGACCGGTCAGGCGGCATCGCACGGCCGAATTCCTACATCGTCGCGATCAGCCGCAGCAAAGGCCCGATTGGCGGCGACGAAGGGACCTGGTGGAGCGCTGCGCCCGGCGATGCGCAGCAAGCACCAGCGGCTGACTATAGCGGGGGTCGGCCGAGCGATGCCCGTCTCAAGGCTGCGATGGAGCTAGGCAAGCTCGTTTCGCTGGCCCCCTACTTCAACGACGCCATCCCTCGTCTCAAGCCACCGGTCCCGCCCACTAACGAGGCGAAATACGAGGACGACCAGGATCCGTATTCGGCTGTCGACCAGGTCGGCGAGGCGATCGAGCAAGTCAAATCGTTCTTCAGCATGGACGCGAGGCTTTTGGGCACTGTGCGGCTGAAGCACATCATGAAGCTGCTCGGGCTTTCGCTGGACGACATTCCGATCTTGCGGGAGGTGCGCGAATACGGCACGGCCGCGATGCGGGACCTCGATTCACTCAGCAACGACGTTCGCACCCGCGTTCTCTCTCCCTTGCGCGAGATCGTGACCATGCTGCGCCGCGAATGGCGCAAATTTGATGAGACGGTCACCGACGCGCAGGCACCCCTGAAAGATATCGGAAAGACGAATCCGCTCAGCCTCGCCGCCGTCTATCCGGAGGTCGAGACCGGGCTGAAGAAAGTAGAGACCTCGCTTGACGACGCGCTGGCGACCGAGGATGCGGCGGCGTTGGTTCCTAAGCTTGCCGCCGTCTACGCCGCCGCGAAGCAGCTTTTGCGAGGTCTCGCGGTCATCGCCGCCAATCCCATCGAACGCCTCGATGCGGCTATCACCGGCAATCTGAAAGAGAAAATCGATGCGCTGAGCAGACCGCTCGATGAGCTTACCTCGATCGTGAAGAGCTTCGAGACCCTGTTCAACGGCCTCCTCGATCCAGACAAGAAGGAGGCCGCCAAGTTCGTCACGAAGTGGATTTTCGCCTGGTTCGAAGACGCCGCCCCGGGGGCAGTCGCGCCGGTCCAAGTACCGAAGCTCGTCGATTTGATGCCATTGGCGTCGCTTCCTCCCGCGCTTCCCGATCTCCTGAAATCTGTGCTGGTGAACGTGGGAACCGAGGCCAAGGAATTTGGCGTCGAAGTGGAGCGAATCGCCGGCGATCTGGCCAAAGGAATCCAGAAGGCGGGCGAGGACGCACTGGCGCCTACGCTTGAAGCGGCCCTTTTCGCGCTTTTCGAAGGCGATAACGCCGGCGAGGCGCTGAAGAAGGGTGGGGAAGCCTACCTCAAAGAGATTCGCGGAAAAATTGAAACGGCGATCGACGGCGCCAAAGACGCGCTGGAATTGGCCAGAAAGGATGCCGTGAATGGCGCGTCGGAAACGGTTCTTAAGGCCGTGGACGCTGCCGCCTTCGCGCTGACGGAAGCCCTCGACCAATATCAGGAGCAACTCGAGGACGACCTATGGAACGCTGCCATCAATCTCGCGGGCCGCTATCCAGATGAACTTCAAGCCGTCGTCACCGGGCTGGAGAAGGTCGACGCGGCGCTCCGCAACGGGAAAACTTTCGCGGAAGCGCTGAAGGGCGGCGACCCGAAGGCCATTCTCACCGCGTCCGCTGGCTTGGCCGAGGACGTGCTGGGCGTCGACGTCGCGTCCATACGCAACGACCTTGAGGCGCTCGAGAAAGGGCTAGTGTCGAGCTTCGTCACGCGGGTCGGCGAGGTCCTGCGGGAAAAGACCACGGACGCGACGCCTCCGCAGAAGGTTGCAAGCCCGTTCCGGTTCAATCCGCCGGCCGGCTCCGTGGCCATCCTCGCCAAGGAGATCGCTGCGGTAAAAGCGTTGCGGGCGGAGAATTATGTGGCCGAAAAGCCTTATCCTCTGCCGATCTACGACGACAAGAATTCGACGCTCGTCGTCGGGAGCAATGACCTTCTCGTGGCGGTGGGGAAATCGCTGCGAGCACTGGAAGGGTTCGTCGATCCGGCGAGGAACGAAATCGATCCTGAAGAGAGGACCGAGGCTGCGGAAGCTCGAACCAGGTCGGTCTTCGCCACGCTACAAAATATCCTCAATGAACAGAAAACGAATATCGACAAGGTCGCCGCGGCCACAGGAAAAGCCGACGCGGATCGCCTTCACCTTTTCATCAAGGACGCGTTGATCCAAGTGGAAGGCGCTCACTCTGATCGCCGCGACTGCCTGATCGCCGATCTCGAAGGCCTCTATGGCGACGTGCTGGACGTCGTCGTCGCAACGCGCGGGCTGGATGCGCTGCTCGACAATCCGCCGGACAAGGGCGTGGCCCTGGAGGTGGCGCTAGGCGACATCCTGCGCCGCTTGCGGCAGCTCGGCGAGACGATGGGCGTTCGCATCGAGACCATGGCGAAGCGCCTTGCGACCTTCGCGGAACGCAACAAGCAAATCCTTGTCACGGGCGCGTTGCTCGGCGGCGCGGCGACGGTCTTGAACGGCTACATCAAGGACTCGCTGTTCGACGATCTGGAGAAAGATGTTAGAACCGCGATCGAAGAAGCCACAAAGGCCTTCGACACTGCGGAAGCGGGCCTCGTCGAGGACCTTAGGGTCGTCGTCGATTTCGCTCTCCTGCTGTTAGACGGCACGACGGCCGGCGGCGTCGCCGCGCTGAACATCTTGCTCCAAGGCCTGGATAAGATAACGGCCGCCGCGGCGAGTCTAGGCTTGCAGATCGAGCCGGAGACCAAAGCTCTCAGGCAGGCGATTGTCGATCTTGGCGAACACATCAAGGGGTATGCCGGGCTTCGACTTCCGGAGAAAATCGAAGCTACGGCGGGAAAGACGATCTTGGTCGCCCTCCTCGATGCCCCGCTCGGCAAGGGAAAGACGCCGCGCAACCTGTTCGCTTCCAACGCGGTCTCCGGCAGCTATCGGGATGTCGAGAGTAAGCTGCGCGATCTAGAGGCCGGCGCGCTGCGCGAATGGCGTAAGCTGCGCGACCGGCTCGCCGGCGCTCCCGACCGGTTACGCGAGCGCGCGGAAAAGGAACTCCTTGCCACCGGGGTCTTCAGCCCGCTCGCGTCGGTCTATGCGAAGC
This sequence comes from Mesorhizobium sp. M0296, assembly GCF_040321675.1. NCBI lineage: Bacteria > Pseudomonadati > Pseudomonadota > Alphaproteobacteria > Hyphomicrobiales > Phyllobacteriaceae > Mesorhizobium > Mesorhizobium sp. M0296. The sequence goes on from NZ_JAMYRZ010000063.1 coordinate 9,814, forward strand.
TGCTGGATCTGAGAAACAAGCTGCTCGTCGAACTTGGAAACATCCCGCTCTTGGGCGCCACCGCACAGAAGACGCTGCTCGTCGATCGCGCAGCCGTGCTGGATGCCACCGAGGGTGGACCAATCGATCCGGACATCGACCGCCTCGCTCAGGAGGCGGCCGTCGCGGACGATCTGGCCAAGCTTGCCGCAAGCGGCGGGGCGTTCGACGGCAATCTTCGCCGCCGGGCGGTGGCGCTGCTGAAGGGCTGGTCGGGCGCGGCGGCGCCGCTCGTCATCCTCAAACAGGCCGAAGACCTCGCCAAAAATCTGATGCGCGGCGATGTGCTGGCGGCGATCGATTTCGGCGCGTTTCGCGATCAGATCGAGGACGCCATCGCCAGCCTCATCCCGACGAAGGTCAATCTGAGCTATGATTTCGGCTCGATCGTCACCACGGATGCAGGCCCCACGGCCATTTTCCGGCCGCTCCCCGGCTCCCCCTTTGGCATCGCTCTGCGGGCGACGATCGATCTTCTCCAGAAAACGTCCGAATTCGGCGCGACGGCGAGCATCGGGCCGTTCGAAATCTTCCTGATTGGGGGCATCGTCGACGCGCTGCGACTGAAGTTCGGCGGCGCGGCCTTCACCGTTTCCGACAACAAGAGCGCGCGGTTCGACGTCGTCTACGAAGATTTCGTCATCGGCAAGGACCTCGAATTCGCACAGAAGCTGCAAAGCTTTCTCTCACCCAAGGGCGGCGGCGCGTTCATACAGCCGATGACGCGAGGGGCTGGGATCGAGGTCGGCTACGGGATCGATCTCGGCACGATCGGGGTCGGCGCCACATCCTTCTTCAACGTGTCGCTGAACGTCTCGGCCGAGCTTCCGTTTGGTGACCAGGAATCGCTCTTTAAAGTTTCGCTCGGGCGGCGGCTTTCGCCATTTACCATGGGCGTTTTTCCCTTTGTCGGATCGGGATACTTCGCGATCTACGCCGCAGCGAACGGTATAAGGGGCTTCGAGGCCTCCTTCGAATATGGCGGTGGGGCGGCGATCGGCTACGGCCCGTTCGAGGCGAGCTGCCGCATTCAGGTCGGCGTGTTCGTCCGGATCATCAAGGCCGACGGCAAGAAGACGACGGAGGTCTACGGCACGTTTTTCGCCGGCGGCTCGGCCAGCCTGTGGATTTTCCACTTCGCCACGTCGCTCTATGTCCGCCTGGGCACGGCCGAGGGCGGCGCGATGTACGGCGAGGCGATCTATTCGTTCTCGTTCTCGCTGGGGATCGCCGACTATGATTATTCGATCACTGCCTACAAGAAGGAAAATGCGATCGGCAATGCGAAGGCTGCGGCGCTCGGTCCGGGTGATGGGACGCGGTTCGCCGCGACCGAATCCGGCATTGACCCCATGACCACGGCGTCGACCGAGAACGTCCCGGTCGACCTCGTCATCGCGGCCAGCCAGTCGTCGCGTGCCTGGCAAACCTACGCAACTTACTTCGACACCGAGCTGACCAAGGAGTTCTTCCCGTGAGCGACTCCCTCGTCAAACCGCTGTTCCGTGTCGTCGCCAACGGCTCCGATCCTTCGGGCGAGAAGGTTTTTCTGACGCTGATCGCCACGCCGTTGCGGCCTGAGGCGGCTGCGACGGCCTCCGGAGCATTCGAACTCGGCACCTGGCCGGGCCGGATGGCCGAGGCGCTGCGCACGGGAACAACTCCGTTTCCGAAACTCGCGCTCTGGTATCGCGAGATCGCAAAGGACGAGCCGCCACCGATCGGCGGAGCAAGCGGCTGGAAGCGCGTCGCCATCGAGCCGCGCTATCGCGGAGCGTACAAGGATGCGAAGGGATGGGCGCTCATCGACGGGCTCTGGAAGTCGGCCCTCGCAAGGACCACGCTCCCGGATGGCTGGGCCAGGCTCGCGCAGGACATCCATGACTCCGTGTACGGCGAAAAGCACGGCGGGAAGCCCGATCGCAAGTTTAGCGGGTCACGCACCCTGGCCAAGGACGGTTCGATTACCGCTGAGCCGCCCCGATCGACCGACAAGCTCTCGGTCAACGCGATCGTCCCGGTGCGGCAAAGCGATCTAACTGTCGAGGAGGAGACGGTGCGCGCCGCACGCGTGCTCGCCAAGCAGTATGCCGGGCCGTTCGCCATTCTCGATGAGCGTGGAGCGGAGGAGACCGAGGTTGTCGACCCGCAAGCGCGGTTCGACGACGTGATCAACGCCACCGATAGCGAACGCGCCTACGCAGCCAAGACCTACGGGGACATTGCGGACGCGATCGCAGGCAGGCAGCCGGAGCCGGGCGATCCGCAAGTAACGAAGGCGCCGCGGCCCGATATCGTTCCCCCCTGCGAACTCGTCGTCGCTCCGCCGGTGATCAACGAGCATCCGAGCGAGGCCGAGAAGGCGCATAATGTGCGCCGTGCGACCCAGGATTACGGCGCATGGCTCCAGCGTCGACTCGCGTACACCGGGAAAACGCAGAAAGCGGCGGATGGAAAAGAGAAGGTGACGAAGCCGGCCGTTCCGGACTTGCCGAAATACGATGACGCGAAGGAAGAGGCCTTCCAGACGATCCGCGGCGTGTTCTTCGCGCTGCAGGGCGATCCGATCCTGTCGCGCCTTTTCTGCCTTGCTCTCGATTTCGAGGCCGATGCGAAAGCGTTCCCAGCGGGTCACTATCATCTGGCCGTCGGCTTCGAGGGTGGCGCTGCGCCCGGGCCACAAGTGGCGACGGCGGCGGCGAAGACCGGGAAGGGCTTCTGGCCCCTTTCGGTGTTTGCCGCGCGGAACAAGCATTCGCCGGACAAGCGTCTTCCGCCGCTCGTCGAGCAGGAGGACGGTTTCTGGAAACACACCTCCCAGGAGAGCAGCGGGCCGCGCTTCGAACTTTCCTCGCTCGACGTACGCCGATCCGTCGCTTCGAAGACGTTGGGGCGGGACAGAGGCGAGGCGCATCAGACCGGCGGTTTCACGTTTCTGGATCGTAGCCGGTCGGAGCAGATCGCGCGCGACATGGTGCTTGCCGAGCTCAATCGGGGGAAGGTGAAGGCGGCCGTTCCCGTGTTGCATGCCGAAGAACTCACCATCGGACGACGCCTTGATGTCGGCGTGATGTCGAAGGGCGGAAAAATCGCCTGGCGCAGCCTGATGCGCCGCTACATCGACTACAGATTCGGCAAGGACGACGCGGCGGTCGAGACCGTGCTGCGCGCTCTTGTCGAGGACAGGCTTGAAAGTAAGTCCAAGGGGATCCTTGAGGAGACATCGTTCCAGGTCGCCGCCCGGATCATGCCTAGGCCGAAAACGGGAGCCGAACCGCAAACCTACGAAGCTGTCGCCGAGGAGGCGATCTTCCTCTGGGATGGCACGCCGGGCAGCGTGCTGACCGATCGCGGCGGCGACGAGACCATGTCCAAGCCGAGCGGGCTTCCCTTTACCCGCACGCTCGACCTGCCGGGGGCCGACATCGCCGAGAAGGACTTCCGACCGCCTCCGCTTCGCTTCGGCGTTCCGTACGCCTTCCGATTCCGGTCGACCTTCCTGGGCGGCGGCTCACCGGAAGCCGAAACCGCGAGCGCCGCCGATACACTCATCCCTGCGCTGCCGGCCGCTTCAACGTCGCCGGTCGCCCGCCGCTTCCTCCGCCACGATTCGATCGCCAGTCCGATCCTCCTCCTGCCCCGTCACCTTGTTTCGAAACGCAATGGTGCGATGGGGTTCGAATCGCTCAACGAAGCTATCGTCCGGTCATGGAACAGCGAAAGCTCCAATCTGGGCGAACTTTACACAGCCGAAATTATCAAGCCGGCTTATGTCGGCGGGGTCGACCGCACCAAACTGGACGCGACAATCCGCGTCTTCGTCGCACCCGAGGCGCCGATCGATCTGGTCACCCGCCACGGCAAGCTCGACAACCCACAAGCCGCAGATATCCGCAAGGGTGGTCTGCTCGATGTCGCCTACACCCCACGGGTCAACCATGGGAGACCCATCGACGAGGTCGATCCCAAACCCGTTCCCACCGGCTTTCCGGTCGCGGTGTCCACGAGGCTCGACTCGCTGGACCCGGATGGTGTGATCTACCAACGCACAGTCATCAACGATGAAAACCAGCGCGGCGCGCCGGTCTTCGAACCGGGCGGCCTGAACACGACGACAAAGGACCAGGTCGGCTACCTTCCGGACCCGGCCGTCGAGACCTACTGCCTGCGTGCAAAGGTCCGGGACAGCGACATCTATCTCAATGATTATGTTTCGGTGAAACTGTACGACGGAACCACCTACCCGCACGCTCTGCCGCTTGTCGTGAAAGTCACGCGGCAAAAGTCTGTGCGCCCGGCGCCGCCATCCTCCATTGCGCAGCTCTGTGTTCCCGCAAAGCTCGCCTGGCTCGACCAAGAAGGCAACGACACCGTTGCCAAGGGCATGAAGGCGGTGCGGGTCCAAATGGTCGAGTTCAGGCTGTATCAGGGCGAGGATTTCACGCTTGAGGTGAGCTGCCTGCCCGCGCCGGACGAGCTCGCCAACCGCTTCTCCGCGCCCGAGACCATGGCGATGCAATTGCATCGGGCAAGCCAGGACGCCAAATCCAGGGCAGAACTGGTGAAGATGGGCGGAGACGATCTCGGCAAGGCTTGCCTGGAGGCGAAGCTCAAGGACTACGCGGGCGTTGGCGGCGGGCTCGCACCCGATAAAGGCTATCGCTGTATAGTCGCCTCCGCGCTGCTCGAGGCCATGCAGACCAAATGGCCGATCGAAGAAATCGCGGCTATCGCCACGCTGCGCATCTGCCACGTCGTAAACAAGCCCTCGGCCAGCGCCCTCGCCTGGCTTTCAAGCGACGAAACGATGCGGACGATCCGGCCGCTTGAAGTGTCCGAGAAGGCGATTCCGCAGGCTCCTCTGGACAGCGCGGCGGGTGCGACCGAACTCGGTCTCGATGGGGAAATCGAAGTCGATCTCGATCTAGTCGAATCATTCCAGATCGTCGCGACTGCGGTGGCGACAGCCGGTTTCCAGATCGACGCGCTCGACCGGGGGCGCAGCATGATCTCCAAGCGGTCCGGCCGCTGGCCGACCCGCATCCGCGGCGATGGGTGCGAGGTTTACGAACGCCCCACCGACGTCGTTGGCTTCAAAGTAGAAGCGAACGGTGCTGTGACCTTGCCGCGCGAGTCGGTCGCGCTTTTGACCGTCGCCAATCTGCCGTCCACCAAGGCGATCGGCCCTGATCTGCTGCGGTTCAATGCCGTACCGACGCAAGGCAAGGCTCAAAAAGCCTTGCGCGTTCGGCCGAACACGGCCGATTGGGAAAAGACAGGATCGCTTGTCTTTACGCCAACTGCAGGCAGACGCACGAAGATCGCACTTTGGCCACTCTTCGCCGCTGCGATCGCCAACGCAAAGCTCGAACAGTGGATCGCGCTGCCCAAAAATGGTGTGGACCGGACGAACCGTATCAGACTGCTGCAGATCCAGCGCCCCCACAAATTTGCCGACACCTTGGCGCGCAAACTGACGCTCGACCTCGTTCTGGTCTCGCGCGGCGCGGCCGCTTTCGAGACGGAGCCGAGTTACGTGGGAGGCAAGGAACAAGCGCTTTTCCGCCGCCAGCCGCTGAAGCGCGAGGAACAGGCGATGAAGGCGGCCTCGCAAATCGAAGTCTGGATGAACTCGACCAAAAGGCCAGCGGCCCCGGACGTACGGCGGCCCGAACCGTCCTTCGTGTTCACCCGCGATTTGGGAAAGGTGGAAAACAGCGAGACAGTCACGCACACCCTGGAACGCCGCGCCAGAACGCGGCTTTATCTTGGCCGTGGCTGGTTTGATTCTGGCGAGGGCGAACGTCTCGGCATCGTTCTTTGGCCACCGGACTATGACAAGCTCGACTGGACTGTCCTTGAAAACAACACGGTGCGCGTCAACGGCCGGAACCTGGATCTAAAGGAGTTCGACGACCGCGATCTGGGCGCCGGAGGCGCCTACGCCACCCGGTGGGGCGGAGACCCTATCCGTGAGGACGACTTCGCTCAGAAGGGCTATTTCATTCCTGGCGACGCGTTCGCCGACGTTGAGGAACTGCAACCAAACGACGGGAAAAAGTCGACTAAAGATGAGAAGACGTCGACTGAGCGGGCCGTGAGTGCCAATCCGCACGCGCCCATTTTCGTGACCAGCGCCTTGATGCCGATCCCAAAAGCGGCGTCGCCAAAACCCGCCGACCCGGCGGCGGCGGCCGAGGTCGTCGATAATCGCGAATTCCTCCCCGTGTCGCTGATTGCCTATCAGCCCTGCTTCGACCTCGACCGGGAGGAATGGTACGTCGACGTCGACCTGAGGGCGAACCGCGCGTCCGAACCCTTCGTACGTTTCGGGCTTGTGCGATATCAGGAGCACTCCATTTCCAAAATGCTGACGACGTCCGAGCCGGTTACCGTCCAGATTCAGCTTCTGCCGAGGCGCGAGGTCAAGGTTCTCGTCGAGGCTCTGCCGGTCGCGGACGGTGCGAAGACCCTGCCCGCCACAGGAAAGCGGGTGACGGTGACGGTGAGCGGCCGCGCCTCGCGCGGCATCAAGGAATTCGCATTCGACAAACTGCCTATGCCGGATCCTGTGCCGAAAGACTGGGACCCTAAGACGCTCTTCGCGGGATTGCGCCTTCCGAAAATCCGGGCAAGCGTGTTTCACGAGAGTGGCGAAGGTAATGCCCTCGTCCGCGTCCCGGTCCCGCTCGAAGGTTGGAAGGTGTCGCGCCCGGGAGACGATCTGCCGCTCGAAATGACCAAAGTGACGTGGGATAAAGACCCCGGCATGACGTGGACACAGTCCTTTGACCTGCCCGAGGCCGCGCTGCGCGGGCTCGGGCCGGGGCGGATGGTTGTCTACCTTGAGGAGTTCGATCTCCGGATGCCGGCGTCCTATCGCGAGGAGCCGGTGAAGATCGAAACCATGTTCAACCCGTCGACCTTCGTGGAATCCGGACCGCGTTTCAGCGCCCGCGTACCGTTCTTTGAGATAAAATAGAGACACGCAATTATGCAAATTGGGGGTGAAGGTGAAAGCAAAACGTATTCTTTTGGTTGCCGCTTGTGCATCGTTATTGGCGATTGGAAAAAGTTATGCGGGCTTCACTTGCGGCGGCCCGCTGACAGACAGCCAGGTCGAAGGGTTCAAGACCTTTTTCGACCCGGACTTTAACCCCTCGCTGACACATACCGGCGGCGCTATAGCCCCAGAGAACATGTCAAAAGTTCTGTCTGCCGCGGCCCTGAAAAAAATCGAAGTGGCTGAACCTGTGGTCGCCGCGTCTACGAAACTGAACGATGCGGGTGCGAAAAACCTTCAAGGTTGGCTAAATGCGAATGCGGGCGAATCGATACCAGGATGGTTCAGCACAACATTGGGAATTGTTGCTCCCGCGGCTTGGATGGGCTTGGCGGCGGATGTTGCGATTCAGCTTATCAATTCAAGCGGTGACGCAGGGCGGATCAAGCTTGCGAACATTGCCGGTACAGTATCGAAAGGCGGCTTTGTGGGTGTATTGCATCGGGTTGCCAAAGACGCGCAGGGCAAGCGCTTTTACATCTGGAATTATGCATACACGGCCGAGCTGAACGGACAAAAAATTACGTTCTTGCTGGCCGTATGTTCCGCAGATGTAGTTGTGAAATAGTTATGCTTAGAAAGTGATCTTCTATGGGAGATCCCATTGTGGATCGTGACCTAGAAGGGTTCGCCAGAATTCGAATGGTTGCCTTGGTGTGAGGCGGTTCTGAAACGGGGGAATTGCGATGTTGAGAGCTATAGTCATGACGATCTTGCTTTTGCCAACCGCGACTTTCGCACAGGAGGCGGCCTGTCTATACAAGGATTCCGCTTATTCGGTTCGATTCATGGGCTGTTTCCTGCGCGTCACGTTGGAATGCATGGGCCACAACCAATGGGTTGCACGCGGATCGTGCGACAGCGACACCATCCCGGCCGGAGCACCGGCGCAAGGCCTTCCGGGCTCATTCGAGGGCCAGCTATGCAATGCCGGGGGCTATTATTCGCCAGAGGCTGAGGGCTGCATCGCCCGCACATATCAGCAGTGTCAGACCACCGGTCAATGGGCTCCGAGGCAGCCGATCGAAGGGGCGGCCTGCCAGTAAACGGAAGGCAGATAGAGGCCTTGGCACTCTGTACAGCCTGCTAGAAGACTTTTGAAACTATTTGCGGTAAGATTCGTTTGCGAACAAACAGGAAACGCAAAGCAGTCGAGGTTATGGCCCGTAGCGATCTTCTCATCTCCCTTGTAAGGGCTGGCGCTGCCGGTGACCGGGCTACGCTTCGGTCGGCGACTGAGGCGCTGGTTGCTGAGGAGCGCGCGAAAAACCATCACGCCGTTGCGGACCGGCTTGAACGGGCCCTCGCCGCAGTTAGCGTCACGCCGCCCGCACTCACGTCGAATTCTGCGCAGGCTGGCACAGGCAAGGACACTATTCTCGAGCTCGAGCCTCGTACCCAGCTGAGTCAGTTGATGCTGCCTCTTCCTGTTGAACAGGGCGGCAGACAACTGATTGAGGAGCATACGCGGGCTGATGTCTTGCGAACTCACGGTTATGAGCCGCGCCACCGGGTGCTGCTTTCCGGCCCACCCGGCAACGGCAAGACCTCGTTTGCCGAGGCGGTCGCCGAGTCTCTCGCTCTTCCCTTTTTCGTGGTTCGATATGACGCGCTGATCGGCAGTTATCTCGGCGAAACCAACGCTCGCTTGCGCAAACTGTTCGACTATGTTCGTACAAGGCCGAGCGTACTCTTTTTCGATGAGTTTGACTCGATTGGGAAAGAGCGTGGCGATACCCACGAAACCGGCGAAATTAAACGCGTGGTTTCCTTCCTTCTCATGCAGCTCGACCAGCTGCCGAGCTATGTGGTTGTTATTGCCGCAACTAATCACGCTGAATTGCTCGACCGCGCGGTTTGGCGGCGCTTCCAGATGCGTCTCGGCTTCCCGTTCCCGGACCGCCAGAGGATCGAGGGCTTTCTCGATCGCATCATCTCTCAGTGGCCCGACTTTCCCAAAGCAACGTCGAAGACTATCAGTGGAAAACTGGGTACCGTAAGTTTTGCCGAGGCTTTGGATTTCTGCCAAAACGTGCGAAGAAGACAAATACTTGGCTTGGGGGAGCTTTCCGTCGATGACGCGTTGCGTTCAGAGCTTGACCTCTGGGCCACACGCGTGGGACCGGAAATTCTGAATGGCGAGCGATCCGACCAAACCAATCCTGAGGCTGCACCCGAGCGCCGCCGCCCCAAGGCAAACCGGCAGACCGGCAAACATTCAGAGACCTGAGCCGTTCCCGACGCAACGGCAAGATCAAGAATTCACTCCGAAATTTCGACGTCTGACCGAAGTTCTGCAGCGCGATCCTACTGGGCTTTCCTTGCGGGCAGATCCCACTGCTCTCGCACCAGAGCGTCTTCTCGTTTTCGAGGTTAAGGGCGACGTCGCGAATTTCGCAAGCGCCATCAATCGCGTTCCAGGCCTTGAGTTGATCGACGAAGAGGAGCTTCCAAGCGATGAGGATAAGTCGCCCTTCGCTTACCTGTTGGTTCCTGATCTTGTCGCGCTGCGTCAGATAGAGTCGCTCTGGCGGACCTGGCTTGCAGGAAGAAGCCTTTCGACAGGCTACACTCCGTGGCGTGACGTCTTCGCCTGCCTCCGTGATCTGCGCGTCTGGGGCGCCTCGGATCGCGTACAACCCTTGGACGCTGAGATCCTAGAGGAGGAGATTGACGGCCGGAATGACGACGAGTTCGTCACGCTCGAGATCGAGCTAATCTATCGCTCCGCAGCGAATGCCGCCGTCGCCAGTGAGACAGCAGTCGTAAATGCCGTCGCCCAAGCGGGCGGACGTTTGATCCATCGTGCGCGCATCGATGATATCGCCTACCACGCCATTCTCGCCGAGATCCCCGTTGCCTCGATCCGAATGGTGATTGCCCGCGAACCGGGCAGTCTGGCCGGCGTGGAGCCGATCATGCACATTCGCCCGCAGAGCGCCGTCACCAGCATAGACGCCAATGATAGTCTGCCGCCATCCGCGCCGACTGTGGAGCTGCCGGTAAGCCCCGCATCGATACTTGCACTTCTGGATGGAGTTCCAGTTGCTGGTCATCCCCTTCTAAGGCGGCACCTTAATGTGGAAGATCATTTCGGGCTGGAGCCCGATGCCCTGGTCGCTCAACGCGTCCATGGATCGGCCATGGCGTCACTTATTGTTCACGGCGATCGTAATCGGCAGGAAGTGCCGCTTCCTCGGCAGATCCACTGTATCCCAGTTATGGGAAACAGTGATCGGTTCCCATCCGATCGGCTGATAGTGGACCTTATCTATCAGGCGGTCCTACAAATGCGTGGTGGTGCGCAACCTTCCGCCCCTTGGGTCATCATCGTCAATATCTCGCTCGGAAACGTCAGACGTCCCTTCCATGGTCAGCTGTCACCTTGGGCGCGGCTGCTCGACAGGCTGGCCTATCGCTACGGCATTCTTTTCCTCGTCAGCGCTGGAAATGTAACAGCAAACTTTCCGATACCAGCGTTTGATACGCGTCTCGCATTTGAAGATGCGCCCCACGGCGCTCGCGCTGAGGGCGTTGTCACTGCCCTTGCGGCGATCGTGGCCGACCGGCGACTTCTGTCCCCGTCAGAGACCGTCAATGGCCTGACTGTTGGCGGCCGCAATCTGGACTGGGTTTCGCAAGCGGACCGGGCATCTGCCCGAGCGAACGTCAACCCGTTTTCGGAGCTCGATACCGCCAACCCTTCAAGTGCACTTGGCCCTGGCTTCGCCGATTCCGTTAAACCCGACATCCTCATGCCGGCGGCCCGCGAACACCTCCGTGTCATCGGCAGCGGCTGTGGCGTGATCGTTGTTCCGGCAAATGCTGCTCGCGGGGCGGGTTTGAAGGTAGCAGCACCGCCAAGGCCGGGTATGGAAGGGGCGGAAGCGTTTACCAATGGTACCAGTGCTGCAACAGCGCTCGCCTCTCGAACTGCTCACAGGATCCACGATGCTTTGGAGACGACCTATGGGCAAGAGTTCCTCCAGCTATCCGGCACTCAGAGAGCAGTGCTGATCAAGGCGCTTCTTGTCCATCCGGCACGTTGGCCGGAACAGGCAGCGGCATTGGTGAAGCGGTTGGTCGGCCCGTTTGGACAGGGGCAAGCCTCTCGCCAGAAGGACAATATCCGAAGATTTCTTGGATACGGCGTCTATGACGTCGACGATGCTGTAGCCTGCGCGGCTGATCGAGCAACATTCTGGTGCGTCGGTGAACTGGGACGGGAACGCAGCGTTGACGTGGTTGTCCCTGTTCCAGCGGCGATGGGCGGACAGGCCCGTCCGCACTCGTTTTCTGCCACTCTCGCCTGGTTCACTCCTGTGCAGCCGGGTCGCAACTCTTATCGGGCGGTGAGAATGAAAATCCTGGCACCTGACGATCTCGATGAATTGGCGGTGAAGGGCCATGGTAGCCAGCCCGACCTGAACCAGACCAATCGCGGTACGGTCTTCACTCGCCAGTGGAGCGGAGATCGCGCGGCTGTGGTTGCCGACGGCACGACGATCTCGCTCAAGATCCAGCGTGAACCGGATTCGGGCACCACTGTCGATGAAGCGGTCCCTTTCGGGCTTGCCGTTTCTCTGGAAATGCGTGGTGAGCTTCGACTTTATGACCAGGTGCGAGCACGCCTACAGCCTCGACCGCCACAACGCGCCACGCCGTAAGAGGCTCCTCCTTCAAGGCTGGCCGCCACCCCTCATAGTAGGCCACCGCCGCGCTGGGAATGTCTGCTTTCGGGGGAGCGGCAGGACGCCCTAACCTAAGTAACCGGCATAGGCGCATCGCTGATGACCGGAGATCTGGACCGTTAGCCGATAGGCAGATCTATGAACCAAGGTACGTCCGCTCTAGGTAAGAAGGCATGGCCACACGGCAAAGCACTATTGATCCCTATGTTCGACGGCTTTTGCAGGTTGTTGGGAAGCATTGGGGAGCACAACCGGGACAGCCATCTTTCCCCTTGGTAGCAAAGGCGCCCGGCAGGTTTATCTTGAACCAATTGAGGATGTCGCGCCGAAAGCCGTCACGAGCCTTTTCGATCGCTCGGCGCTTGCGGCTCCTGGGACCAATTATCGAATGGCCACGCTTCGTCCTGGGTAGTTCGGTGCCCAAAGATGCCCGCGCGATGTGCTCGACAGCCAGCCACGTCCCCCATGGTGGAAGTCTTACTTCGACATTGAGAAAAATCTGACTCAGGTAAACAAGGGTGCGCTTGTGTTTCTGCCGGTCGGCGGCAGGTATTTTGCGCTTTCCTTCGGCCATGTGGCCCACAACCTGATCGACTACAGCTATGAGTATGATTTCGGGCTCAGGGTCACGCTTAACACCCTCGATCCCCACAAACTAAAGAGCACCGACACACTTGATCCCGGAGCGGCAAAACGCCAACGGACGCAGTTGGCCATCGAATCCGAGCTGATGCTGTTCGATTTCGACCGCGACAGCACGATCCTGCGCAGCCTCACCGGCAAGGTTCGCGATGAGCACAGGGAGCTGTTTCGCCATGCTACGGGCGGGAGCAATCTACGCATCAGCATTGATGTCGAGGCGGACGGTCTGGTCGCCCTGTGCGAGCAGTTGCTGAACTTGTATCAAAGTGAGGATTACAAAGCCGCGTTTCCAGAAATCCAGAATATCATGCCTGTGCGTGATGCGGGCCAGATCGAGGCTTTGAACGGTCAGCTTCTGGAGGCCTTTCGTGCTCGCAATCCCGACCTGAACATCACCGTCCCGGAAATAATCAATTACAGTGACAACTCTATGCCTCTTTCGCAGGGGCAGGACGCGGCCTTGTCTATGACGATGTCTATATCGGACGCTATTACGAGTACCTCGATGAGCATGAGATCGACTTTAATACGATGGGAGTTGACGACCTGCGCCGGCATGCGCTGCTTTTGACCGACGAGGACGGGAGCATCCGAGACCGCTACACTCTCTACAAAAGCCTGGTCTTCGATACGGCGCTGCAAGATGCGCAAGGCGAAACATTCCATCTTTGTGAAGGCAATTGGTACCGCATAGACGATGCCTACATCGCCCGCCTGAGCACCTATCTGGACCCGCTATGCTTTGACAGCGACCTTCCGGCATACGACCATCCAAGCGAGGGCGAATACAATGCTGCCGTCGCGGCAGGGGACGCTGCTATCGCATGTTTGGACAAGCGAGACATTAGCCCCGACGGGCAGACTGCTGTAGAGCCTTGCGACCTGTGGCTGCTCGTGACGGTGTCGCGACATTCTCTCTCAACGCTCTCAGCCCAGTTGAGCCATTTTTTTGATCAAGGTGTAAATGCCATTGAACTGATGAGGTTGGAGCCGCGGGCTGTCGAGAATCTGGAGGCGCTTATCCACGAAGTCATGAACGGCGGTGATCCCGACGCGTTGGTGGCGCTCGTACAAGATCGGAAATACCGGATTGTTTTCGGCATCGTCACCCGGAAAGAACCCTGCCGGTCGATCCCTGAACCTACCTTTGTTTTCGTGCATCAGCTTGATGCGCAGCATGAAGGCACTACAGCTTATGGACGACTCCGGGAGCGTCATGTTCATTGCGGATCGGATCGTGGCAGCGGAAGGCCGCAAGAAGAAGCGGAAGAAGAAAGACATGCCCGCCGAGGCCGCAGAATAGTATGGGCTCGCAGGCGTTGACCGATCAACAGCTGCTTGATGCCCTGCGCGGCGGGGTGGCGCGTTCCAGCAACCTAATCGCGTCGATAACAGATTTTCACGGTGGGCCGCTTACGACCGAGTACATTCTGACAGCGGACATTGCCCGCGAACTGATCGGCCGGCACTACGAAGCTGCTGTTGAGTTCGCCAACCGGAAGTTGGTCAACGGCCTGACTGCCAGGAAAGGCGTCAATGCGCGCAAAATTCTGGGCTCCCGCCGCACGGATGTGGTGGTGCTGAACGACAGCCTGGTGCCTGCTGCCCTTATCGAAGTCAAGATCGGGGTTCGCTCCCTAGGAAAGATAAAGGGAGACCTCACGAAACTGACCAGCACCATCGCGCTCCTGAAATCACGCTATGCAGCCCGCGTTGCCGCCGCCGTTGTTTATCAGGTTCATGTACAAGGCACCGACAAGATCGAATGGCGCGACCAGCTTCTGCCAGCCATCCAGAAAATTGAGAAGCGCCTCGAACAAGAGCTGGAAGCGTACCGCCTCATTGATCCCAGCTATTCGTTTGCGATCCACCCGCTGCAATCACCCGATGAGGGTATCACCGAGCGGGCGATTGAGGATGACGGCTACGAGAAGACGCTTGGCGCACACGGCCATGCAACACGTTTCTACGCCGTCCTCATTCGTAGTAAGCAGGTTCCGCCGCCTGCACCACGCACTGTTGCGGAACTTAAAGCGCAATCGGACGAATAGACGATCTAAATTATACCGGTGAAACAATAACATACGAGTGCCCACTTTCATCCTCCCGGGTGCGCCAATCTTCGGAATTCAGCCGGTTTTGGATGGCGGGCGGCATCCCACGGGCTGGTTCCGCCGGACAGCTGCTGCCGACCCGGCTTCTGCTGACCCACCGGCGCAACCTGAAGGCCAAGTTCCTCGATCTGGAGAACGCCACGGCTTGATGCGGGATGAAAGCCGTACCCAGTGTTTGACGAGGCCTACCCTGCCACGCGGCCAGGACCGACCCCAAGATCGATCCAGCCAGCAGATTGCCTTCTATAAAAATTCTCTGCTATAGTTCTTCTTTGACGCAGGGGCATTTAGAATGGCTTCAATAGTCGAAGCGACGAAGGCAAAATCCGCGATTGGCCAATCACTGATTCTCTAAGAAAAGTTCTGCTGCAGGCTGCTGACGAGGCATAAATTACCAATGTTTTGGTAATATCAGGCGGGCAATGCGCGGCTTGTAGCAAACGAACCGGTTCTCACCGGCACGACAACGGCAACGCGGCGGATCTCCAATTGATTGTTGACCGACACACCTTGGACTTCACCTCAGCAAGCGATCTACCGACCATAGTTAGATTTGTTACATCTGCTGCTCGGAACGGCGCAACCGGGATCGGCGCCGGGGTCGATTACATGGGCTCTAAAACTCTGCATGTTGGCTTTGGATCTCGCGCCGTTTGGGGAAAGGGCGGAAAAGCTGACAATGCGCCCGATTGGCTGAAAAAGGCAGCAGCAGCAGGATGGGCGCATCCTGATTTGGTCCCTGAGTACACGGTTATGGCCAGAGACGGCGTCCGCTTGAGAGCAGGGGCAGGTTCGGATTTTAACGTTCTTAGCACTCTTCCCGCCGGAACCAGGGTCTTCGTACTAGGCAAAGACGGGCCGGGGGAGACCTGGGCTCGGGTCGATCTGCAAGGAGATGGCTTGATGGATGGACATATTAACCTGCCGTACCTACAGGAGTTCAGCACCGGTGAGCCTGTGGGTAGTGAAGACGAAGAGATCGAAACCGATATCGGGGGCAACGAAGATAATGCGCCGAAAGAGCAAGCTTCCCATTAATCGGTCTCCCTATCCGCTTCGCTGGTGAGGGGCCGCCATGTCATTCAACAAGAAACCATTCTCCTTCAGCTCGGCGGTCATCGCCATTGTTTTGTTTCTCGCCCCAGATTCTCATCTGATTGCCGCCGAAATCGCACCCGTCAAAGGCCCTCTTCCCGCCGCGAACGCACTTCCTTTCGACAAGGACATCAGGCGCGCAATAAGCGGCATAGCATGCGTACCGGAGGCGATCCCGTCACACTGTCTGCTTGCCCTCGACGAAGGCGCCGCGACGCTGCTGATAGAGCTTAAGGACGGAGCCATTGCAGCGTCGGGCGAACCTCTCAGCGTGCTTTCCGACGGTGATGAGCTGGACGCTGAGGGTGTCGCCAAGGACCAGACCTACTTTTACTTGTTGGGATCCCACACACGGAAACGCAAGAACTGCGACGAAAACGCCGCGAGCCACAACCTCGTGCGGATACCTTACCAAACCGGCAAAGACGGTCTGGCGATCCTTGCAGATGGTGCCGGTGCCGCAACGATTAAGAAAATCGATCTCTCCGACATCGTGGCGGCGAACCCCAAGATCGGGCCCTACTTTGACAAATGCCTGGGCGACCCGAACAACGGAGTGGATATCGAGGGTCTGGCGGTCCGGGACTCCGACCTCTATCTAGGTTTGAGGGGACCACTCGCGGCTGATGGATCTGCCTATGTTCTGACGGTGCCATTGGCTGGTCTCTTCGAGGATAAGAAGGAACAGGCTCGGCTCACAGTTTTGCAATTAGGCAGTAGGGGGATCCGTGATCTGGCAAGCGTTGACGGTGGCATGCTCGTCCTCGGAGGGCCAGGCGACAACCCAAGCGACAGCGGTTGGACCGTGAGCTTCTGGGATGGTTCCGTCGAGGGAGACGGACAGGGTGAGGTCACCACATTGGCAAACCTCAATCTGTCATCCGTGTCACGCGGCAAACAATTCGGCTGCAAGGACAAAGAGATTAAGCCGGAGGGCATGGCTGTAATCGGTGCGACCGGTAGCGCCTACCGAATTCTGATTGTTTCGGATGGCATGTGCGACGGCGGTCCAATGGTATTTGAGATACCGAAGGCGGCCCATTGAGCTGCGGCAGCGACATCGTCGCCCAGTCTGCCCACGCTTGGCCAATGGCGATCCGTTGGATAGCGTAGATGTGATAGTTCTGTGTATAAAGTTTCTTTATATTGATTGTGCTGACTGGGAACGGTTGCCATGTTCCCGTCTGGTAGACGAACGCGCTTTCGGCGCCATTCCAGATATATTGCTGCCCCTTGTAGATGAGCATTCCGGGCCACTGCCGGCTCGTTCTCGGATCGACGGCGATGGCTCCCGTTGCCGTGTCGAACAGACGTTTGAGCACGAAATCCTTCTTATTTTTGATCGCCGCAGTGAAGTCATCCAGCCCGCGCGCTGGGGGCGGAATGTGTGAACCGGGTTGCGCCAATCGATCCCGTCGAGCATGTAGGCGAGCTGCGCCGGTGATATGGAAACCGTACCGTCCGCCGGCGACGGCCATAGAAACCGGCCCTTCTCGAGCCGTTTTGCATACAGGGACATGCCGAGCCCATCATGCCAGATAATCTTGATCAGATTGCCGCTGCGGCCGCGGAAGACATAAAGATCGCCGGCATGCGGATCCCGGCCCAACGTCTCCTGAACCTGAACCAGAGCGAGGCCTTGCATCCCACGACGCATATCGGTCCGGCCGACCGCCAACCAGATCCGCACCTGACTCGGGACCGGGATCATGAAACGCCCAGCGCCTTCACCATCGCCGCCGCCAGTGTTGGCGGCGTGGTCAGCGGAATCCGCAGCCGCACCTTGCCGGCGACCTCCAGCTCGATCACCGCTGGGGATGCCGCCGGCCGCGAACCGGCGACAGGCTCATCGGGAGCCACGACAACTTCGGCAAAGCCTGTCAATCGGCGCCGAACTTTGATCCCTGATCGGCGTCCAATATTGGCTCTGACGCACTTTTGGTGATGATTGAACCTAGCCAGCGCCGATGACGCGCGCCTCAAGCAGGTCGAGTTTTCCTCGGCCATACATTTGGCGTTTCACGAGCTTGAGCTTGGTGATCTGGCCCTCGGTCTGACCGTTGGAC
>NZ_JAMYRZ010000064.1:0-26962 GCF_040321675.1 Mesorhizobium sp. M0296
TGTCGATCGACCGGTGTAGCCTTGCGAACCCTGCCGATATGGCAGGACGCAAGGGGCCGGGGCCGAGGTATTGGCTGGGGTGAGTCACCTTTATGCATTTTCCATGTTGGGCAAGAAGATCGACTGGATGCGGGCCAATCCGCTGGTGTCCCTCCAGGTCGACGAACGCGGCCAAGGACGGGGATGGAGAAGCGTGGTTGTAGAGCCGCTATGAAGAACTGCCTGACCAGATCGGCTGCAAGGTTCAGCGCGACTATGCATGGTTAGTGTTGAGCAAGCACGCCAACTGGTGGGAGCCGGGCGCCCTCAAGCCGGTCATGCCTCCGGTGTCGGACAGCGCGCCCCACGTGTTCTTCCGGGTCTTGATCGAGCAGGTGTCGGGCCGCGAGGCAAGTGAGTAGCTGTCTCCACTGCCGCGAGGGCTGAAAGCGGTGGCTGGACCGGCGCGTAGGGAGCGGTTCTAGTAGTTTCCCGTACGGACATAACCGAATTTCGCCACGGGCCGATTAGCGCGATTGCTGTTCCACGGATTAACCGGGAAAACAGCCATGCACGCCTACACCAACTCCAGAGTTGCACTGCCGTCGCGGTCCTCCCAGCCCAACCTGCCGGAGGCTTTCGAGCCCGCACCGCTGCAACCACTCAGCTTCTATCCCGCCGGCGCGGAAATCTACGCCCAGGGCGAGAAGGCCGGAGCCTTCTACCAGTTGAAGTTCGGCGGCGTCCGCGTCTACCGCCTGCTTGCTGACGGCCGCCGGCAGATAAATGCCTTTCACCTCGCCGGAGAGACATTCGGCTTCGAAGCCGGCACCACGCATCATTTCTTCGCCGAGGCGATCAATGCCACCGGTGTCCGCGTCTTCCGCCTCGCTGCTGGAGCGGACAACTCCCATCAGTTGCTGCCCATGGCGCTCAAGGGGTTGACCAGAGCGCAGGAACACCTGCTGGTCCTCGGTTGCCAGAGCGCCATCGAACGCGTCGCCGCATTCCTGGTCGACATGGTGGAACGGCAGGGCGGATTGCAGCAGGTCGAACTGCCAATGTCGCGTATGGACATCGGCGATTATCTCGGCCTCACAATCGAGACTGTCTCACACTTCAGACCAATTGACAGCGGGGCACCAAGAGCAAGATAGCAGCGCGGAAGACTATCTTGTTTGCCGCTGGAAGACTGAGGAAACAGCGGGCACGTCTATCGGCGTTCAGGCTTCCGGACGAAGGCATGGACCGGCACATGGCCACATTGCATCCGGACCGAATTCAGCATTGATCGCCTCGCATGCCGCAGCAAGATCGGCGCTGGTCGCTTCGTGGCGGCGTTCGGCCTCGCTGCAGGCCCGCTCGGCCATGGCCAAGCCGTTGGCCAGCATGTCGAGGACGGGGATCAGGATCGGTCTCGGATCGATGCCGTCGGTTCGAAGCCGGCTCGGTGCGTCCAGCGCGCTCAGCCATTGGTCAAGTTCGAAGAGAGCGGCACCAGGTTGCAGGCCAAGCGACCAGTTAAGCGGCAAGTTTTGCAAGCCGCGGCTCCGGCCTGCGGCATGACTGAAGAGCCGGCGCAGACGGTCCTGACTGAGGCCATTCAGCAGAACGTCGTCAAGCGCGCCACAAGCCTGGCCTTCGCGCGACGCCAAGGTGGGCATGGTCAGGCTCCTTGTTGAAGAAGCCCGCCATGCTCTGCTCGAGCCGAACGACGCTCAACGCGAGCGCGACGACCGGTTCTTGATCTCTACCTCAACCGCGCGCGCCCCTCCCGCGCAGCGGGTTCGTTCCTCGGCCCTATGCTGCTGAGTACCAATGCGCCGCTAAGGCGACATTTGCAGCAAATGCGGCATGTGCTAGCAGTCAAAAGTCCCGGTATCAGTCGGGGAGCTTTGTCATCTCGACTTGTTATAGCCAACCGCCCGAAAAACCGGCTCGGTGCAGTCCCGCGATGATGGCCGGCACGCGGCGCATCAGGCGCCACAGGAAGCCCGAGCGGTAGTTCTCTATCATCAGAGTGATCGGCCCCTGATTGATGCCGACATGGTCGGGCGATACCCAACCGCATGGCCGGCCGTCGGCGGCTGCTATTGTCGGATTGAAGCTTGCGGTGAAGCCGTAAGGGTTGCCCTCTTGCAGGTCGATCTCGTGGAAATAGCGCAGTGCCGGCAGAACGATCTCTGGTGCAAAGGGCAATGAGGTAATCGCTGCCCACGGCGACAACGTCCCATCATCAGGGCCGAATGGCACGCCGCGCGCCAGATAGCCGAAGAAGCGGCGGCCACCGACCGTCATTTGGGGTTTTGTCGGGCTTGGGCCGTCGCTGGCGGTGATGCCCCAGCAATTCTCGCCATAACCGCTGAAGCCCTTCGGATTGCGAATGGCGTAGTCTCGTTGCAGGTAGGTTGCCTCGCGGCTGTTCTCGAAATAGTCGCAGTCGTGGTTGCGCATGGAAGCATCGCGGATGCCGCGAAAATCGATCCAGATATGCGAGAGCTGGTGGACGAAAAGTGGACCAGCGTAAACCAGTTCCCGGCCATAGATCTTTTTCCACTTGTAGGTGGATAGCCAGGCCGCATAGCTCTCGGGCGGCAACGGATGGGTTGGCGAACCGAGGCCCAACACATATAGGATCACCGCTTCGTCGTAGCCTTGCCAGCGGTAGCGCAGGAAGCCTTTTCCAGGCCGCCAGCCATGGGTGACGGTGGCGCTGCCGTTCTGCGCCCATCGCCAGTCGGCGCGCCGGTAGAGCGCATCGGCAAGCCGCCGGATTTCCAGTTCGGATTCATCGTCCTCGCCAAAATAGGCGCCGGCGGCCAGCACGCCAGCAAGCAGAAGCGCCGTATCGACGGTGGACAGCTCACACTTCCAGACGCGGCGGCCGGTCTCAATGTCGAGGAAATGGTAGTAGAAGCCCTTGTGGCCCGTTGCGTCGGCTTCGGGCCCTTGCGGCGCGTTCCAGAAGAAGCGAAGCGTGGCGAGCGTCCGTTCAGCGGCGGCGGCGCGCGTC
Source organism: Mesorhizobium sp. M0296 (assembly GCF_040321675.1). Lineage (NCBI taxonomy): Bacteria > Pseudomonadati > Pseudomonadota > Alphaproteobacteria > Hyphomicrobiales > Phyllobacteriaceae > Mesorhizobium > Mesorhizobium sp. M0296. The sequence goes on from NZ_JAMYRZ010000064.1 coordinate 2,993, forward strand.
ATGAAACCGCGCTCGACACCGACGGGATAGGCCGACAGGGCGAGCCCGACGGCGGCGATGCTGGCCGGTGACCCCGGGGTGTTGCGGTCGGCGATCAGGCCATTCGCCGGGTTGGCCTCTTTGAGAAAATAGTCGAAGGACAGGCACTGGATGTCCGAGAGAAGCTCGTCGTTCTGCAGGTGGTCGCTCGATGCATCCATGGCTGTCGATATAGAGGGGTTCGCTGCGCTTCCCACCTTTTGGTCGTCTTATCGCCTATGCGCCAGTCGCGAAACGCGTGCCCTCCCGTGCGAGCGGGTTCGTTCTGCGACCCCTTTCCGGACGTTGATGGCACAAATAGATGACCGAGCATTCGTCAAAATCATGATTAAACTGGCGTCGGACGGCCGAACTGCGTTTGATACTCCTTTGGGCTGATACCCCTGCGTTTGCGGAAGTGATGTCGCAGCGTATCCGCTGAACTCATGCCCACGGGCGGCGGCGATCTCTTCGATGCTGTGGTGGCGACCAATCAGGAGCTGCTTCGCCTCGTCAAGGCGCTCGGATACCAGCCATTCGCCTGGAGGCGATGCCGTCGCTTGGGTGAAGCGTCGTATAAAGGTCCGCAAGCTCATGTGGCATTCCGATGCCATTCGCTCCAGCGTCCAGACGCCGCCGAGTTCAGCCCTCATCTTGTCCAGCAGTGGCGCAACTTCTGACCCACGCCGTGTCGGAACAGGTCGTTCAAGGAATTGCGCCTGCCCACCGGTACGGTGCGCCGGCATTATAAGCCTTCGAGCCACGGAGTTGGCCGCATCAGCTCCAAAGTCCTGGCGAACGATCTCGATCAGAAGGTCAATGCCGGCGGCACTCCCGGCGGACGTGAACACGCGGCCATGCGAGCGGTAGAGCGAGGCATGATCCACGGCCAACTTTGGATACTGGCTGCGCAGTGCATCAGCGTAGCGCCAATGCGTCGTACGGACTGTTGGGATGTTCATGATGCGCTGTCGCGCGAACCCGATTTCGTCCTCCTCGATGTCCGCAGCCCTTCGATGTTCGCCCAAGGTCATGTCCCCGGGGCCATCAACTTGCCCCATGGCAAGATTGTCCGCTCAAAGCTCGAGCGCTGGTCCGACCAAACCGCATCCGCCTTCGAACCGTGGCAGTAATCGCCACCTGGTCACCAATGCCTATTCCCCGAGCCATGCCATGGATTCTGGTGCGGGCAGTGTCCTCTTCAAGAGGCTTCTAATATACGCCCGCCATCCTAAGGCTGACCTATGACCAGAGTTACAAAAGTTGAACTTCATCGGGGAACACTCCTTCTGTCTGCCTGTTGGATTTGCCAGGCGCATCCCGCGCATTCAGACAGGAGAAAGAAGATGAAACGCATCCTTTTGGCTTCGGCCGTGCTGGCGGTGTCGGCCGGGCTTTCCTTTGCCCAGACGACCAGCGGAACTTCGAGCGGAACCTCGACGAGCGGAACCTCGACCACGACAACCATGCCCAGTACGACGGATCAGGGCACCGGCACGACGAGCAGCGGCACCAACATGTCCGGCGATCAGGGCACCGACACGACCACCACCAGCGGCACCACGAATCCGAACTCGGCCAGGGACTGCGCGCCCGGCCAGCAGACTGGCAGCGCTCAGCAGGCGGCGCCTGGTCAGCAGGACACGGCAGCCAACACCGCCGCGCCGGGCCAGGTGAAAAAGACCGACGAAGGTTGCTGATTGGCACATCGGCCCACGTTGGAATCACCAGTGTGTGGCTGGCCAGTCTCCCCCGACCACCGCCTGAACTCACTCGGCTGGCGAGCAAGTTGCCGCCAGCCGAGCATCAGTCCAGGAACCTTTGCGCATGCTTGTGCTTTCAGTGGGGCACGCCTGGCTTCTGTTTGCTTTCGGTCAGATAGATATCCGTCTGCTCGCGCATCTTGCCTGAAGGGAGCTGCGGCCGCGCTCAGAGGAGAGGCTAACAGGTGATTTCGATCGACGCGCTGTATTGCCGATAGCGCCAGAGCGATTCGAACCCCTACATCGGACAACGTTTTCGGGGTTGATCGTTGCGGCCGGCTTTGCAGTGGTTCCGGAGGAACGGAGCTTCCGCCGCGTTGCCCGGCGGGCTCAACCCACTACTGACTGCTGCGAGCCAAAGTCGGCGATCTCACCTCGTAGAAGTGAGCGGACCGTCTCGCCAGCTCGCAAAATTCCGTGGGTGTCAGACCTGTAAAACGGCGGAACTCATGAACGGCCTGCGATTGATCAAAGTAGGCCTCATCGACAAGCTGCGTAAATTTCTCGTTCGGATCTTGCAATATCGCTTTGATAGTTCGTCTCAACCGCGCAAGTTGGCGAAAGCGGACCGGCGAATTTGCCGTCGCTCTCTTGAAACGGTTCTCAAGCTGTCTCTCGCTCAGTCCCACAAGATCGCAGATTTTGGAGATCGATGATGTTCCCGTCTCGAGGAGTCGGAAGGCGGCATCGAGGGTGCCCCGCTCTGCTCGGGGATTGAGACGTTGCTGTAGAAAATGGTTCAGCAGGTGGACCCGCGTGCTGTCAAGCGCCGTGGTTACGATTTGCTCCGTCAGACGCGTTGCCTCTTGTCCCCAGATCACCTCGAGTGGAACAATTCTGTCTGCAAGTTCGGAAACAGGCACTCCCAGCAGATGTTCTGCCATGCCCGCCCGAATACGGACAGCAAGAAAGTGAAATCCCGGCACGGCCTTTGGGTGAATGGGCTGGCTACGGCAGCACAAAACATGGGCCCGCGGCGGCTGTTTCCCGTTAAGCAGAAAGCCTGGTGCAACGTGAAAGAATATCTCAGCTCCGCCTGGGCTTGGCCAGAACGGCATGAATTCGATGTCTTCGCCAGGATTGGTCTCACGTGACCAGTAGCGATCAACCACGTGACCTATCGATTCGATCGGTCGATAGGATATACTCAGCATCCAAGCCTCTCAAAATCCATGACTTATTTGTTACGCCATTTCTGCAGCCGCCCATCGCATACATAGATTATCTTGGCTCAGTGTACAGGCGCACGATGCCGGTTATATTGTCATCGCCCATGCCGCGATCAATCCCATGCTGGAAGACCTCGCGGGCCGCAATAGTCAGAGGCATATACTGTGAGCAGTCCGCGCCCGCCATAGCGATTGCATATGCAAGGTCTTTGTCCACGAGTTCTACTGGAAACAATGGTGCGAACGTGCCCGCGCGCATGGAGGCTGCCATCGTTTTCGCCGCTGGGCTGCTGGCGGGCGTCGTGCCAATAATCTCGACGGCTCGATCGACATCGGCGCCCAGCCGCTGCAGCAGGCCAATGAGTTCGGCCATTGCGCCAACCTGGACAGCGAGAAGAGAGTTGACGGAGAGCTTCACCATGGCGCCTGCCCCGACCGGCCCAGCGTGATGTACTGCCGTGCCCATGGCTTTGAGCAGCGGTTCTGTTCGCGCAAGGACGTCCTTCTCGCCGCCGACGAGATAGATCAGCTGGGCCGCCTCCGCTTGCGGCCGCCCGCCTGCCACCGGTGCCTCAAGGAAGGCGACGCCCCGAGCCGATGCGGCTTTGGCGAGCTCGCCGATCCAAACCGGCGTCAGTGTCGAGCTCTCGATCGCCACCGCGCCTGCCTTGAGCCCAGCAAGTGCTCCCGTGTCCTCGTCGAGCCATATTTTTCGTGATGCAATGTCGTCTCGAACCATGGCGATCACGAAATCTGCTCCTGCCGCGGCCTCTCGCGGTGTGCCGGCGAGACGTGCTCCTGTGGAAATGAGCGAATGCGCCGCCTCCTTTGACCGGTTCCACACCGTCAAGCGGTGCCCTGCCTTGAGCAGATTGGCTGCCATGCGCGACCCCATCGCTCCAAGTCCTAGAACTGCCACTTCAGCCATCGGAAATCCTTTCCATCCGTCGTAGGTTGTATCAAGAGCCAATCCAGTTGTGTGGTCGACAGCTAAACGGCGAAACGCTTAGATCGCGTGGCTGTCCGCTGGCACAGCTATGTATTCGGCAAAAACCACGAACGCGGCTGCCGCAGGCGGCTCTCTAAGTAGATCATTGAACACGGATAGCGCATTGCGCACATAGGGAGAGACCATATGAGACTCCCAAGCCGCATGATCGCGGTATTGTTCCACGACATAAAAATGCGTGGTGTCGGACGTGCTCTGAGCGGCGTGATACGAGACCGCGCCCGACTCAGCGGATGTCTGCCGCGTGAGATCGATGAGGATGTCACGGACTTGATCGACGGTCTCGGCCCGAGCGAGAAGGTTCGCGATGAACATCATTAGCAGACCCTTGTTGATGCTGGAATGCTAGCTCGGCGAAGCTGCGTCGCATTGTAGAAATGCGAAATGGCAGCGAAATCACGCATGGCTCCGGACGCGTCAGCAACATTGTAGGTCCAGGCCGACCGCGTTCGACTGCGGCTACTGTGGCGCCACCATTGCAATTAGTTCTGCCCGACAGAGAGTGACGGAGGCGGCCAAGCGTGGGTTGCCTACCAAGCTGAGCGTCCTAACGACCAATCCGCGCAGAAATTTTATGAGCGAGAAGGATTTCGGTCGAGGCGGAGACCGAAGGAGGACGCCGCATGGTAAAACTGTCGGTCCCATAATGGCGATCGTGCTTGCGCGAACATCGGCTCACCACCCAACCAAACCGTTTGACCCGCGCTGGCAGCTGCTGAGTAGGCGAGGTCCGCATCGCCTCGATCGCGGACGAAGCAGAAACTGGGACATCCCTCCATTGCTGATATTCCGGCCACAGACGGAAGCCTGCGTTTCCGGTAGAGTTCGTCCCGTCGATCTTACCAGGAAGTGAAACGATGATAGCGAGAACACTGGGCGCGGTGGTTGTCGCGGTGTGCGCAACGGGCAGCGCCGTGGGCGCTTCTGCGCCGGCGCTCAAGCCGATCGACCCGGTCGCGCTTCAGGCAATGATGGAACGCACGGCCAAGGAACTCCTGCTGCCGGGCGCAATGGTTCTCCTCAAGACTCCGCAGGGCAATTTCGCCTTCGGGTATGGAACGACCGAACTCGGCGTCACGAACCCGCCGCGCGCCGATACCCATTTCCGGCCCGCCTCAAACACCAAGACGATGACGGCCGCGGTGATCGTGCAATTGGTCCAGGAAGGAAAGCTGAGTTTCGACCATCTGATCTCGAAATACGTTGATGGTGTTCCGAACGGCGACCAGATCACCATTCGCCGGCTCATAAAGATGCGGAGCGGCCTTTACAATTTCACCAATGCACCGGAACTTGCGGAAAGCTTCGATAACAATCCGGACAAGGCGTGGACCTCGGAGGAGGTTCCTCGCCATGGCTTTCAAACGGCCGCCGCACTTCGCGCCGGGTGCTGAATTCGACTACAACAATACCAACTATTATCTGCTCGGCCTCGTTGCCGAGAAGATCGATGGCAAGCCGTTGGCGACGATCTTTCAGGAGCGCTTATTCGGGCCCCTGGGGATGAAAAACACGTTGCTGCCCGTCAGCACGTCCAACACCATCCCCGAGCCTTATGCGCATGGCTACATTTACGGCGGCGCGTCTTACGCCCTGGTCGATGCGCCCTATCCGGACGATCTTCAGGCGGCGGCCAGGGCGGGAACGCTCAAGCCCGATGACGAGACGTGGCAGAACCCGTCCGCTTACTTTGCGGCAGGCGGCGTCATCTCCACGGCGGATGATCTGGCGACCTGGATGCGCGCACTGGTCGGGGGCCAGGTCTTCAACGCCGACTACAAGCGCCAATGGCTGGATAGTCCCGAAGCGGAGGATCCCAGCAAGCCTGAAGGCCAGAAATATGGCTACGGCAGCGCCCTGGTCACCTTCGGGCCGAACAAGATCTATTTCCACGGCGGCGAGATGCCCGGCTACAACTCCTTCATGGGCCATGACCCGGACAACGACGTCACGCTGATCGTCTGGACCAGCCTGACGCTCTCGCTCGACGGCAAGCCGACCGCCAACGCTCTGATGCTGAAAATACTGGACCAGATCTATGCGGTCTCACCGTTAGCGCCAGCGAAGCGATGACACCGGGTCGGGACAGGCGAGGCCGCTACGGCTCTAGGCTTGTCTTCCCGGTGCGCACGGCGTCGACGACTTCGCGGATCGGGTCGAGGACGAGCTGCGGCTGGTCCTTGTGGATCTCGTGGCCGCTGTCGGTGTTGACAATTTGACGCCCACAAGGCCGATCCGAGGCCAACTGGGAGTGCATACCAGCTTGGAATTGTGCGGAACCGTACGAAGTCGATTGCAAGCAACCAACCTGGTTGGCCGGGCATTAATTAGCAAAGCGTCAATTAGGGAAAGCATCGGGAGGAAGACCATGCTGCACGTTAACATGCCTCGCGAATTTGAGGTTGGCGATGAGGTTTCACTAGCAGGTACCGTCATCACGATTCTCCCCAGCGGGCGCGCTAGAGTGAGCATTCCATCGTATGACCATCCTTATACGATTGATCCGCCACCCAAAGCCCGGGCCGGAGACCGAGTGGTTCTTGTTGGGGACGTCACGCGCATCGATCGCGGAGCAAGCAAACTCACCGTGCGGATTGATTGCGGCGGGGTGATCACGGTCGACAAGTCGGCGATCACTCGGCTGAGAAAGCACCGCCGGACTTCAGCGGCTTGATACTACGGCGATACGACGGCCGCGCTTGTCGGCGTAGGGAAGATGCAAGCGCACTTTGACAGCGACGGATAAGCGGGAGTTCGACGGCTAGGGCACGAGTCCAGCCTAGTGCGTCGCTGGCGTCTTCGGACTACTGGTGAAGCAAGTCCGATGTGCGCCTATCGCGACCCCGCTTCACCTGCCGTCCAGCCGTTCGCGCATTCGCGATCGTCGCTCTCGGCAACAGGCGGCGCCCCCGGCCAGGACGTGTCGCATGTGCGCGCTGTCGAAGGAGGCGCCCAGCAACATTTCGCGTGAAGGCCGCGGGCACCCGATGGATCGTAACCTTTCTCTGCAATGAGCGCCTTGTCGCCGGCGATGGACCTCCGGCTCTTACGCATTATGGAGATCACATGTTGGTCCCGGCACCCGGTGCCGGGAGCCTCGTGACAGAACTGGGCGACATGGTTGCGGTGGAGTAGGCGCCGTCGCCCTGGATGAACAACAACCTGTCGCATGCGGTGCATGCGTTGTCGAAGCTTTCGGTCGGTCACGGCCGCGGCCGCATCGACAACGACCGCAACGGCATCAAGTCATTGCTGAAAGCCCGCAAGGTATCTGTCAAGACATAGCGTGCCGGCGAAGGTCCGCCCTCGCGACAGGGATTCGTTCTAGGCCGATCGGTCGGCAACGCGACCGGCCAGATGAGCGAGAGCTTACCCTCGGCATAAAGCGATCGGGGCGAGCGGCGGAGCCGACCCGAAATGGACATTTGGCTTTCCCCAAACCACTGCCTCACCAAGCCGTCTTTCCGAATATTCTACGGACAAGCTCGTCGCCATTCCCATCAAAGCAGCGGCCGTGACTGAGAATCACTCGCCGCGGTTGCCACGACTGGAGTTTGCCTATTACTGCCCGTGCTTTCTGCCGATGCAGGAGAATTGGCAGCCGCATGCCAAGGAAGGTGCGCCCGTGCGGGTGAGCCATCCCAGTCAGCTTCGTCACCGTGCGCCAAGGCTCATCGATCATGTCCAATTCGAGATTGATGATGGTGTCTGTAAGAATCAGCGTCTTTGACGCTTGGTGGAAGAATATGAACTCTTTGAAGTAGCCACCGGGAAACAATATCTGGTCCATGTCCCGCCGCCACTCTTCCGGCGGATCGGCTTCCAAATCCCGAGCGAACGTCACATCAGCATGCCGTGCGCGTGCTCTTTGGCGGACTCTGGGCGATGCCCATGTGGTTGCCTCAGGGAAAGCCTTCGACCACTCACCGACATGAGCGTAGTGAAATTGGTTGGGTGACACGAGGTGGCGAATTCTGCCCAAGTTCCGTAACTCTTCGGCCACCGTCCAAGCAAACTTGATGGGCGAATGAAGGAACAGATCGCCGTTCGATAGGCGCACCACCGTCATCCGAGTAGTGAATGGCAGCGGAAGTTTTAGTCCTGCTACCGTCAAATACTCAAACGGACCGTCAACGACGCCGATATCGGGTCCCTGCGGTTTGTAGACGTTCACCGGCTCGTAAAGGGATGCACTCACAGCCCATTCCACTTCACCAGCTCGGCGCAAGGCGATGCACGCTATCTGGGCCAGGTTTGGTCATGCCGAACCGCAGCACCTGCTGCTTCTGGTGGAGCAACTGAACTTGCGCTCGAGGGCAAGTCTCAAGACGCGCGTGCCAAGGCAATCGAGATCACATTGTCCGTGTCAATGTCAGGCAAATCGAAGATCATTGGCAATTGCCGCGTCATGGCCATCTTCACGATCAACTCTTCCATCGATTCAACCGGAAGGCTGGCGTTTGAACGCTGCCGCATTAACAATGCAAGCTTGTGGACGGGCACGGGCGTCGACTTCGCGTGGTCATCCAAAAGCCTGCCGATTTCGATCAGAACGTCTGCGTCGATGGTGCTGGGCAATTCGCGCATGGTCTATTCCTCCCTGCCCCTGACCATGCGCGCCGCGGGCAGCCGAGTCTCGGGAAACCTCCGTACGTTTTTAACGATGTTGAAGAGCGTAAATGCAACTCTCTGGCTGCAGAGTGGCGTGAGCCGATAGGCTCGGCTGATGTTCACCACCGGTCGGCCCGCCTTGCCGTGTGAATTTGTACCCCCGTTAGAGTCGTGAGACCATTCTGCGAGAATGTCTGGAAACGAACTCATATTTGCCGGTGCTCGATCGGTAACGAATGCGAGACGGACGGGACCGAATAGGGACTTAGGTGATAGCCGCGAAACCATCGGCGCACTCGCTTGCGCCAAGATGGCAACAAATCGAGACTTCCGCGACAGCAAGGACCGCTTGCACCAAAAACGATCTTCCGAAGCAAATATCAACGGCTGGAGGGAGTAGTATTGAAACCACTGTGAACCCGTGCCCGCGGCGGTTTTAAGTCCGGTGTCTTGGCAACAGCGCGTCGCGACTGAACGGATTCATGCGACGCGCCTTCCCGCAGCCTTTTGCCGATGAGACTTGACAGCCGCAAGTAGTTGGCGCTCGCTGGTGTGAGCATTTCGAAAAATGGCCACGACCATTACTGTCAAGATTTCGGCCGCCGGGTCCAAAGGGTCGAGATGCTCATCCGCGCAGACCTGATCGAACACGCGTTCGCAAATAGCCAGATCATGAGGGCTGAGGCAGGTGCGATTGAAATACCGAGGCAGCATCTGTGCGAACCTTTCAAGGCCCGCTACCGTGCTTGCGGCGGGCTTTTTGCTGATGAACCGCTGAAGCGGTGGCTGTCAAAATGACTTGTCATCTGCAGTGACTACGAATCAATTTACTTGATTCCTGATTGCTCCTTTATTAATCCTAGCATAAGCGCACACTCACGGGCTTTATATTGTCCGGTAATCATAAGTCTATAGTAATCCTGCCGCTTGTTTTCCGGGACGTGAAATCCGCGCCGAAATTCGGCTGCCTCTTTCGGAGTTCGAGTGCAACCGAGTTTGCTGGCGGTGACTTTCAAACTCGCCAGTGAGCATCCGACCTTTGCCGCAATATTTTTCAACGGCTCGTTGTTACCGTATCCATCCAGAATTATCCTCCGACGAGCTTCGCTGTTGAGCCTAGTGGCCATTTGGGTGGTCTCCTCAACTAATATTCCACGATGCCCGATTCTATACGCACCAGGCTGAAGAGTGTCGTTGGCGTCACATCCAGAAACTTATCTCGGAATGCATTTCTTGCCGTAATCCAGCGTGATCGCCGTTTCAGTCGCCTCGAGTCGGCCAGTCTTGCCAGATGCCTGAGGTACACCACATGATTGAGAGGGGCATGGGCATACCCGAATCGGATATGACACCACGCGATGGATGCTAAAAGGCAAGAGGAGGCGCTTGCGAGGCAGGCGCTGGAGCGTGATCGACGTCGTTGGCCGCGCGAAGCTCAACCTTACAATGAGGGTGCCCCGTCACTTGCGCCGGCGCTCGAACCTTTGCCCTTTTCAACGCTCGAACTGGCGCCAGAGGATCAATTCGCCGCTTGGCAGGCGCATATGGCACCGCTCGTCGAGGTCAGGTTGCCGGATGACAAATCGCTCGACGATGGCTTTCCCGCCGACCACACGGCTTGGAACCTCGACGGCATGCTGATCGTTCAACAGCGCGCACCGGCACATAGTTATATGCGTTCTGCCGCGAAGCTTCGGTCCAGCTCGATCGATCACTGGTATATCGCCTTGCCACGTACTGGCCGGTCGTGGACGGAGGTCGATCGCCGTGTAGCGGAGAACCAGCCGGGTAAATTGGAGATCAGATCGCTTGGCTACCCGTTTCGCGGGAGGACAACGGACTCCGAAAGTCTCTTTGTCTATTTGCCGCGCGATTTGTTCGCCGATGCGGCGGCAACCCTGGACGCCAAGAACAATTCAATTCTGTCGGGCAACTTTGCCAACCTCTTGCTCGATTACGTCAACAGCATCGAAGCAAGACTTCGCAGCCTCACGGCTGACGATCTGCCCCGCATCGTGCACGCAACACGCAGCATGATCATTGCCTGCCTCGGGCCTCCGGCGGAACAGGTTGCGGCCGCCGAACTATTGACGAGTGTCGCGCTAATGGAGCGAGCGCGTCGATACGTACACCACAATCTGGATGCGGCTCATTTGACACCGGATTCAATGTGCCGGGCGCTCGGCGTCTCGCGCTCTCGTCTCTATCAGTTGTTCGAACCAAGCGGCGGTGTTCTCCATTACATACAAAGTCGCCGCCTTCTAGCAGCCCATATTGCGCTAAGCGATCCGGCGGACAGCCGGCGCATTGTTGAAATTGCTGAAGCCTTCGGGTTTAGTTCAGCGGCTAATTTCAGCCGAGCATTCAGCAAGGAATTCGGTTACAGCCCCCGCGAAGGCCGCAGTACTGTGGTATTGCCGCGCCCCGCCCACTCTGTTTCACATGCCGGAGGCCAGGAGGCCTCTTCCTTTGAAGGTTGGCTCAAGGCGCTCGGAAACTGATTACAGGATCGCGAAGCTGATTGGGCGGACTTAGAAGAGGGGTTGCCCGGGGCGGCGAAGGTCACGCCGCCTCATGGACCACAATATTTTCGTGTCGCGCCTACTGCGCATCAATCACAGAGCTGATTCTCGCCAATTCACGGTTTGTTAACGAACTGTGACGGTTCATCGTTATTGATAATTTGCCGCCAATCACGGCGGAGCATACATGGAACTAGGCTGCGGGGGGCTCTTATTAAGATTGCGATTTGAAAGTTTGCCAAGCTTGACAGTTATGCTATTTCTAGACTGGGGGGCGCGAGTCTGCACCGCCTATGGAGGTGGTTCTTGCCCTCAGAGGCTTCAGGCGTCGGCACGGAGAGTGAGGGGCCTTCATCGAGCGACGCTCCAAGTGTCGGCGATGGGGTTCTCGCAGACCTTTTGGCGAACACGACCGAACTTTTGTCGTTCTATGACCGTGACTTTCGCCTGACGCACTACGCGGCCAGGCTCAAAGGCTTGTACGGAGGCGCGGTAGCGCCGGGCGCCGCCGTCTGGGTGATCTACCCGAGCTTTCTCGATGCGAGCCATCGCGACGAATTTCTTCGTGTGTTCCAGGGTGGCTCTCCGGCCAGCATCGACTTGCCGCGAACATCGGGCGGAGCGCACCGGTCCGTTTTTGTGTTCCCCACGGCAAATGGTGCGGGTATCATCGAATTAAGGGAGGACGGCGGGCGGAGCGCAGCCGAGGAACAAGAACATGTAGTTCTGCTCCATCAGGCGACGCACGACGTGCTGACTGGACTGCAGAATCGGCGGCGATTCGGCGAGCGGCTCCAGCAGGCAATGGCGGCCCTCGGCGGATCAAAGCCGAAAGCCGCCCTTCTGCAAATCGACCTTGACGATTTCAAAGCGGTCAACGACACGCTCGGCCATGGAGCAGGCGACACTCTTCTTCAACTCGCGGCGGGTCGTATCCGCGACTCGCTGCAGGACGGCGAATCCGCCTACCGGTATGCCGGCGATGAGTTCGCTGTCATCCAATTGGGAAAGGAGCAGCCAGCAGAGGCTGAGCGCCTTGCCGGATCTCTAGTCGACGCGTTCAAGAACCCGTTCGTCATCAACGGCATTCCCGTGTTCGTCGGCTCGAGTATCGGAATTGCTTTCGGGCCGGAGCACGGGACCGACGGCGAACAGTTGATGAAAGCCGCTGACATTGCTCTTTACGCGGCCAAGACAGATGGACGCGGCTGCGCTCGAACATTCAACCGTTCGATGCTGCTCTTGCTCGAGCAACGCGAGAATCTGAGGCGCAGCCTTCGAACCGCGCTGGAGCGCGGCGAGCTTTATCTGGAGTATCAGCCGCTCATTCAGCCTCCCTCGTCAGTGACCGGTTTCGAAGCGCTGCTGCGGTGGCGGCACCCCGAGCTCGGAATCATTCCACCCAACGTGTTCATACCGATCGCCGAAGCGGACGGTCTGATGGACGAGATTGGACGATGGGTGCTCGAGGAAGCGTGTCGCCAGGCGTTGACGTGGCCTTCCTCGCTGACAGTCGCAGTGAACTTGTCGCCGGCTCAGTTCCTTAGCGGTTTGCTGACGGACACCGTCGCTCAGATCGTCGACGCAGTTGGGCTTGAAGCCGACAGACTTGAACTTGAGATAACCGAGAGGGTTCTACTTGAGAAGACGATCGACAACATAGACACATTGAATACGCTGAATGTCTTGGGAATTCGAATATCGCTAGACGATTTTGGAACATACTATTCATCGTTGAGCTACCTTAAAAATTTTCCCTTCGATACGTTGAAGATAGATCAGTACTTTATTGCGGACTTGGAGACCGATCTCAAAAGCCAAACGATCGTGCGATCGATTATGAATCTGGCGCACGGCCTCGGGATAAATGTCACTGCCGAGGGGGTCGAGACCCCTGCACAGGCACGGTGGCTGATCAAGGAGAATTGCGATTGCCTGCAAGGCAACTTCCTGGGAAAGCCGCTTGGAGCCGAGGCGATCAGCGGTTTCATCAGGCGGTCCCCGCTGAGGGTGGTACGCGCGATGGAGGAATCAAAACAAGCGCTCTAGTGCCTTGCGGCCTTCGTTAACGGTGAGGCGGAGATTCTAGAATGATCGAGGCAGATACAGCGCAATTCCTCGAGTGGGTGCGAGACAGACTCATCACGGGCGCGGAGAAATTTTTCATCGCGGAGGCCATCACCCCGCGAGAGCTCAATACTGATGGAACAAGTGAGATGCCGATGGGACCTATTCATCATGACCTGGCTGGCGAGCCGACTTTTGAGCCGATGATCCAGATCGACATGGAAATCAAAGCTTTTGTCTCCGCTTGGAAGCATTGCGATTATGTCTCGACATACGTGGCCCGGATGATCAGTCAAAACAGGTCAGACTCGGTCCACCATTCAAATCTCTTTTCCTCCGCCTTCAACGAATTGCTGGAAGTCGCCTTTCGTACTCGCCATGCCGACGGCGAACTGGCATGCAGGGTGTCTCGCCATGGCGCGACGGATAGGATCGAGTTGACATTTCCTTGCGTGCCGGAGGAGCGCCAATTCTACGAAGAAGCCGTGTCGCAACTTGCAGGAATAGAGGCCAGAGAGCGATACCTCAATTCGGTGTCCGGGGATCTCGCGCCGAGCCGCGAGGTCATACTCCTGGAACTGGCTGTCGACTACAACGCGACACTCTGGATCGAGGACGCGGACGGCGATGCAATCAAGCTTGTCGTGGATCTTCCGCTCGAGGGCCTGCAAAATTGAGCCCTTACGACCTTCTCCCGCGCTTCAAGGCGCAATACGACGCGAACAACCAGGAGTTCTCCATATCGGGAGTGGTCCGGCCTCAGGCGATCGATGAGCTTGGGCCCAGCATAGCATTACTTCGCGATGCGATCGGCCGTGTGCGCGGCGTTCTCTACGTCAATGTCAGGCGCCTGACGCAGATGAACAACGCGGCGTTTCACACCTTTTCGAGGATCATCATCGACGCTTGTCGCGCTCGACCCGATCTCAAATTCGTCGTCATCACGTCAAGCGTCGTCGGATGGACCTCGCGAAAATTCGGTCGCCTGAGCGGAATTGAACCGAACATCACCGTCGAGGAGTATGACACTGAATTTTATCCGGGGCAGGGTTTTCTTGAAGAAGGCGGGTTCGTACCCATCCTGCGCACTCAGACAAAGATGACTTGGCGCCACGAGCGCACAATCTTGCCGCGACACGGCATGAGCCCCGGGATCGTCATGGCCGATGTCTGTTGCGGGATCGGTGATTTCGCCGTGCTCGCGCAGAAGGAGTTCCAGCCATCGCGGATCGTCGCCCTCGACCACTCCAGATCAAGCCTGAACTATGCTCGACAAGTGATGCGGGAATTCGACATCCGGGGCATCGAATATACTTATGGCGATGCGTCGGAGATGCTGCTCGACCAAGCGCAGTTCGACTTGGTCACCTGCCGACATTCCCTTCAAATCTTCAATCGACCTGAACTCATCCTCAAGGAGCTCTACCGCATCTGCAAGCCAGGCGGGCGGGTCTATATCACCAACGAGAAGAATTCGCATTGCCTCGGCGAGCCGCGCGCCGAAAGCATTCGTTGGACCTACAACGAGGTGGCGAAGCTGTTCGGGCATTTCGAGATGGATGTCGAGCTTGGGCCCAAGAGCCGGCGATACCTGATCGAAGCCGGATTCGAAGACATCCGTGTGGAGACCTTCATGGTCACTAACCTGGACGGGGATCCGCAGGACTTCGCCGATGTCATTGCGGCCTGGGCGGACGTCTATGCGGGCGAGATGGCGACCAGACGCGGCGATGGACCGGAGTTCGTCGCACGCTTCCGGCAGGGCTTCGAGGATCATATTTTCGCTGCGCTCCACCCCAAGGGTTATGCGGGTTGGCCGATCTGGGTCGCATCGGGGCGACGGCCGCAATGAAAGCCAACGATGAGCCCACACCGCGATTCGGCCTGCGCTCCTTTCGAGCGAAATTCGTATTGGTCGTTGGCGGCGCGGTATTGTTCGACCTCCTTTTGAGCGGTGGCCTGGCGCTTTGGAATGTTCAAAAGCTGTCGCGCGACGCAACATCCGAAGTCGGTGAGGGCCTGACGATCGCAAACCAGGAATACATTCGTTCCTATGCCGAATCGACAGCGTTAAGCGTCGACCTGCTGCTCGATCGAGTCCATGGGGACGTCAAGGCGTTGGCCGGCGTGCTGCAGGCCCAGATCGACGATCCAAGCAGGCAACAACAGGTCGGAGCCACGCTTTCGCAGGAGGCGCCGGGCTCCGTGAAGGTCGTCTACGACTCGCGGGGCGATTGGGCGCAGAACCTGCCGGGAGCGCCTTCCGTGGTCAGCGTCTGGGGCTACCTGCTGGGCGCCGACCACAGTCCGCTGCCAAGCGTTCAGCAGGAAATAGAAGACAGCACCGTGCTGGACCTCGTTGCGCCGACGCTCATGGCCAGCGGGTCGTCCAAGCTGCAAATGTATTATATTGGTCCAAAGGAACGGCCGATTTTCAGGACGGTGCCGTATACGGACCAGGCACAGACCTTCGACCGGCTCTACCCAGGCCACAACAAGGCAGAGTTCTGGGAGTTTTTCTTTCCGGGAATCTATGGGTCATGGCAGCAATGGGCCAGGGATCCAGCCTCACGTCCGGTCTCTGACGATATCACCCAGACAGCGCCTTACACCGATGCGATCACGGGAAAGCTAATCGTCAGCTTTTTCCACCCGCTGTGGACGCGCGATCGCACCGGTATCGCTGGTACGGCGGGAGCAGACATCACTCTCGATCAACTCGCGGAAGTCGTCGAACGTGTGAAGATCGCTGAGACCGGGTTCGGCTTTCTCACAATGTCGACTGGCAACGTCGTGGCGATCAATCCCTCAGGCCAGGCAATCATCGGCCTGACTTCATCGAGCGATGCGGGCACCCAGGGCGTCACCGGCCTGGAGAGGTCCCTGCGGGGAAGTACGCAGCCGGCTATCGCGTCGCTGCCTCTCGACCAGAACAATGACGGTGTCATTCAGCATGTCATGCTCGCCGACAAGGGCGAACGCGTACCCTACATTGTTGTCCTCAAAAGATTAAAGCCGACCAATCTGTGGAGTTCGGGACCGATCAAGTCCGAAATGATGTCGGTCGGGATCGTCGTTCCCGAACGGGAGATCTATGCATCCCTGTTCGCCGCGCAGAAGAGTATTTCCCGTGCAACCAACCGTATCCTGCTCTTTCAGATCGCCGCGATCGTCGTTTCGCTTCTGATCGTTTTTGCCGCCGTGCTCGGAATTTCGAAGCGGATCACCGCGGGCCTCAGGGCGCTTGCCAGCGCCGCCCAGCGGCTCCAGTCCAAAGACTATTCAGTCCGAGTGAGCATCCCAACGCGCGACGAAGTTGGAGCGGCAGGGGTCGCTTTCAACCGCATGGCTGAGCAGATCAGCTTTCACACGGAAAACCTCGAGCAACTCGTCGACGAACGAACAAGGGAACTTGGGGACGCAAATCAGGAGATTTCCGCACTCAACGAAAAGCTGCAGGACGAAAACGTTCGCCTTGGTGCTGAACTCGCGGTCGCCAGACAGATCCAGATGATGGTCCTGCCGAAACAATTCGAACTCGAAGCGATTCCGGGGCTGGAGATCGCGGCCTACATGCGGCCGGCCGACGAGGTCGGCGGTGACTATTATGACGTCCTGCAGAACGGGTCACGGGTCAAGATTGGCATCGGCGACGTGACCGGTCATGGTCTCGAGAGCGGCGTGCTGATGCTCATGGTCCAATCCGTTGCACGCGCGCTGCAGGAGACCAATGAGGGGGATCCGCATCAGTTTCTGGATCGGCTGAACAGAGCGATCTACAAGAACATCGAGCGGACGAACACAGGCAAGCATCTCTCGCTGGCCTTCCTTGACTTCGAGGATGAGCGGGTAACGCTATCCGGCCAGCATGAGGACGTTCTCGTCGTGCGTGCGGACGGGGACGTCGAACGCATCGACACGATGGATTTGGGTCTGCCGGTTGGCCTGGAGAATGACATCTCGAAGTTCATTGCCACGCGCGACATCCCGTTCGGCAGTGGCGACGTGATCGTGCTGCACACCGACGGTGTGACCGAGGCGGAAGACCAAGACAGAAGGCTGTTCGGGTTCGAGCGCCTCTGCCAGAGCGCACGAAAACGTCAAGGCGGGAGCGCCGAGGAAATCAAAACCGGGATCATCGAGGATCTCATGGCCCATATCGGGATCCAGAAGATCCACGACGACATCACCCTCGTGATCATAAGGCACACATAGCCATGACAACGCTGTTCGGGACCCCTGACGTTGCAATCGGGATGAAGGAGAGCGTCAGTCGCGTGCGGCTGTTCGACGGACCTCTCGACTTGAGTTGGCGTCATTGTGCCACGACCTCGGACTTCATCGCCGATCTTTTCGCGTTGCGCTTCCGGTCGTCCCGCAATGACTACATGGAAGTGCGGCATAGTATCGGATATCTGGTCAACGAACTCATCGAAAATGCGGTCAAGTTTCGCGCACCAGGTGAGATCTTGATCGAGGCGTCGATGGATTCGGAGTGCTTCAAGCTCAAGGTGTCGAACGACGTCGATGGTGAAGATGCCTCTAAGTTCCAAAGTCTCCTGGCAGATCTCACGGTTGGCGACCCCGTGGACCTGCTGATACAGCGAATTGAAGAGAATGCCGCCAACCCCGACATGGCAGGCTCCGGACTTGGATTGCTGACGTTGATGAGCGACTACGGCGCACGCCTGGCTTGGATATTCAGCGCCGCCGACGAAAGCGATCGGCTTTGCGTGGAGACATATGCCTCTATTCCGATCTCGCAAATTCACAACTAGAAGAAACGAAGCCCGGCTATGGAAATCAAGACAGACGACTACCGTGTGTGGACTGAAGGAAGCGAAATTTTCTTCGACGGTGCAATGCGGCTTGCCAGTTCCGAGGCCGGTGCGCCTATCTCGGCGTTGGCGACCAGTGTTCTTGCCTGTAATCCCGCTTCCATTAGGCTCAATCTTAAGGATCTTCACTTTCTAAACTCTTCCGGCATCAACCTGCTCGCGAAATTTACCATCGAGGTGCGCAAGCATCCCGATGTTCGACTCGTCGTGCGTGGAACGCCAGACATACCCTGGCAATCGAAATCATTGCCGAATCTGAAGAAGCTGCACCCCGCTGTGGTGCTTTTGATGGACTGACGAAGGTCGTCCGAAATTAGCCAAAGGACGGCGTGCAAGAGCGCTGCAAGAGCGAGATATGTACGCCCGGATAAGTATTCGGATGCGAGGCTAACGACAATTTGGCCACGTGCGCAGATGCTCGCAATGGCTTGGGGGCTGGCACAGGCGGCAGGCGTCCGGGTTGGGGGGATGTCGGGCCGCCTGTGCCGATCAGCCGTCGCTGCGCAGTCAGAAGTGTGGCGTCGTGCAGTCGCGGTCCACGACCGTGAGATAGATCGTGTCGCTCGACGGCGAGGGCGACTTCGGCAGTGGCACGCGCTTGCCGGGATCAAGCAACTTCGCGAGCGTCCTCGCAAAGCCCTTGTCGAGCAGCCCCGCGACCGGCTCACGCATGTAGGCAGGAATCCGCGATGTGCGTGTCCGTACGCCGAATGCAAGCCGCGCGGCTTCGAACGCGAGATGCAGCCGCTCCGAAGTTCGGTAGCAAGCCGCGGGGATCGTTCTCAACGGCAATGGCCTTTTCCTGCAAGAGCTTGCGGGCGGTCAGCAGCGCCCGGCGCTTCTGGCTCGTCAGGGTTTTCACATGCACCGGGCGAAACAGGTTGACTCGCATCATCTGCGCATCTGCGCAATGCCGCGGGCATCATTGCGGTCGGTTTGTTCACCTGGGCCTTAAGGAAATGCCTTGGTGTGGCGGGTCTCGATGCAGATCACCGGCAGGCCGGCCCTGGCCGGCCTTCGAACAACCACTGCGACAAGGCCCGGCTTCAAGCCCAACCCGCTCAACCCACCAGCTGGGCTCCTTGAGCACCCGTGCCAGATCCTCCGGATGGTTCGCCATCTTTATCTCGCGGCAAATCTGGCGGCAAATCTGGCCTGTTTCGTCCAATGCAAATGGCGGTCTCTTTCACTGACACATCCAATCCCACATGATGCGTCGCTGCGCTTCTCCCTTCTGATGCTTGTGGCTGCCCATCCAGACCACGTTTATCATGGCTCGAAGCGCAGCGCGGCATGTTCAAAGCCGCCTATCAGTCACGCCGCGCTGATGCCGATCGACGGCTTCTTTGAATGGAAGGACATCTTCGGCACCGGCAAGAACAAACAGCCCTATGCCATTGCGATGAAGTCGGGCGAGCCGTTCGCCCTTGGCGGCGCTCTGGGAGGCGCGACCCCGCTAGCGGCGACAACATCTGCACCTTCACGCTGCTGACCTGTGAGCCGAATCCGCTCATGGCGACGATCCACAACCGTATGCCGATGATTCTGACGCCCGAAGACTACATGACCTGGCTGACGACCCCGACCCGGAACATCTCATGAAGCCGTTTCCAGAAGAGCTGATGGCCATGTGGAAGATATATTTTCTCTCGTTGTTACGTTGTGAGCATGCTTCTGAATCCGGTTCTTTGCCCATTATGAGGGGCACAGAAAGGCAGGCAAAAGCATAATCACAACGTGACAACCGGCGGTTCAATCTGAGCAGAGAAAATAGAAAACGACATGATCGCCCTAACCACCCAATTCGATGCCTCCACCCGGAAAGCGGACGGATAGTCAAGGTCGTCGGCACCGACGGCACCAGCGCATTCTCGCCGAAACTTGTGCTCGTCACAGATGTCGACGGGACGCACGTCGAGGCTTTGGGCTACGTCAAGAACAAGCGACCGGGGGCATAATAGGGCAACCACAGGCCGGATATCTAAGGGTTCTGCGTGCGGTAGAAGGCGCAAATTACAAACGCGATGCCGATGAGGCGCATCAAACCAGGGGAATATGGATAGGCTACGAAGTAGGCGACCCCAAGCACAGCAGTAGCTATCAACCTCCTGCCTGTGTGCTTGTCCGTAGACGCCATTGCGGCTTTGGTGCGTGCGAGTGACTCTCTTTTCGAGATTCATGCTCCTCTGCCCGCCCCGCGCCATCGCCCAGCGGAAAATCAAAGCGTTTCGGGATTGGCTGTCTGCTGAGATGGATCCAAACGACGGCCCTTATGGCAAGACTGAAATGCGCCCAAGAAGAGCCACCAGTTCGGCCTGACGTTTCGTTTCGGTCTTGGCGAACAGCGAGGCAAGCTGGGAGCGGATCGTGGTGCGGCTGAGGCGCCAACTGCGGGCGATCTCCAGCGGCGCGTCGCCCTGAGCCAAGCGCAACGCCAAGTGCGTTTCCGCGCTCGTCAAACCAAACATCTTTTGCAGTGTCTGAGGATTTGGCCCCGACCTGTTCTCGCGATCCAGTAACGCCACAATGCTCGTTCCGTCAGGAGCGATAAACCCGTTCTCGTTCAATATCACCGGCCTGTCGCCGTTGCTGCGGATCACCACCCACGATAATGAGCCCGGCAGGAAATGGGCCGGAACATTCGCGAGCAGCCGCCTCAAAGCCACGGAAAGACCGCTGGCCGTATCGGCCACTTCTCCCTGGCGCTCCAGCGTGGTTTGAGCGGCTGCGTTCCATTCGAGCACTTTCCTCTCGCGGTTCAGCACGAGATAGCCGCAGCCGATGCGATCAAGCATGCCGGTTATGGATTCCAGGCTGCGTGCTCTTGGCTCCCCGACCCCTGCGCCCGATGCACGATCTGGAGGAAAAATATAAGAGGGCCGCGTCGTATGCGCCTCATGGTTATACTTGGTCGTTGTCGCAATGTATCGGCTACCCGAAACAGGATCACTATGTCTATCGATCAGAGTCATTTTCTACCCCTACCCAATAAAGCTACTCGTGATCTGCAGAAAGTCTTCAAGTGATAGTATCCGTCCGTAATAACCTAACTCGACATCTGATGATTACACTGTTAAGATTCCCAGAATTTGCGCCGCAATCGCGAGATTTCTTCCCGTTTGTGTTCCGGCATATGAAAGCCACGCCGAAATTCCGCCGCCTCCGTCGGGGTTCGAGTGCAACTGAGTTTACTGGCGCTGACTCTTAAACTCGCCAGTGAGCATCCGATCTTGGTCGCAATATCTTTCAACGGTTGTTATTAAGGTGTCCATGAAGAATTACCTTGCGACGGGCTTCGCTTTTGAGCTTTGCGTTCATTTCGGGGGCTCCTCAACTACGCGTTCACAACACGCGATTCTATACGAATCAAATTGAAGATTGTCGTTAGCTTCACATCCAGAAACGTATCTCGGAGTGCATTTTTTAAGATTTCTTCATGCCGCCAAGCTGCCGATAATATTGCTGCTCACCTGTTTCCAACACCACACAGCCCTCCTACGAAAGGGCAAGATTAATAACGAGCGAGATGGCGAGAAAGAAAGGTGGCATAGGGGTGCTCGCCCGCCTCCTTCGGATTTATTCTTTACCCGCTCCGCGCATCGCATCATGGGACTACCCGGCCTGGCAGCCGGAATTCAAACCTGGGGAATTCACCGGCGCCCTCCGTGCCGACAATGACAACACTCGTTTCCGCGGCGGCATGCGTGCGGTGCACTGGCCGGCCAAAGAAGATCCAGCCGCAGCGCTTGCCGTGCTGCAAGAGATCCCCGACACCACCGGCCAAACGCGTACGGAAGGCGCGCAGGGTTATCTTAACCCGCGAGACGCCAATCCCGACGACGCCGAGACGCATGACGTGCCAGGCGACGAGGTGACGTCTGAAACTATGGTGGAGCCGGCATAGGATGGGCTCGACGAAGTGTGGCCGGAGGTTCTGCATCAGATACGGCCGTCAGAGCGTGACATATGCCGGGGCGTTGGGCTGGATTGAAGGGCCGCGCACGGGATGGAGCGAGCCGCTAGGCTGGGTGATGTGCTGTGCTTGCGGAATGTTGTCGCCTCCTGAAGGGCGTAGCATGAGACCGGACTTTGATGGCCATGTGGCCGAAATTGCTGGCATGCACTTCTACACAAAGCCCGGCGCTCGCAAGAAGGCCGAAGGCGGCATGCTTGTTACCTACACCGACGCTGCTGGTACGAGCAGCGGCCCGCGTATGTCACCAACAAGCCACGCGGCGGCAAGAGGCCACACAGGACGAAAGCGGCGGCTGCGGCTTATCTGAACGCGCCGGCGGCCATACACTGTCGCCTTGCGAGCGGAAGGCTACCAGCGACCATGTCGGGCACCCCTGCGTTGATCGACATGTACACGCCGCAAGCTGCCGTCGAGAAGGCCCGGGAAGAACTGGTATAGGCTTACGCGGCTGGCAACCTACCTCCCGTCACCAAGTGCCCTACGAAGCCGGCGAGGGCGCCGGCCTTATAACCGGCGCGAAACGAACCGCAAGGTGCCTGCGCTGGCTTGGCAGAAACGGCCGGATTGGCTGAATTGCGGACTCAGCCGGTGTTAGCGGGGCCTACGCGTTATGAACGGAGCCCCCTTCTCCTGCTGCTTTGTGCATTCCGCACTGCCTTTTATGCGACTTCGAAGCAGTGAGACAGCGCGCCTGGTCGGCAGTAGTGCCAGACTGGATGGCTGGATGGAGGGAGCACGAGATGAGTGCGACCCGCAAAATAGCAGCGATCCTGGTCTCGGATGTGGTCGGCTACAGCCGGCTAGCCGAGGTGCTCAAACAAATTGCCCGCGCAATCCAAACTGGCGCTGGTCGCTCCAACGACCTGGCTGCACGATATGGGGGCGAAGAGTTTGTGATCGTGTTGGTTGACGCTTCAATGGAACATGCGAACGAAATAGCCTTCCGGCTCGTCCAAAGCGTGCGAGATCTGAACATTCCGCACGATTGCGGCAGAGTGACCAGCGTTGGCGTCGCTACAACGGTACCCAACGAGAACGAGAGCCTGAATGATCTCGTCAAAGCCGCCGGCCTGGCACTATTCCGTGCTAAGTCGGAGGGACGAGATCCCGTCGTGGTTGATGGTGTATGAGAAGGCCGTTGCCCTGGAGATCATGCGCGACAAGCAGTCCGTTTCGACCCAAGCCGCTTTCTGCTTGAATACCCGCCGAAACGATCCAGGAGGAGCGCCACCTCATTTCAAACGATCCTTTCGCCCCTCTCCGGCAGCGTTTCCTTGTCCGATGCGCCGATCAGCTCGCGGAGCTGAAGGCCATTGCACGTCAAGGCGATGCCCCGCCCACCCGCGATGCAATGGTTAGTATCGCCCACTCGCTGGCGGGGGCGGCGGGTACGTTCGGGTTTGGGGAGATCAGCGCGCGGGCGTCCGCGCTGGAGACGCTGCTGATCGAGAATGGGGATGAAGGGGCGGCCGAAGCCGCGCTCCATGCCCTAATTGCGGAGATCGAGCGGACGCTGCAATGATGCGTCCGGCCATGCCTATTTCTTGGCGCCGGAAAGGCCGGTCCTGGTCATCTCGCCCCAGTTCTGGTCTGCCCGCAAGAATTGCCACCAGCCCCTCAGGCGCCAGAAATTGTTGAGCTGGCGATAGCCAAAATTCTCGATCACGGCGACCGCCGTCAGCACGGCCAGGTCCCGGGCGCGCGGGAAGCGCTGGAGCTCGGCCTCTTCGAGGATGAGGGAGCATACGCTGACGCAAACGCCATAGGTGAAGATGAGCGAGGTGAAGGCCAAAAGATATTCGGCCGACAGGATGCCGAGCAGCCAGAAGGCCGGGATCAGGATGTAGCCCAGCACCTCCGCCACGGGCCCCAGCACGTCGGCAATCAAGATGTGGCCGAAGCCGAGGAAGCCGACGCGGCCATAGCGCGGATTGAAGAGCATGGCGCGGTGGCGGAAGAAGCATTCGAGCGCGCCGCGCTGCCAGCGCGTCCGCAGC
>NZ_JAMYRZ010000065.1:0-25805 GCF_040321675.1 Mesorhizobium sp. M0296
GTTGAAACGATCGAGGCAACCGAATGCAACAACTACTTCGCAAACGCCGGCTACGCTTCCATCAAAACGTGAAAGGCTCTAGTAAAATTGTAGCGATTGCCGTGCCGCTGACGCTTTCGGCCTGCGCGACGCCGCCGAACCACATCAACGATGTCTGCGCCGTTTTCGACCAGAATGACGGCTGGTTCGACAATTGGCAGGCGGCGGCACAACGAACCGAGCAGAAATACGGTGTGCCGGTTCCCGTGCTGATGGCGACGGTGCGCAAGGAATCCGGCTTCAAGAGCAACGCAAGGCCGCCGCGCACCAAGCTGCTGGGCTTCATTCCCTGGAAACATATCTCCAGCGCCACCGGCTTCTCGCAGGCGCTCGACGGCACCTGGGCGCAATACCAGAACGAGACCGGCAGCTGGGCGGCGCGCCGCACCAGGTTTGCCGATGCCGTCGATTTTGTCGGCTGGTATCATTCCAAGACCGCCGACACGCTCGGCGTCGCCCGCAACGACACCTACAATCTGTATCTCGCCTACTATCTCGGCTGGAATGCCTACAAGCGCGGCAGTCGCGGCGACGCCGACGTGCAGCGCTATGCGCATGCCACCGAACAGATGGCGCAGGACTACGCCACGCAGCTACGGCAATGCGCGCCCTAGCCTATTAACGGCTCTCAGCCGCCCTTGGGTTTGCGCGGCTTGCGCGTGGCGTCCTCGGCCTGTCGGCCGTCGCCGACAGTCGGCGGCATGATTGGTGCCACCGCGCTGTCGGCAGAGCTTGAGGTGCCGGTCTCTGAAACCTCGTCCCGAACCTCGTGACGGCGGGCTTTGGCGACCGCTTCGGCATTCTCCACTGCCTGGCCCTCGGCATCGGCTTCAACGCTGCCAGTCTTTCCATGCGGGCGCTTGGGCGGATCTCCGGCAAAGCCCGGGCCAACACCGTGGTTCGCATCATCCGGCACGCCCTCATTCGCGGCGTGCTCCTTGTCGAATTTGATCACCGGCTCCATTTTCGCCAGCACGTCGTCGGACAGCCAGCACAAGCTCATATGGCCGTCGCCGAGATTTTTGACTGGCGGCACCGTGGTTTCGCAAAGGTTGTCCGGCACCAGTTTCTTGTAGCCGCAGCGCGTCTGGAACGGACAGCCGGACGGCGGGTTCATCGCCGAAGGGATGTCGCCTTCCAGCACGATGTGCTTCTTGACCACGCTTGTGTCGGCGATCGGGATCGCCGACAGCAATGCCTCGGTATAGGGGTGATAGGGCGGCGCGAATATCTGGTCGGTCGTGCCTTGCTCAACGATATAGCCGAGATACATGACGACGACGCGGTCGGCGATGTAGCGCACCACGGACAGATCGTGGCTGATGAACAGCATCGTCGTCTTGTTCTTGCGCTGGATGTCCATCAAAAGCTCGGTCACCGCCGCCTGGACCGACACGTCGAGCGCCGAGACCGGCTCGTCGGCCACCACCACCTTGGCATCGCCGGCAAAGGCACGCGCCACGCCGATGCGCTGTTTCTGGCCGCCTGAAAGCTGGCGCGGCTTGCGCGTCTCGAATGCCCTCGGCAGCTTCACCAGGTCGAGCAGTTCCAGCATCCGCTTGCGGCGGTCGGCCACCGTGTCGCCGACATTGAACTTTTCCAGCGTACGGATGATCTGCGAACCGACCGAATGGCTGGGATTGAGCGTGTCGAACGGATTTTGGAACACCATCTGGATCGACGACACCGTGTCGACGCTGCGCTTCTCGATCCCGGTCGACTGGATCTCCTTGTTGCCGAGCTTGACGCGGCCGGAGCTTGCCGTTTCGAGGCCGAGCAGCACCTTGGCCAGGGTCGATTTTCCGCAGCCGGATTCGCCGACGATCGCGACGGTTTCGGATTCGCGCGCCATAAACGAGATCGTCTCGTTGGCCTTGACGACACGGCCCTCGCTCGAGCCGAACACTTCGCTGCCGCCGACCTTGTAGTACTTCCTGAGGTCTTCGATCTGGAGCACCGGCGCACCGGGCACCACCCGCTCGTTGACCTTCTTGGCGCCGGGTGGCAGCGCCTCCCAGTCGATCTCGTTGAAGCGCACACAGCGCGAGAAATGCCCGTCATGGCCTTCGACCGCGATCATCGGAATTTCGGCGGCGTTGCAGACGCCCTCGACGAAATGGTGGCAGCGCGGGCCGAAATTGCAGCCCTTCGGCCGCTCGTGCGGTAGCGGCAACTGCCCCGGGATGGATATCAGCGGCCGCGAATTCTTGTCGGCGCCCGGCAGCGGGATCGAGCGGAACAGGCCTTGCGTGTAGGGATGGCGCATCCGGTCGAAGACGTCCTTGATCTTGCCCGTCTCCACCGCTTCGCCCGAATACATCACCGTGATGCGGTCGCAGGTCTCCAGGATCAGGCCGAGATTGTGCGACACGAAGATCATCGAGGTGCCGAACTTCTCGCCCAGCCCCTTGACCAGGTCGACGATGCCGGCCTCAACCGTCACGTCGAGCGCTGTCGTCGGCTCGTCGAGCAGAAGCAGCGCAGGCTTCGACAGCAGCGCCATGGCAATGACGATGCGCTGCTGCTGGCCGCCGGAAAGCTGGTGCGGGTAGGAACGCATCATGCGCTCGGGATCCGGCAGCTTCACCGCGCGCACCATTTCCAAGGCGCGTTTGTAAGCTTCGTCCTTCGACACCTTGTCGTGGATCAGTGGCACTTCCATCAGCTGCTGGCCGACCTTCATCGCCGGGTTAAGACTGGCCATCGGCTCCTGGTAGATCATCGCGATCTTGTTGCCGCGGATAGCTCGCAGTTCTTCGTCGGACAGTTCTCCCATGTCCTTGCCCTGGAATTTGATCTTTCCGCCGACAAACTTTCCGATGTTGGAGAGGTCGCGCATGATGCCCAGCGACACGGTCGACTTGCCGCAGCCGGATTCGCCGACAATACCCATCGCCTCGCCAGGCATGACCGTGCAGGAAAAATCCATGACGGCCGGGATCTCGCCCTTGCGGGTGAAGAAGGAGATCGACAGGTTCTCGATCTCGATGATCGGCCCATTGGTCGGCCCATTGGTCGGCTTGGCGGGATTTCGAACTGCCTCATTCATGGGTCGCTCCAATCCTTGTTCTTCAGGCATGTCGGGCCGAACCCGGCATCGATCTTCCCGGCATCAATCTTTCATAGACTGTTCGCGCAACGAATCCGCCAGGAGGTTGAGGCCGAGCACGAACGACATCAATGCGATCGTCGGCGGCAGCGCCGGGTGGATGAAGGAGCGCAGCAGCCGGCTGGCATCCTTGATCGCCGTGCCCCAGTCCGGGCTTTCCGGCGCCAGTCCCAGCCCGAAATAGCCGAGCGTGCCAAGCAGGATCGTGGTGTAGCCGATGCGCAGGCAGGCGTCGACGATCAGCGGCCCGCGCGCATTGGGCAATATCTCCCACAGCATGATGTACCAGGGCGATTCACCGCGCGTTTGTGCCGCCGCAACATAGTCGCGCGTTTTGATATCCATGACCAGGCCACGCACGATACGGAACACGCCGGGGCTGGAGGCGAACACCACCGCCACGAAGATATTGAGCTGGTTGGGATCGATGTGGATGATCTTGAACGGATCGGCATCGAAGACAAGGCCTGCATATATCCAGCCGCCAAGTACCAACGTCAGGCCAAGCAGGATATAGAGGCGGTCGGGGCGGTTCTTGTAGCGCGTCCAGAACAGCACACTGAAGAAGATGATCGGAAACAGGAAGAACAGCCCTGCCATCGCGTAGGGGATCGGCGTGTCCATGATGCCCGGCGTCACCAGCAGGTAGAACAGGAGGATCACCGGGAAGGCCAGCACAAGGTTGGCGAGGAAGGACAGCACCGTATCGATCTTGCCGCCATAATAGCCGGCCGGCAGGCCGAGCGTAATGCCGACCATCAGCGCAAAACCGGTCGCCGCCGGCGCGATGATCAGCACGATCTGGCTGCCATAGACCATGCGGGAGAACACGTCGCGGGCGAGCTTGTCGCCGCCGAAATAGTATACAAGTTTCGACGCCGGCTCGATTGCGCCCGGCAGCGCGTCCTTCATGATCGGCACTTGGGCGAGCGGATCGAAGGGCGAGATGGTCGACGCGAAGATCGCCGTAAACAGCCAGAACAGGCAGATGCCGACGCCGACGATGCCGACGCCGCTGTCGAAAAGCTGGCCGTAAAGGCCTAGCTTCTTCTTGTAGCCGAAGCTCGCCCCCATCACCAGGGCGAGAGCGATCCAGACCGGCCAGAAGCGGGTAAGCACGCCGAGTACGACGTTGAAGGCGCTGAGATATTCGACCTGCATCCGCCGGTCTCCTATTGAACTCTGATGCGCGGATTGAGGAACGCGTAGCCGACATCGGAGATGAGCTGTGTGATCAGGACGATAAACACCGAGACCAGCGAGCAGCCGAGCAGAAGATCGATGTCGTTGTTGCCGGCGGCCTCGACCAGGGTGTAGCCGAACCCCTGGTAGCGGAACATCACCTCGACGATGACGACGCCGGTGAGCAGCCAGGGGAACTGCAGCATGATGACCGTGAATGGCGCGATCAGCGCGTTGCGCAGAGCGTGCTTTATCACCACGCTGCCGAAGGAGAGGCCCTTCAGCCGGGCGGTTCGGATATATTGCTGTGTCATCACCTCCACCATCGAGGCGCGGGTCATGCGAGCGATGTAGCCGATGCCGTATATCGCCAGCGTCATCACCGGTAAGGTGAAATTATAGAAGGTGATGCCCTGGCTGGCCGAGGCCGCCGAACCGTTCAGCACGCCGAGCCAGGAGGCAAAGATCACGGTGAAGATGACGCCCGAAACATATTCGGGCGTCGCCGTCGAGGCGATCGAAGCCACCGACAATGTGCGGTCGGTGCGTGAACCCTCGCGCATGCCGGCGAGAATACCGATCAAAAGCGAGATCGGCACCATTACGGCCAGCACGCAGAGCATCAGGATGCCGGTGGCGCTGAGCGCCGGAAAGAGTTTCGAAGCGACCGTCGTCTTGAACTTGGTCGAGCAACCGAAATCGCCTTGCAGGATGCCGGAGAATGTCGGCACGACCGGATCGTTGCAGAAGGAGAAACGCTGTGCGGGCTTGCCGGTCGCCGGGTCGGTCACCGGCTGCTTGGGCATGATGCCCAGCCATTGGCCGTAGCGGATAAAGAAATTCTGCCGATAGCCGTGGTTGACCAGCCAAGCCTCAAGCTGCTCGGCGGATGTGTGCATTTCGGTCTGGCTGATCGCGAGCTTCTTCAGATTAGGCCCGAGATTGACCAGGAAGAAGACGATCATCGTCAGGCACAGCATCGTCACTGCCATGGTGCCGAGACGCCTGATAACGAAAGAAAGCATGGCGGTCCCCTGCCGGTCGGGTTGGGGGGTGGAACCGGTTTGCAAGCCGTGCGCTGCCGCCAGCGGCAGAACAAGCCTTCAGACCAGTCCCAGATGCAATACTCTTTTTATTGCAGACCCAGGCCGAAGAGTCCGCAACTTTTTGCTGCGCCGACTTCCGGTCCAAGGACCATGCAAAGAGCGAGGGAAAGGGGCGAGACGCCCCTTTCCGGATCGTCCGGTCAGGCCTGGTCGAGCCAGACCTTGCCGTAGTCGCGCTCGAAGGTCGGGTGCATCTTGTAGTTCTGCACCGCCTTGACCGAATGGCTGTAGAGCTTGCGCCAATAAGGCTGGATGATAATGCCGGAATCCTGCAGGATCTGCTCGATATCCTTCATCATTTCCTTGCGCTTGGCGGCGTCGGCAACTGCCAGCGCAGCGTTGAGCTTGGCATCCCACTCCGGATTCGACCAGGCCGTCTCGTTCCAGGCCTCACCTGTGCGATAGCCGATCGCCAGAACCTGGACGCCGAGCGGCCGCATGTTCCAGTTGGTCATCGACAGCGGATACTTCGTCCAGTCGTTCCAGAAGGTCGAACCCGGCAGCACCGTACGCTTGACCTTGATGCCGGCGTCGCGCATCTGCGCGGCGATCGCGTCGCCTGTGTTCTTGTGCCAGTCTTCGTCGACCGTGATCAGCTCGTGCTCGAAATCGGCTTGGCCGGCTTCGGCCATCAGCGCCTTTGCCTTGGCCGGGTCGCGAGCAATCTTCGGCAATTCATAGTATTCCGGATGGATCGGGGCGACATGGTGGTTTTCGGCAACCGTGCCGGCATTGCCGTAGCCGAGCTGGAGGACGACATTGTTGTCGACCGCGAGCTGCAGGGCGTTGCGAACCTTCTGGTCGCCGTAAGGCTTGTTGGTGACGTTGGTGCGGCAGACGATCGTCGACGCGGTGACGATCTCCGACTTCACCAAATCCATGCCGTCGAGGATCGACACATAGTCGGCCGACGTCTCGAAGTTGGTGTGCACCTCGCCTGCCTCGAAGGCGCTGACCATGGCCGCCGGATCGGTGCCGTAGTCGATGAACTCGATGCCGTCGAGGAAGACCTCGCCGTCCCACCACTTGTTATCTTCACGACGCTTGTAGACCACCTTCTGGCCGACATCGTAGGAGACCAGCTCGAACGGCCCAGTGCCGATCGGGCAGGACTTGAAGTCGCCGCCTTTTTCGTCGAACGTCTTGTGGACGATGAGGCCGGGATAGTCGCACACGTTGGGAATGAGGGCGATATCCGGCTTGCTGAGCGTCAGCTTGATCGTGTGGTCATCGACCTTGGTCACCGCGCTCTCATCCAGCTTGTCGTCCTTGACCAGCGAACCGAGGCGACCTGGCATGGAATTGCCTTCGGCCTTCTTGTCGGCCCAACGCTTGAGGTTGAAGATGACGTCGTCTGCGGTGAACGGATCGCCGTTGTTCCAGGTGACGCCTTTGCGCACATGCAGCGTGTATTCGGTGGCGTCGTCATTCACGTCCCAGCTCTCCAGCAGATAGGGGCGGAACGTGTATTCGGTGGTGTATTTGACCAGCGGCTCGAGCGCCTGGCGCTCGGCATTGGCGATTTCCGACCAGTCGGACTTGCGCGGATCCTTCGGATCCTTGATCCATTGCGCGACCTTCAATACGCCGCCTTTCTTGCCCTGGACCTCTTCCGCCTTGGCCGGCGTCGGGTCTGCAAGGCCAAGCATGCCATAGGCCATCGCCGTCGAGGCGCCGAAGACGCTGGCGAGAGCCAGAAATTCGCGACGATCCATCTTGCCTGCCTTGGCATCTTCGGCCATGGCCAGGATGTGATCGGGAACGCGGTCGCCGTTACTCTTGTAGATCGTCATGACTAACTCCCATTGTTGGCTTTCTGCCTTTTAACATTCCGCATCCGCGCCATGATGTCAAAGACGGCACGGATTGGGAACATGCCAAGGAATGTGCAACTTTGAAAGCAGGGCGGTTCGCGCGATAACGACAGTCTTGGCGCAAATTTGCTACTGCGCCAGGGATTTCGTCTGAAATCTCAACGGGCAATTAAACTGGGACATTCGCCGCTGCGCCGCTCGTTCTTCAGGCAACCAGTTGTTCTGCGCGAACGGCCGGTTTCAATATTCCTGTTCGTAGAAAACACCGCCTTTGGCTTCGCCGGCGTCGGTTGCCTCGCCACGCAGCTTGACGCCGCGCCCAACGTCGAGATCGACGGTTGCCTTGCCCGAGCCCGGCCTGTCGCCCTTCTGGATCGTCACATAGGTGCGGTCGTTGAGATACTTGCCCGCCGAGACGGCGGTGCCGCCCTGTTCATCGGTGATTACGTCGAGATCGTCGACGCCGATTGCGCTGCGCAGGTTCTGCAGCAGGGAGGTCGAGCCGCCGACGCCGGCCAGTTGTCCGGCAGCCTCGGCAAGCTGCGCGATCTGCAGCGGCGACAGGTTCGACATCGAACGGCCGAAGATCAGCTGCGCCAGCACCTCGTCCTCCGGCAGCACCGGTACCGAGGAGAAGGTGAATTTCGGGTTGTTCGCCTCGCCCGACACCACGATGGTCACGGTGGCGCTGGTCGTCTTCGATTGCGCCGTGAGATTGAGGTAGGGCACCAGAGAGCCGGAAAAACCGACGGTGCCTTCGGTGAAGGTCAGCCGCTTTGCAAGGATCGTCAGCCGCCCGCGCCGCAAGGTGAAGGTGCCGACCGCCTGGGGTGACGACGCCGGACCTGTCAGCCGCAGCGAACCGCCGAGCTCGGCGTCGACGCCCCTGCCCTGGATGAAGATCTGGCTCGGCGCATTGACCGTGACGTCGAGGTTGAGGCCGCTGCCTCCACCGCCGCTGCTTGCTGCGGCCGGGCGCAACGCCTTGTCCTGTGCACGCACGGCTGGCGGCGCATTCTTGTGCTTGACGTTGAGCTCGGCCAGCGAGCCGGGTAGCCTTTCGGGTACGGTGATGACGGTCTTGGCCAGGTTGACGGTACCGGAAATCACCGGCGCGGAGGTGAGCGGTCCCTTGATGGTCAGGTCGCCGCCGAGATTGGCGGTGACCACCTTGCCGTCGGTATAGCGGCCATCGACGAGCTTGACCGACAGGTCGGCCGGAAAACCTTTTGCCGGATCGATGCCGACGGTGCCGCTGGCCGAAAGGCTGCCGCGTGTCGACAGCGTGCCGGTCAGGCGGTTGATCCTGGCCACGCCATTGCCGATAGCGACATCGGCAGTGATGTCGTTGATCGCAAGCCCCGATCGCGCATCGACCAGACGGGCGCCCGACGTGCGGACCGTGCCTGAGATCACCGGCGACGTCGCCGGGCCGCGCACCTGCACATCGACGTCGGCCGTGCCGCTCAAGGACAGGCCTTGCGCAGCGAGTGTCCTGGTGAGGAAGGCGAACGGCACCTTGCCGGAAAAGTTGAGATCAAGGGTGGGCCCGCCTGATGTCGTCATCGTGCCGCCGCCCTTGAGGCCGAGACCGGCGGCATCGCTCATGTTGGCGTCGAAGGTCAGCCTGTTGCCCGAATACGTACCTGAGGATGAGACGCCCATGCCGCCGAAACCTGCACCGCGGGTCTGCGACGTCTGAACGCCTGCGGCGTCGATCTTGAAGGCAACGGCGGGATTGGCCGGCGCCCCCGTCACCTTCACTGTGCCCGAGATGGAACCGGCGGCATCGAGGCCCGGCGAAAAACTGTTGGCTATCGAGATCGGGACGCGGGTCAGCGTCGCGTTGAGGTCGAACGCCTGCCCAGCCTTGCCCGTGACCGTCGCCGTGCCGCCGCCGAGGTTGAGCACCAGCCTGTCGAGGCTGGTCACTCCATTGGCGATGTTGATGGTCGAGGCCTGGGCGATGGCCGCCTTGATGCCGCGGATGGTCGCCTCGCCGGAGGCAAGTTCGACCGTCGTCGTGCCCTTGACCGCCTTGACCCGGCCGGCCGCCCTCAGCGGAATATCCTTGACGGTGGCGCCACCGGAAAAGCCGGTCCATTCGCCGTCGCGCTTGAGATCGACGTTGACGCCCCGAATAGCCGTGCCGCCGGAAGTTACGCTGTCGGCACGGATTTTGCCCGAGATCACCGGTGCCGCCAGATAGTTGGCGATCAGCGCATCGATGCTCACGGCCTTGGCCGAGACATCGCCGCGCGAGATCGAGGCCGTCGTCGCCTTGACGGCGACTTGCGGCACGGTACCCGCCTTGGAGAAGGCGATCGTGCCGCGCACATCGCCATCGGCCTTTTCCAGCGCCAGGGCCGCAAGCGGACCGATATCGGGCAGGTCGAGCGCCACGGTGCCGGCCGGCAGGAAGGCATCGTCGAGCGCCAGGTCGCCGGAGATACGGTTCTTGCCGAGCGACAGCAAAAGCCCGTTGATGGCGCGCTTGCCGTCCGATGTCGCCAGCACGGCGCTGCCCTGCAGCGACTGGCCCGCGACATTTCCGGTGAGTTGCACATTCGCAGCCGGGTTGGCCGCATCAGCCTTGCCGGTGGCGGTGAGCTTCAATCCGGTGATCTCACGCGCGGCCACCGAAAGCTTGTCGCTGTTGACAGTCAGCGACAGATCCGGCGCAGTGCTGGCGCCTTGCGCATTCAGCGCGAAAGAAATAGCGCCTCTGGCATCCTTGGACAGCAGCGAGACGTCGCCTAGTGCGCCTTTGACGTCGGCGCTGAGCTTGTTGTCGGCAAGGCTCGCCTGGCCGTCTGCCGTCAGCGAACCGGACGACAGCCTGACGGTATTGGCGGTGACATTGCCATTGGCGTCCCGCTTCAGCGCGGCACTGAATTGCGTTCGCTCGGCG
The DNA here is from genome assembly GCF_040321675.1 of Mesorhizobium sp. M0296. Taxonomy (NCBI): domain Bacteria; kingdom Pseudomonadati; phylum Pseudomonadota; class Alphaproteobacteria; order Hyphomicrobiales; family Phyllobacteriaceae; genus Mesorhizobium; species Mesorhizobium sp. M0296. The sequence continues at coordinate 10,162 of NZ_JAMYRZ010000065.1, forward strand.
AGCACGCCACGTACCGCCCCCGGCAGTGCCGCCGAGGCGGCGTCCGCCTTGACATTGAGGTCGATGGCGCCGTCGGCCAGCGAGACCCGCCCGTTGAAGCCGCTGTTCAACGCGTCGCTGGTCACCGTGCCGCTATCGATGACGAAGGCATCGGCGGCAAGGCTGCCGGCGAGTTTGGCGGTGACCTTGCCGGCGATCAGCGGCGCGATAGTCGGATTGTCGAGGCCGATTTTTTCGGCAATCACGGTGCCGGAGATCGGCCCGCTCCGGGCTTTCACGTCAAAGCGATCGGAGTGCAGCGCAAGCGTGATGCCCTCGATCATAGCTAGATTGGTGGCGGCCGATGGCAGCGTCGCGGAAATGTCGAGCTTCGGCTGGGCGCCCTGCCCGGCCGCCGTTAGCGATATCGCCTGCAGCTCGAGCTTGATCGGGCTCTCCTTGCTGCCAAGCGACAACGGCAGGCTCGGACCGGTAGAGGCCAGGTCGAGCGAAAAATCGCTGGCACCGTTCGGATTGAGGGTGCCGGCTGCCTTGCCGGAGATTTTCTCGCCGGCAAGCGTCGCCTGCTCGATGGCCAGGCCGCTGGCCGACGAGAAACGGCCTGCCGCATCGAGATCCAGCGGCCCGAGCCCAGCCTGCCGGGTCTGGCTGGTTTCGGCGCCGCTGAGCCGGGCGGTGAAGCGAATATCTGGGGCAGCCGACGATCCGGTGACCTGCGCGGTGCCGCTGAGCGCGCCCACGGCATCGAGACCCGGTGAAAAATCATTGGCAAGCGCTGCCGGCACCGCCGACAAGGTGGCAGTGAGATCGAGCGTCTGGCCAGCCGTACCCGACACGGCAACCGAACCACCACCGACACCGAGCGCCAATTTCTCTATGCTCACCCTGCCATTGGCGATTGTCAGCGCTGATGGCTGCGCGACAGCTGCCTTGATGCCGCGGATGGCCGCCTCGCCCGAGGCAAGCTCGATGCTGGTGGTGCCGTTCGCAACCCTGACCCGCCCGGACGCGCTGGCCGGAATGCCGGCGACCGTGGCGCCGCCGCTAAAGCCGGTCCAGTCGCCATCGCGCTTCAGGTCGACATCGATGCCGCTGATCACCGTGGTTCCGGAGGTGATCGTGTCGGCCTTGATCTTGCCGGCGATTGCCGGTGCTTTGAGATAATTGGCGACCAGCGCGTTGACGGCGATTGTCTTCGCCGCCAGTTCGCCGCGCGAAATCACGGCGCTCGTCGCATCGATCGCGACCGTCGGCGCTCCGTTGTCGTTCGCAAAGCGGATGGTGCCGCGCACGTCGCCGGCGACCGACTGGCCTGCGAGTGCGGCCAGCGGAGCAATATCGGCGGCATCGAGGGTCAACGTGCCGAGCGGCAGCAGGTTGTCGTCGAGCCCGAGGTCGCCGGAGACCTTGTTGTCGGCTAACGAGACGGCAAGTCCATTGATGGAGCGCTTGCCGTCGGTTGTGACCAGCGATGCCTTGAGGTCGAGCGGCTGGTCGTCGACCGAGCCGGTCAGCGAGACATCGGCGGCGGGACTGGCGATATCGGCCTTGCCGCTCGCGCTCAGCTTGATCTGCTTCACCGCATGGCCGGACGCCGTCAGGCTGTCGCTGTTGGCCGAAACCGAGAAATCCGGTGCGCTGCGCGCGCCGCTTGCGGTAAGCCCGAAACCGACGGCGCCGCCGACCTTGGCGCCGACCAGCGGCGACAGCACCGACACGTCGCCCAGCGTACCCTTGATATCGGCCCGGATATCGGTGCCTTGCGCACTGGCGGTGCCGCTGGCGCTAAGCGTGCCCGAGGTGAGTTGCAATGCGTTGGCGGCGAACGCACCGTCCGGGTCGCGTGTCGCGGTTGCGGAAAACTGCACGCGCTCGCCGAGAACCGAGCTGATTTGCGGCGGCAGCGCCGTCGAAGCCGCGTCGGCATTCATCTTGAGCGTCATCGACAGATCGGCAAGCGCCACTGTGGCTGTTACGGACGCATTGAGCGCGTCGCTGCGTAGCGTGCCGTCGTCGACGACAATCTGTTCCTTGCTGACGGAGCCGTCGAAACCGGCGCTGACCCTGCCCGTTACCAGCGGCGCCAAAGTCGCGACGTCGGTGTTCAGGCCGGCCGCCGTCAGCTTGATGGTGACCGGCCCGCTACGGTTCTGGATGTCGAAACCATCGGAATGCACTTGCCCGATCAGGTCGTCCACCCGCGTGCCGCCCGCCACCACCGAGATCAGCGACGCGCCGATATCCACCATCGGCGCCTTGCCATCGCCGAAAGCGCGGGCCGTGGCATCCTTGATTGCCACGGTTATCGGTTGCGCCTCGCTGCCGAGGCTGAGCACGATCGGCGGCCCCTTTGCGGCGAGCTTCACCGAAAGGTCGCTGGCGCCGTTCGGATCGACAATGCCGGCGGCGGTCGCGTGCAAGGCGCCGCTGTCGATATTGGCGCGCTCGACATCGACGCCGCCGGCCGCGGTCGCCGTGCCGGCGAGGTCGAAGGTGGTCTTGCCGGCAAACAGCGGTTTCAGGGTTTCGGGCAGGAAGCGCTCGAATTCGCCATCGCCATTGGCCTCGACATAATGACCCTTGTCGGTGAGCTGATGGCGACCGGTAAGCTGGGTGACGATCCGGCCGTCGACAACGAAGGTCCCGATGCCATTCCAGTTGGCGAGCGGTCCGGTGCCGGAAACGACAATGTTGACCGGCGGCGCGCCCGGCAGGTTGAGCAGGTTGGCGATGATGCCGCCGGCCGGCTCGGATGCCTTAAGGTCGAGGTCGAGCTTGTTGTCGGCCGGCGCGAAATGGGCTTTGGCGTCGACCGTGCCTTGCTTACCGTCGTGGCGAACGATGTTGAGGTTGGTCTCGATCGCCAATGGTGAGGCGTCCGCCTTGAGCGCTCCCTTGGCTGCAAGTTCGGCGACACCGCTGCCGGCCAGAGCCTGCCCGAGCGCGATTTCGGGAAGGTCGAGTTGCCTGACGTCGATGGAAACCGGCAGCGTCGTCGCTCCGCTTTGGCTCGACTGTGTATTGGCCACCGGCAGCCTTGCCAACTCGATACGCTCGGCCCCAATGCGATCGGCGCTGAAGCTCTTCGACAGGAGTGCCAGCGGCGACCAGTCGATGGCCACGTTGCGCGCCACCATCCAGGCGCCTTCGCGATCCTCCAGAACGACATGATCGACCCTCAGCGCGCCCGACCAGATACCGTCGATGCCGACGACAGTGACCTTGCGATCACCGGTCGAGGCCATGGTCGAGATGATGCCGGCAAGGTTTTCGCGGCCGCGCTCGGTTTTGGTCAGCACGACGAGCGCCCCCACCGCCGCTGCCACGACGATGAGCAGCGTGTAGAAAAGGATACGGAGGATGCGCCTGAATATTGCCATCAGAATGCCTGGCCGATGCCGGCATAAATGCCGAAATGAGGATCGTCGGGGCCGCGGTTGAGCGGCACCGCCGCGTCGACGCGCAGCGGCCCGAACGCCGTCAGATAGCGCAAGCCTACACCCGCGCCGACCTTCATGTCCGAAAAATCGGGGACCTGCCTGGTCGACACCGTGCCGGCATCGACGAACGGCACGACGCCGATCTTGTCGGTGACGGCGATGCGCATCTCGACCGAGGTCTCGAAGAAGGAAAGCCCGCCGATCGGCTCTCCATTGCTGTCCTTCGGGCCGATGCCTTGATAGGCATAGCCGCGCACCGAACCGCCGCCGCCTGAGTAGAAGCGTCGATCTGCCGGAACATCTTGAAGACTGGCGCCGATGATAGAGCCGATGGCGACACGTTCGGCGAAAACGAATTTCGAGGTCGAATCGAGTGACTGGTAGGCCGACCCCTCGCCCTTCAGCTTGACAAACGCAGCCCCGCTCAAAATGTCGTAGCTCGGCTCGCCATAGGCCAGCACCCTGAAGCCCCGGGTCGGATTGAGCTTGCTGTCGCGATTGTCGTAGACATATTGCAGTGGAATGCTGGCGATCAGATAGGTGTGCTTGCCGAAAGCGTCGTGGATCCTCGAATAATCCAGCGCGACTTGCGCGGAAACCGTCTGCTTCTTGTCCAGTTCGTAGGATAGGCCGGTGCTGCCCTTGACCGAGAAATGGTCGTAGGCGTCGGGGTGCTCCAGCACGGTATTGACGCTGGCAATGAATTTCGACGCCGGCCCGATCACACCCGGTTTTTCGAACATGACGCCGGCATTGTAATTGAGCTGGGTCAAGTCGTTGCTGCCGATGCCGCTGATCTTGCCGTCGATGCGCAGCCTTTCGGCGCGGCCAAACAGATTGCGATGCCCCCAATAGCCTTCGAGGCCCAGCCCTTCGGTGTTTGAGAAGCTGCCGCCAATGCCGAAATAGCGCGGCTTGCGTTCGCTTACCTGGACACCGATCGGGATGTTGCCCTCGGCGTCGAGGGCGTCGGCTTCCTTCACCGTCACGCTGTTGAAGACCTCGAGCCCGAGCAGCCGGTCGCGCGCATCGTCGATCTCATCGGGCGAATATTGGCGCCCGCGCTTAAGGCCGGTCATATATTCGGTGAAGTCGCGGTCGACCTTTTCCGTGCCCTCGACAGTGGTGTCGCCATAGCCGGCGACCGGGCCGGCCGCGACGGCAAGCGTCACGTCGAGCGTCGAACCGGCGTGCTCGGCGACGATCTCGCGGCCCGTCACCTTGGCCAGCGGCCTGCCTTCTTGCTTGAGTGCCCGCACGATCGCCGCCTCGGCCTTGAGCACGGCGCCCGAACTGGCGTCACCGCCGGCGATCAGGCCGAAATCGGCACTTGCCAGCCCCGCCGCATCGCCTTCCAGTCTGATGTTGCCAAGCGTGAATTTCGGCCCGGCTGCTATGCTTATCACCACCGGTATCGGCTGCGGACCCGAAAATTCGGCATCGGGCGGCAGATCGTCGAGCGGTTTGCCTTGGATCGTGATAGTGACCACACCCTCGTAGCGCGCGTCAGCGTAGAGTGCGGCAACAAGTTGCTCACGGTCACTGCGCGCCTTGGCCAGCAGGCCGAGAGAACCGGATACCGGGTGTTCCTCGTCGGCCTTCAGCGCCGAGGCGTTTTCGAGCTTCTCGGCGAGATCCTTGTCGGCGTCCGGCGCCTCGATCGTCACCGCATAGCGCAGCGGGTCGACGATATCGGCATCTTCGTCTTTGGATCCCCACAGCTTGATGCCGAAAATCTCGAAGGCTGCCGCACTTCCGGTTTCGGCAACAAGTGCCGTAGAGCACAACAATGCGAAAAGCAGGGCGCGCGAAAGCGCGCGCCGTGGCGCGGTTCCTCCCGACATCTGCCTTTCATACGCCGGCATTACGCTCCTAGCCTAGCTCGCAAACCTAAAATTGGAATGAAGTTCTGAAGCACTCGTAAAGGGGCCACAATCCAATTGCTGAAATAGACAGGGCTTGGAACTCACACCTTCTGCGTCGCCGCAAGAAAGCGTGATCCCCTGTCCTATGGAGCTACTACCGGTCACCGGCCGGAAAGCAAACCGTTGGCAGGCGGATCCTGCCGCGTCCCGATGTTGACAAGCGCGACTGAAGCTTGAAGATTTCTGGACGTAAGCACTTGTCTGGAGGGGTTTATGGCAATGCGCGCGGCTCGTGGTCTATCGATTCTTTTCCTTCTCTTTTTTGCCTGGAGCGGTGTCGCGCAAGCGGCCGAAGCCCGGCGGGTGGTGACATCGGACAATTCCGACTATTTCGGTTTCGATCTCAGATCCGACCAGAATGTCAGCCTCGACCAGTGCAAGACCACCTGCCTCGGCGACCCGGCCTGCCGCGCCTTCACCTACAACCTCAAGGCCAAATGGTGCTTCCTTAAATCCGATTACAATTCGTTGAAACCCTTCGGCGGCGCCGTCGCCGGCAAGATCGTCAACATCGATGGCGATCCCGACATCGGCGCGCCACCCGAACTCGCCTTCTTCCCCAACTGGATGGCCGACCAGGCCCAGCAATACCGCAACAAGCTCACTGGCCCGACCTACACCAAGCCGACAGAAGGGCTGACGGCGCTGAGGGCCGCCGCCGAACAGTCGGCGCTGACGGGCGATCATCGCTCGGCCATGCACAAATACGAAGCGGCGGTTTCGGTGTTGCCTTATGATGGCCAGCTCTGGCTCGAGCTGGCGCGCGAAACGCTTGCCGTCCATCCGACCGCCAACAGCTCGGAGCCGTCGACCCTACCGGCGAACGCCACTTCCGCCGCCTTCAACGCCTACAAATTGCTGCGCACCACCAAGACGCGCGCCGACGTGCTGGCGCTGCTCGGGGACGGCCTTGATCGCCGCGATCTCTACAGGCCGGCCCTGCAGGCCTACGAGGCGAGCCTCGCTCTCGTCAATTCGCCGGCAGTCAGGGCCGCCTATCAGGATCTCAAGGCCCGCAAGGGCTTCCGCGTCATCGATCATACCGTCGATGCCGACACCAGCGCGCCACGCATCTGCGCGCAGTTCTCCGAGGAACTGGTCAAGACCGGCGTCGACTACTCGCAGTTCGTTACTGTCGACAACGCCGCTCCCAAGGGCGTCGAAGCCAAGGACAAGCAGATCTGCGTCGAAGGACTCGAGCACGGCCAACATTACGACGTGACCTTCCGCGCCGGCTTGCCGGCCGCCATTGGCGAAGTCACCGCGGCACCGGTGGTTCTGTCGATCTACGTGCAGGACCGCGCGCCTTCGGCCCGCTTCACCGGCGACAGCTTCGTGCTGCCCGCAGGCGCACGCCGCGGCATACCGGTCGTCACCGTCAACATGAATGCCGCCGAAATGAAGCTCTTCCGCATCGGCGACCGCTCGCTGGCCCAGCTTCTGTCGGGATATCAGTTCCTGCGCCAGCTTGACGGCTACGACATTTCGAACATCTCCGAACAGATGGGCGAGCCGGTCTGGCAAGGCCAGCTCGACATCGCCAACGACCTCAACAAGGAAGTCACCACCTCCTTCCCAATCGACGAGGCTTTGCCGAAGCGCAAGCCCGGCGTCTATGTGCTGACCGCACAAGCCGTCGACGATCGCAGCGACGACTATGATTCGCACGCCACGCAATGGTTCGTCGTCTCCGATATCGGCCTGTCGACCTATACCGGACAGGATGGGCTGAACGTCTTTGCCCGTTCGCTCGCAACCGCCAAGCCGATCGCCGGCGCCGAGCTGACGCTGCTGGCCAGGAACAATGAAATCCTCGGCACCGCGACCACCGACGCGGAAGGGCGGGCGGTGTTCAATCCCGGCCTGACGCGCGGCGACAGCGGCATGGCGCCGGCCGTGCTGATGGCCAAACAGGGCGACGACGATTTCGTCTTCCTCGATATGGGCCGCGCCGGCTTCGACCTGTCCGACCGTGGCGTCGCCGGACGGCCGGCACCTGGCGCGCTCGACGTCTATGCCTGGACCGAGCGCGGCATCTACCGCGCCGGCGAAGATGTCCATGTCGCGGCCCTTGCCCGCGACAGTGCCGCCAAGGCGGTCGAGAACCTGCCGCTGACCTTCATCTTTTCGCGGCCCGACGGCGTCGAGGACCGCCGCATCGTCAGCGATGGCGCATCGGCCGGCGGTCACGCAGTCGACCTGCCGCTGGAACCCAACGCCATGCGCGGCACCTGGACGGTGGCGATCCATACCGATCCCAAGCAGGCGGCGGTCGCCAGCCAGATGTTCCTGGTCGAGGACTTCGTACCGGACCGCATCGAGTTCGACCTGTCCTCCGACAAGCAGGAGATCGCCCAGGGCGAGACCGCCAACATTACCGTCGACGGCCGCTTTCTCTACGGCGCGCCGGCCGCGGGCCTCGCGCTCGAAGGCGAATTGACGCTGTCGACCGCCAGCGATTGGGACCGCTTCAAAGGCTATTCCTTCGGTCTGGCCGACGAACAGTCGGCGGAACCGACTGTGACGCCCTTCACCGGCCTGCCGGTGGTCGGCGAGGACGGCAAGGCGACCTTCCCGGTCTCCGTCGATCAATTGCCATCCACCACCAAGCTGGTCGATGCCAAGGTCACTGTCAGGATGCGTGAAACCGGCGGCCGTGCCGTCGAGCGCTCGCTGAATATCGGCATCCGCCCGCAGGGCCACATGATCGGCATCCGCCCGGATTTCGACGACAACGAGGTGCCGCAAGGCGGCACGGCCAAGTTCAGCCTGATCGCTGTCGACCCAGACGGCAAGCGTGAGGCGCTGAAGGGCGCGCAGTGGTCGCTGGTCAAGGTCGAGCGTAGCTACCAGTGGTACCGCTCGAGCAACTCCTGGAACTATGAGCCGGTCACCTTCACCAAGGCGGTGGCCAACGGCCAGGTCGACCTGAGCGCCGATGGCGAGGCGACGGTGTCGCTGCCGGTCGACTGGGGCCGCTACCGGCTCGAGATAGAGACAGCGGATCCGGAAGGCCCGGCCACCAGCTACGAGTTCGACGCCGGCTGGTATGTCAGTTCCACCACCACCGAAACGCCCGACGGCCTCGAGATCGCCCTCGACAAGGATACCTATGCGGCGGGTGAAGTGGCCAAGCTCAAAGTGTCGCCGCACTTTGCCGGCGAGCTGCTCGTCACCATCGGCGCCGACAAGCTCCTGAAGACCGTCACCGCCAGCGTGCCGGCCGGCGGCAGCACCGTCGACATCCCGGTCGGCGACGACTGGGGTGCCGGCGCCTACGTCACGGCAACGCTGTTCAGGCCGGGCGATGCGCAAGAGACACGCATGCCGGCGCGCGCCATCGGCGTCAAATGGCTGAAGCTCGATCCCGGCTCGCGGAAGCTTGCCGTCAGCTTGGCGCCGCCGGACAAGACCATGCCGCGCCAGCAGCTGTCGATCCCGGTCGCCGTAGCCGGCGTGCAGCCCGGCACCAACGCCTATGTCATGGTCGCGGCCGTCGACGTCGGCATCCTCAACCTGACCAACTACAAGGTACCGGATCCGGAGAACTGGTTCTTTGGCCAGCGCATGCTCGGTCTCGAGGTTCGCGACATCTATGGCCGGCTGATCGACGGCTCGCTGGGCACAACCGGTAAGCTGCGCACCGGCGGCGACGGCGCCAACATGCAATCGCAAGGCAGTCCGCCGACCGAAAAGCTGGTCGCCTTCTTCTCCGGCCCGGTCCAGCTCGACGCCGACGGCAAGGCGCGGATCGACTTCGACATTCCGCAGTTCAACGGCACCGTCCGCGTCATGGCCGTCGCCTGGACAAAGGAAGCAGTCGGCCATGCCCAGTCCGACGTCATCGTTCGCGATCCGGTGGTGATCACCGCCGGCCTGCCGCGATTCCTGGCGCCCGGCGATTCCGCCGTCATGCGGCTCGACGTCGCCGACACCGACGGCCCCGCTGGCGACTACAAGCTGACCATCGACACGACGGGCGACCTGTCTACCGGCAGTGCCGCCTTGCCTGAAAAGCTGACGCTGGCCAAAGGCAAGCGGCAGACGCTGACCGTGCCGTTGATTGCGCAGACCGCGGGCAACGCCTCGATCACCATCAAGCTTGCGCATGCCGACGGCACCGCCGTCGAGCAGACGCTCTATGTGCCGGTGCGCCCGGCGCAACTGCCTGTGACCACCCGCATGGTCGTCGACCTCAAGGGCAATGGCGGCGCGCTGCGCGTCGACAAGGAACTGCTGGCGGCAAGCCTGCTCGATGGCGCTTCGGTCAGCGTCGGCGTTTCGCAGGCTGCTGCCTTCGATGTACCGTCGCTGCTGATGACGCTCGACCGCTATCCCTATGGTTGCGCCGAACAGACCACCAGCCGCGCCATGCCGCTTCTCTACGTCAACGAGATGGCTTCCGGCATCGGCATGGCCAGCGACCCCGATCTGCGTGGCCGCGTCCAGGACGCCATCTACAAGGTGCTGAGCTATCAGGCATCGGCCGGCAGCTTCGGCCTGTGGGGTCCGGGTTCCGGCGATCTGTGGCTCGACGCCTATGTCACCGATTTCCTCACCCGGGCGCGCGAGCAGAAATACGACGTGCCGGCCCTGGCGATGAACCAGGCGCTGAGCAATCTGCAGAACGCGATCGGCTACGATCAGGACGTCCAGGATCGCGGCAGCGAGATCGCCTATGCGCTTTATGTGCTTGCCCGCAACAAGAAGGCCTCGGTCGGCGATCTGCGTTATTATGCCGACACCCAGCTCGAAGCCTTTACCAGCCCGATGGCCGTCGCCCAATTGGCGGCGTCTCTCGCGCTCTACGGTGACACCCAGCGCTCGGAGGCAACCTTCCAGGCCGCGCTGCAGCTGGCCAAGTCGACGCCCGAATATGACTATTACCGGTCCGACTATGGCTCGCCGCTGCGCGACGGCGCGGCGATCCTGGCGCTTGCCGCGGAAAGTAAGCCGGTGCCGACCATCGTGCCGGCGCTGATCCAACTAGTGACCAGGGAACGCGCCGACGCCAGGTGGACCAGCACACAGGACGAGTCCTGGATGCTGCTGGCGGCCCGCGCGCTGAAGGCCGGCAATGATTCGATCGCGCTGACCGTCAACGGCGCACCGCATGCCGGCGGCTATTCGGACCAGATCGCCGGTGGCGACCTGGCCGACAGTCCGCTGACCATCGTCAACACCGGCAGTAATCCGCTGCAGGCGGTCGTCACCACCGTGGCCTCGCCGATCCAGCCTCTGCCGGCCGGCGGCAACGGCTTTACCATCAGCCGTACCTACTACAAGCTAGACGGCACAGAGGCCAACGTGACGGAGGTCAAGCAGAACGAACGCTATGTCGTCGTGCTCAAGGTTTACGAGCAGAACACCTGGCCTTCGCGACTGCTGATCACCGACCTGTTGCCGGCCGGCTTCGAGATCGACAATCCGGGCCTGGTCTCCAGCGCCCAATTGACGAACTTCTCCTGGCTGGCGCAGACCGATGCCGCCCATCTCGAATTCCGCGACGACCGTTTCGTCGCGGCGTTCAATCCCAACGACGGCGACGGCGACCGCAACATCACACTCGCCTACGTCGTGCGCGCGGTGACGCCGGGCACCTATGCCCACCCGGCGGCAACGATCGAGGACATGTACCGGCCGCAATATTCGGCCCGCACCGCCACCGGCATGATGGAGGTCAAGGCGCCGTAAGGCAAAAAATGGCGGATAGGAATATGGCGATGGCGCTGCCCCTCATTGCCCTGCCGGGCATTTCTCCCCGTATAGAGACGGGGAGAAAGAGCCATGCGCCGAAGTTTTCGCCGAACTTTAACGTCGCAGAAAAGGCGCCAAGGTTCGCGACAGCCCCCTTCTCCCCGTCACTAAACGGGGAGAAGGTGCCGGCAGGCGGATGAGGGGCGGCGCCATGCTCTCCAGAAAATTCCTGCGCCGAGCGGCCATCACGGGCATCTCCTTGGCCGGTCTCGCTGCAATCACCGCCGCCGCCCTCTGGCAGCTCGACCGCGCTTTTCCGCCGCCGCTGCCGGCTGCTTTGACGGTCTCGACCGAGGTGCAGGACCGAGACGGCCAGCTGCTGCGCGCCTTCGCTACGCCGGATGGCTACTGGCGGCTCGCTACCACCCTGGACCAGGTCGACAAGCAGTTCGTCGACATGCTGGTCACCTATGAGGACAAGCGTTTCTGGGATCATCAAGGCGTCGACGTGCTGGCACTGGCGCGTGCCGCCGGCCAGTTCGCGACCAGCGGCCATATCGTCTCCGGTGGTTCGACGCTGCCGATGCAACTCGCCCGGCTGATCGAACCGCGCGACAGCCGCAGCCTCGGCTCGAAGATCAAGCAGATGCTGCGCGCCCTCCAGATCGAACGGCGGCTTTCCAAGCGCGAGATCCTCGAACGCTATCTGACGCTGGCGCCCTATGGCGGCAATCTCGAAGGTGTGCGCGCCGCTTCGCTTGCCTATTTCGGCAAGGAGCCGAAACGGCTGACGGTCTCGGAGGCGGCCCTGCTCGTCGCTTTGCCGCAATTGCCGGAAAAGCGGCGCCCTGACCGCAACCTCGACGTCGCCCATGCCGCCCGCGACCGCGTGCTGACCCGCATGGTCTCGGCAGGCCTGCTCGGCGAACGTGAGGCCGCGCGTGCCGCGCTCGACGATGTGTCGGGGCTGCGGCGGACCTTGCCGGCGCTCGCTGCCCATGCGGCCTATACGACGCTGTCCAAGGCCATTCCCGGCCAGAAGCTGCAACTGACGATCCGCAAGAGTGTCCAGGAAGGGCTGGAGCAGGTGGCCAAGGACGCGGCCGCCAGGCTCGGCCCTCGCCTCTCGGTGGCCATGGTGCTGGCCGATGCCCGCACCGGCGATATTCTTGGCGAGGTCGGCTCTGCCGATTTCTTCGATGCCAGCCGTTCGGGCTGGATCGACATGACCAAGGTCGTTCGCTCGCCTGGCTCGACGCTGAAGCCGTTCATCTACGGCCTCGCCTTCGAACAAGGCCTGGTGGCGCAGGAGATGCTGATCGAGGACAGCCCAGCCGATTTCTCCGGGTATCGGCCGAAGAACTTCGACATGGGCTATCAGGGCGATGTCAGCATCAGGCAGGCGCTGCAATTGTCGCTCAACGTGCCGGCGATCCGCGTGCTCGACGCGGTCGGCCCGGCCCGGCTGATGGCACGCTTTCGCCAGGCCGATGTGACCCCTATCCTGCCCGTCAACGAAGCGCCCGGCCTGGCGATCGGCCTCGGCGGCGTCGGGGTGACCCTGCGCGACCTGGTCCAACTCTATGCCGGCCTTGCCAATGGCGGCAAGGCACACACGCTGCATGACGGCACCGAGCCGGCGAATGCCGAACGCTCGACCACCACCATCCTCGACGGGCAGGCGACCTGGCAGATCACCGACATCCTGTCAGGCGTCAAGCCTCCCCAGGGTGCCGCCCAACGCGGCATCGCCTACAAGACCGGCACCTCCTACGGCTATCGCGACGCCTGGTCGGTCGGCTTCGACGGCCGCTACGTGCTCGGCGTCTGGGTTGGCCGCCCCGACGCCGGCGCGGTGCCCGGCCTGTCCGGCTATGTCTCGGCTGCGCCCATCCTGTTCGAAGGTTTTGTCCGTTCCAGCCTGGCCGCCGTACCGCTGCCGAGCCAGCCGTCCGGCGTCCGGCGTCCGAAGCGCGAGGAGCTGCCGGTGACGCTGACGCGCTTCGGCGCCGGCGCCGATGGGCTGGTACAGGCGACGCCGACCGAACCTGCGCCAACCATCATCTTTCCGCCCGACGGCGCTCGCGTCGATCTCGGCACTTCCTCGGCCGACGCCTCGCCGCTGGTGCTCAAGCTGCAAGGCGGCCGCGCACCATTCCGCTGGCTGGCCAACGGCAAGCCGCTGGTCGGCATCGACCGGCGGCGCACCGCGACCTGGCAGCCGGACGGCGCCGGCTATTCGACCCTGACCGTGATCGACGCGGCGGGACGCGCGGCCAGCGTGAAGGTTTTCGTCGAGTGAAAATTTCCCTTGAATAGATTCCGGCAGGTGATTCAGGGGATTGGATTTTACGTCTTGCTTTCGGCCGCCGGTATTTCCTCGGCGTCTGCTGACGCGCTGCCCGCCAGCTTTGTTCGGCTAGCCGACATCGATCCCAATATCCGGCAGGATATCCGCTATGCCGGCCCCGAAAATTTCCTGCATCGCAAGGTAAGCGGCTACGATGCGCCGGTATGTGTCCTCACCAGGCAAGCGGCGCAAGCGCTTTCGGCAGTGCAGAAAGCGATTGCCGCCGAAGGACTGACGCTGGTCGTGTTCGACTGCTATCGCCCTGCGCGGGCTGTCTCCGACATGGGTGAATGGACAAAAACGAGCGGGCCACCGGACCCGCAATGGTACCCAAAGGTCAAGCGCAAGGATCTCATCGCCAAGGGCTATATCGGCGAACTGTCCACCCATTCGCGCGGATCGACGGTCGATGTCGCGATCGCGCGAGCCGACCGCAAGAGCGCTCCGAAACCGGCCTGCGGCGCGACCGATGCCGACACGCTCGATTTCGGCACGGGTTTCGACTGTTTCGATCCAGCGAGCGAAACGGCTCACCGACCGATAGCCCGTGAAGCGGCGGCTAACCGCAAAAGACTTGTCGAGGCGATGCGTGCCCGCGGCTTCAAGAATTACGCCCGCGAATGGTGGCACTTCACGCTGGAGAACGAGCCGTTTCCAAAAGAGCGCTTCAACTTTCCCGTTACCGCCGAATAGCCGGCCGAAACCTTCGGGCGCGACGCAGCCATTGCCGAAGAGCTAGCCGTCTCTAGATAATCGCGTCGGGAGCGCGATCATGGTCCATGCGGGAAAATAGTTTCTCGCATCGCCGAAACTAGGCGAAAAATTGCTTCAATAGGCCAAAAAAGGCAACATTGAATGCATCTAAATTCTATCAATTCGGTAGATTTGGCGCGAGTTCAACGGAGGCGGAAATGACCAAACCTCATTTCAGGAAACTGCTCGGCGCACTGGTCGCCACGTCTGTCCAGTTCGGCACGCTCGGTTTCGCGTTTGCCGACACCACCATTCTCAACGTGTCCTATGATCCGACGCGTGAGCTCTACAAGCAATTCGACGAGGCCTTCACCGCCCACTGGAAGGCCGAGACAGGCGAGACGGTCACCGTCCAGCAGTCGCATGGCGGGTCGGGCGCGCAGGCTCGCGCCGTGATCGACGGCCTCGACGCCGACGTGGTGACGCTGGCGCTCGAAGGCGATATCAACGCCATTGTCTCGAAAGCGAAGAGGATCAATCCCGACTGGCGGACGAAATTCGAAAACAATTCGGCGCCCTACACCTCGACCATCATCTTTCTCGTCCGCAAGGGAAACCCCAAGGGCATCCATGACTGGGGCGATCTGGTCAAGGACGACGTCCAGGTGATCACGCCGAATCCCAAGACCTCCGGTGGTGCGCGCTGGAACTATCTCGCCGCCTGGGCCTACGCCAGCGCCAAGGATGGCGGCGACGAGGCCAAGACCAAGGAATTCGTCGGCAATCTCTATGCGCATGTCCCGGTTCTCGACACCGGTGCGCGCGGCGCAACCGTGACCTTCGCGCAAAAAGGGCTGGGCGACGTGCTGCTCGCCTGGGAAAACGAGGCCTATCTGGCGCTCGACGAGTTCGGCGCCGACAATTTCGATATCGTCTACCCGCCGACCTCGATCCTGGCCGAGCCGCCGGTCGCCGTGGTCGACGCTAATGTCGACGCCAAAGGCACGCGGAAAGTTGCCGAAGCTTATCTGAGCTATCTCTATTCCAAGGAAGGCCAGACGCTCATCGCCAAAAACCATTATCGCCCTTCGAAGCCCGAGTTGGTGCCGGCGGAGGACTTGGCCAAGCTGCCTGAGATCAAGCTGATCACCATCGACGACCCGCTTTTTGGCGGCTGGAAGAAGGCACAGCCTTATCATTTCGGCGATGGTGGTATATTCGACCAGATCTACAAGCCGGCCCAGTAGCATTTAGATCAGGACGACATGACCACAGCACCCGCCAAGGCGAGGTGGCGATTCAGGCAGCCGAGCGTCATTCCGGGTTTCGGATTGACGCTCGGCTTCTCGCTTGCCTACCTCACCCTCATCATCCTCATCCCCCTGTCCGGGCTGATCTGGCGCTCGGCGGCGCTCGGCTGGACCGACTTCTGGGCGATCGTCACCGACCGCCGCACCATCAACGCGCTTGAAATCAGCTTCGGCACCGCCTTCATTGCCGCCGCCGTCAACGTCGTCTTCGGCACGATCGTCGCGTGGG
>NZ_JAMYRZ010000066.1:0-25517 GCF_040321675.1 Mesorhizobium sp. M0296
CCTCCACTCCAGCCAGCATCTTGAATCACAAAACCGACTGATCCGGAATCCCCTTCGATTCCGTCAAATCAGGAACCGCTCTAGTGCTCCCGCAGGTCTCCAATATGCTTCCGCCGCATGGCGTTGCGCATCGGCTAAACAAACGAAGCCCGCGCCTCTGGCGGAGGGCGCGGGCCGATCGGGTTGCACCCGATCTGCAGCAGAATCCTGGGAGGTTCCCGCTGCTTAAGATAACAATTAGAGACTTCTAATGTTCCGCGCCAGGGGAAGATGCCGCTGCACCAGAAATCTGATGATGGTCGGCGCGATGATGATCGAGCCGTCAGTTCGTGCGCAAGTCGATCTGGAAAATCCGCTCGTCGAAGTGCCGCGTTTCAACGGCAAAGGTCAAAGCCACTTCAAGGACCAGACCGCCACGGTCGTCCCGGACCTTGACTGCAATCCTGCGATGAGGAAGGCCATCCCTGGCCATCTCGGCCAATGTGCGAAGGGCTTCTTTCCTGACCAGCGGGAGATCGTCATATAACGTTCCCTGATCGTCGGAATAGACGATTCCGTCTTCATCGGAATCGAAGAAGTAGCGGGGCATTGCGCTTGGCCGAAGCGGCGGCATCCGGGCACGTTGTCGATAGCTGGCCGGATCTCGGCCGATCGCGATCAGCGCCTCTCCACCGTTGGCTTCACCGCCAGCTCATTTGCGCTCGCGCAATGCCTTCACCGCCTGCGAGAGGATCATCCGGTCGCCACCGGTCCTTTTGATCAGCTTGCTCACCTGGCTGGGCGAAACACCATTTTCCCGCGCGAAATGTTCGACCTCATAATATTCATCCGCCGAAACGCGATTGCGGTCGCTGAAGTCTCGCTTGCTCTTGTCATCGGCCATTTCCGCTCTCCTCGCCCCTTCTCTTCGCTTCAGGGGGGTCAACTTTGGTGCACACAGCAATTTGAGGGTTCGCCCGCCACAAAGTGACGCGCGAACCCTTATCGGCGCAGGAAGGGACAGGGCTGCGCAGATGCCGGGTTCGATCGGAATGGAAACAGCCAGGACCGGTGCGAGCAACCGTCGACCTTTTCCATGGAATCCTCCCGGAATGTGCAGCCAGCAACGGCTAGGTGCCGCGGCGGTTCCGGGTCACGCGGCAAACCCACCCTTTGCGCGCAAGGATCAGACTTAGGTCCTGCGGCGACACGTCGGTTGGTCCCTGCCGGGCGGGACCGAAGCCCCGTCGACGGAACGTTTTCAGCTGCCTTCCGTTCGAATGAGCCTTGGCGCGAAGAGCGGACCGAGTTCGCAAAGGAGACGACCATGAGAATGCATCTTTCCACCGCGGTGGCGGGTTTTTTGCTGCTGGCAGGCATCGGCGCCGCTGCGGCGCAAGACGTTGTCATCGAACCGCAGCAGGAAACGGTCATCAAGGAGTATGTGAAAAAGCAGCCGCTGGCCTCGGTGAAAATCCCTGGGGTGGAGCTCAACATCGGCTCGACGCTCCCCGATACCGTCGAGCTTCATGAAGTCCCCAGCGTCAAATACCGCTATGTCATCGTCGACAATCGCACCGTCGTCGTCGACCCAGGCACGCGCAAGATCGTCAAGATCATCGATTGACGTGAAAGTTCGGGCAGCCGTCGCCCGCCGCTCGGAAATGAGCGGCGGGCGACGTATGCGTTAGGCGGTTCCTCGGCGTCGTCGCTCAGCAGGAACCCGCCGTACCGTCGAGGGCCGGGGGGCCTCACAGGCAGTTTCAATGCGAACAATCAGCAGACTTTTTGATTCCCATGACCAGGCGGCGCGAGCCGTCGAAGCACTTCAGGCGGCAGGGATCGCCCGCCACGAAATCAGTGTCATCGGACCCTATGATGACGAAATCGGCGCCGTCTTGCGCGGTCCAGGCAGCGGTGCCGCCCTCGGCGCGGCGGCGGGTTTGTTGGCCGGCCTCGGCGCCTTCGATATCCCCGGCATCGATCCCCTCGGCGCGGGATGGCTGGCATCGGCCCTCGTCGGTGCAGCCTTGGGCTGCGTTGCCGACAGACTTTTCGGGACATCGCCCGGTATCCGCAAGCAGCCAGGCCAGCCGGATGCCGCACAAGGTGTGATCCTGGTGCTGGCGCATGTCGATGAAAGGCAGGCCGACGCCGCACAGGCGGTGCTTGGGGCTTCCGTTCAGGCAACGCAGTCTTTGGCCAGGGCGGCATGAAGATTCAGCTCGGGCAAAGCGCTTGACCAGGCCGCGCAGCGGGCGGCGATCCAAGCGCGAATTCAAAAATCTCTGGCAAGCCGCCGCCAGAAAGTGTTGAACACCGTGCCGATCACATTCGGCGAGCGGTTGCGCTCGGCGAGGCTTGATGATTTGCTGTCGGTTTGCGGAGAACGAATAATGCATGAGCCTGTCGGTCAAGACGAATATGGGTCGACCAGCCCGTTCGATCCGGACGATCTGTCGAGGTTGAACGCAATCGGCCCGAGCGCCGGCAGCAACGATTTCGAAAAATACGCAGTCGCCGTGATCATCGTGTTCGGCGCCCTGATCATCGGTGGCCTGATGGCTGCCGGCTTGAGCTTCGGGCGCCGCAGCACCTTCTTTTTCGCGCTTGGTGGCGCCACCGCGGCGTGGATATCCGGCAATGCGCTTCTGCTCGACCGGCCGCGCATCTACGCGCTGTTCGTCGGCATCGCGGCGCTGATGCTGATAGCGTCGACGATCGCGCTGGTCACCTGAAGCAAGGCGCAATCTTCTTGTTGACCATGATCTTATCCGAAAACCGGTTCCCACTTTTGGGGTTTAATACCCGATAGCCTTGCCGGCTGCGGCGCGGCTGTCGATGGCGCCGTTGTAGCGGGCGCCGCCACCCTTCTCGATTTCCGCCAGGCTCTTGCCGCCGACCAGGATGCCGGCCGCCTGGCCCCAGGTCGTGTCGGCAAGATCGAGGCGGTAGCCCATGCCGGTAAGCAGCTTTTCGGTATCGGGCGACAGGCCGAAAGGTTCGATATAGACCGTGTCGGGCAACCATTGGTGATGGATGCGCGGTGCGTCGATGGCCTCCTGGATGTTCATGCCGTGGTCGACGACGTTGACGATCGCCTCCAGCGTGATGGTGATGATGCGTGAACCGCCGGGGCTGCCGATGACCATGAACGGCTTGCCGTCTTTGGCGAGGATAGTCGGGCTCATCGACGACAGCGGCGTCTTTTTCGGCGCGATCGCATTCGCCTCGCCCTGGACCAGGCCATAGAGATTGGGCACGCCGGGTTTCTGGGTGAAATCGTCCATCTCGTTGTTGAGCAGGATGCCGGTGCCGGCGGCGACCACGCCGGCACCGAAAGAGCCGTTCAGCGTGTAGGTTACCGCGACGGCATTGCCGTCATTGTCGATGATCGAAAAATGCGTCGTCTCGTTGCTCTCGCCAAAGCCCTTCGGCATCAATTCCTGCGAGACGCCGGCCCGGAACGGATCGATCTTTTCGCGAATTTCCCTGGCGTAATTCTTGTCGAGCAGTTTTGCGACCGGATTGTCGATGAAACCGGGATCGCCGAGCGCCGAATTGCGGTCGACATAGGCGTGGCGCATCGCCTCGACCATGACGTGAACCGTCTCGGCCGAACCGGCGCCGAGATAGGACAACGGATAGAACTCAAGCACGTTGAGGATCTCGCAGATGATGACGCCGCCGGAGCTCGGCGGCGGCGAGGAAATGATCTCGTAGCCGCGATAATTGCAGGTCGCCGGCTTGAGCTCGCGCACCGCATAGTTTTCGAAATCAGCCCTGGCCAGAATGCCGCCCTTCTCGCCACTCGCTTTGACGATGGCGTCGGCGGTCGCGCCTTTGTAGAAGGCATCCGCCCCGCGTTCGGAAATGGCGGCCAGCGAAGCCGCGAGGTCGGGCTGAACAAGACGCTCGCCGACAGCATAGGGCTTGCCGTCCGGCTTGAGGAAAATGGCCGCCGCCGCTGGGTCCCTTGCCAACCGCTCCGCGCCGCCCTGGAGCGAGGCCGCATCGCCCTGCTCCAGCACGAAGCCTTCCTTGGCAAAGCGGATGGCCGGAGCCAGCAAGTCCTGCCGCGACAGCGTGCCGTATTTCTCCCGCGCCATCTCGAAACCAGCGACCGAGCCCGGCACGCCGACCGCCAGATAGCCGTCGAGACTGGCGCCTTTTACCGGCTTGCCGTCCTTGTCGAGATACATGGTTTTGGTCGCGGCCAGCGGCGCGCGCTCGCGAAAATCGAGGAAGGTCGAGCGGCCGTCCTTGAAGCGGATGGTCATGAAGCCGCCACCGCCGATATTGCCGGCGGTCGGATAGACCACGGCCAGCGCATAGCCGACCCCGACCGCGGCATCGACCGCGTTGCCGCCCTGCTTCAGCACCTCGACGCCGACCTCAGACGCAAGATGCTGGGCGGTCACCACCATGCCGTGCTCGCCCTTCGCCGGCTGCGGCGAGGCGGCATAGGCGAGGAAGGGTACGAAGGTCAGGGCGAGGGAAAGGCTGACGGCGATTAGGGTTCGGCGGGTGTTGTGCATGGCCGTTCTCCGAGCGTGGGGGTGTGCCTAGGAAACGCGCTTGGAGCGGTTGAGTCTACTGCGAAGATCGAAAGAATCGGGAGGGTTCGCACGCCTGTGCCGGTTCGCCTCGCAACCGCCGTTGCAATCTTTGGCGACTGCAACGGCATGGATCCTAGGGTCTCCGCTACGTCGCTTCGCTCCTGCTCCGCCCTAGGATGACGAAGGGAGGGAGGTATCGGCTAATCCCGAAAGTTTGCGATTTGCCAGCAGCCGCCAGCCTGCAACGTTTGCCATTGCCATCAGCCGCCAATCCCCAACATCTGCGATTAGCTGTAGGCCCTCACGCCTTCGTCATCCTAGGGCGGAGCAGGAGCGAAGCGACGTCGCGGAGACCCTAGCATCCATGCCGTAACTTCTGAGCGCCGCAGCGTTGGTAGCAAGGCCACGCTTCATCGCGGCTCTCAGAATTTTTCAGTTACACAGCAACTTTGTTCTTGCTTTGTGCCGGCAGCTATGCTACTAATTTGGATATGGTGCTAATTGGCTCCAATGACCCGCCCTCCCGAGGCGGGTTTTTCATTTTCACCCTCAACATCAAACAATCCCGCCGCCGACGCTCGCCACCGCCGGCCGTTCGGCTGCGACCTTCGCTCGGTAGCCGGCGGCGCGGTAGGCGGCGACCGGATCGATGGCGCCGCCGGTCTTCAGCCGCGCCATGGCAAGGATCGGCTCGACGTCGATGCGATAGACTGTCTTCAGCGTCTGCGTCGCCATCAGCGCGTCATTGGCGTCCTGGAAGCCTTCGAGCGCCTTGCGGTCGACCAGCAGCGCCTGGGCATAGGCGCGCTGCACCTCGACCGCCGACAACATCAGGCTTTCTATCGGATCGGTGACGTTATGGCTCTGGTCGAGCATGTGGGCCGGATCGAAACCTTCGGCACCGGCAAGCTCGGCATCGACCAGTTCATTGAAGACGAGGAACAGCCGGTAGGGATCGATCGAGCCTGCGTCGAGATCGTCGTCGCCATATTTCGAATCGTTGAAATGGAAGCCGCCAAGTTTCTTGAACTGGATCAGTCGCGACACGATCATCTCGATGTTGACGTTGGGGGCGTGATGGCCAAGGTCGACCAGACAGAACGCCTTGTCGCCAAGCTCTTTGGCGATGATGTAATTGGTGCCCCAATCCTGCACGACGGTCGAATAGAAGGCCGGCTCGTACATCTTGTGCTCGGTGAACAGTTTCCAGCCGTCCGGCAGTCCGGCATAGATCTCCTTCATCGCGTCGAGATAGCGCTCGAATGCCTTGGCGAAATTGACCTGGCCGGGAAAGTTCGAGCCGTCACCGATCCATACCGTCAGCGCTTTGGAGCCCAGCGTCCTGCCGATCTCGATGCATTCGAGATTGTGCTCGACCGCCTGCCGGCGTGTTGCTGCATCGGCATGCGACAGCGAGCCGAATTTATAGGAAAGTTTTTGGTCCCTGCCGTCGGAGAAGGTGTTGGAGTTGATGGCGTCGAAGCCGAGGCCGAAGCGGGATGCCGCCTGCTTCAGCCGGTTCGGATCGGCCTTGTCCCAGGGAATATGCAGCGAGACGGTCGGCGTCGCCTGCGTCAATTGCCGGATGACGGCGCAGTCCTCGATCTTGTCGAAAATGTCACGCGGCTCTCCGGCGCCGGGAAAGCGGGCAAAGCGGGTGCCGCCGGTGCCGACGCCCCAGGACGGGATGGCGACGGCGAATTTCTCGACCTTGTCGCGGATGGCGTCGATGGCGATGCCGCGGCGGTCGAGGCGCTCGCCGAGAGACTCGTAGTCGCGTCTGAGGTCGGCATCGCGCGCGGCATTGTGCCTGTCGACGAGGTCGGCGGAGATGATGGTTTCGGACATGGTGGTTTCCTCCCAATTTGCGTTGGTCGGCGCTGCCCCTCACCCTTACCCTCTCCCCATAAAAAACAAGGGGGAGAGGGGGATCACCGGCGTTGTAGCGCTTCCCTTCTCCCCGTCACTATACGGGGAGAAGGTGCCGGCAGGCGGATGAGGGGCAGCGCAACCCTCAAAGACGGTCGCTTATCGCGTAAAACTCTGTGCGTTGCCGGCGTCGACGTTGATGATGTTGCCGGTCGATTTGGCCGACATATCGGAGGCGAAGAAATAGATCGCCTCGGCGATGTCTTCGGGGAACACCGACCGCTTCAGCATCGAACGCGAGCGGTAGTGCTCCTCGAGATCGTCGGTCGACATCTTGTAGGCGGCGGCGCGCTGTTCCTTCCATTCGCCGCTCCAGATCTTCGAGCCGCGCAGCACAGCGTCGGGGTTGACGACATTGACCCTGATCTGCGCTTCCGCGCCTTCCAGCGCCAGGCAGCGTGCCAGATGGATTTCGGCGGCCTTGGCAGTGCAATAGGCGGCGGCGTTTGGCGATGCGGCAAGCCCATTCTTGGAGGCGACGAAGACGACGTTGCCGCCGATCTTCTGCGCCCGAAACAGCCGGAACGCCTCCCGCGAAACCAGGAAATAGCCGGTCGACAGGATGTCCATGTTCTTGTTCCACAGCGTCAGCGTGGTGTCCTCGATCGGCGCCGAGGAGGCCAGGCCGGCATTGGAGACCAGAATATCGATGCCGCCGAATTCGACCGCCGTTTCGGCAAAGCCGGAGATCACCTGATCCTCGGACGTGACGTTGATGACTACGGGCCGCACGAAATCCTTGCCATAGGCCTTGGCAAGCTCGTCATTGGCGCTGGCAAGGGCTGCTTCGTCGATATCGGCCAGCACGACGCACGCGCCCTCGCGCAGCAGCCGGCTGGCGGTGGCCCGGCCGATGCCGCCGGCGCCGCCGGTGACCAGCGCAATCTGGCCGGCAAGAGCCTTTGGTTTCGGCAGGCGCTGCAGCTTTGCCTCTTCGAGCAGCCAGTATTCGATGTCGAAGGCTTCCTGGTCGGGCAGGCCGACATAGGTCGAGACCGTCGAGGCACCGCGCATGACGTTGACGGCGTTGACGTAGAATTCGCCCGATATGCGCGCCGTCGCCTTGTCGCCGGCGAAGGTGAACATGCCAACGCCGGGCATCAGATAGACGACGGCGTTCGGATCGCGCACCGGTGGCGAATCCGCGTGCTTGCAGCGGTCATAATAGGCCTGATAGCCGACGCGATACTCCGCCACATCATCGGCAAGACGGGCAATGACGGCATCGACGTCGGGATTTTGGGGGTCGAACTCGATGACCAGCGGCCGGATCTTGGTGCGCAGGAAGTGGTCCGGGCAGGACGTGCCGAGTGCCGCCAGCGGCCGCAAATCCCTGGAATTGACGAATTCGAGCACGGCAGGGGAATCGTCGAAATGGCCGAGCTTGTGGCTGTTCTCCGAGATCAGGCCACGGATCCTCGGCATCAGTTTTGCGGCCACGGCGCGACGCGCAGGCGCATCGAGGGATTTGACGACTTCGCCGCCGAAAATCGGCTTGCCCTTGCTCTTGCGCTCGAACCAGTCGATCGCCTGGTTGATCACCGAGATCGTCGTCTCGTAGCATTCCTTCGGCGTGTCGCCCCAGCTGAACAGGCCATGACTGGCCAGTACGACACCCTTGGCTTCGGGGTTTTCGCGGCAGAATTTCTCCAGCCACAGGCCGAGCTCGAAGCCCGGACGTTTCCATGGCAGCCAGCCGATCGTGTCGCCGAAGATCTCCTTGGTCAGCGCCTGCGAATCCTTGGCGGCGGCAATGGCGATGATGGCATCGGGATGCATATGGTCGACATAAGGCTTCGGCACGAAGGCATGCAGCGGCGTGTCGATGGAAGCCGCGCGCGGGTTGAGGTTGAAGGTGCAATGGGGCAGATAGCCGACCATCTCGTCTTCATGTTCGAGGCCGCGATAGAGACCTTTCAGCGCGCGCAATTTGTCCATGTAGAGCGTGGCGAAGCCGTCGAGCTTGATCGAGGCGCTGTCGCCGCCCGAGCCCTTGACCCACAGCACTTCCACGCTCTCGCCGGTGAGCGGATCGTTTTGCCAGATCTTGGAGGAGGTGTTGCCGCCGCCATAATTGGTGACGCGCTTGTCGGAGCCAAGAACATTCGAGCGGTAGACCAGACGTTCGGGCTCGCTCATTGCTTGCGCTTTTGCGTCATCCCAAAGATTGGCGAGGCGCGTGCCGGAGCGCTTGTCGAGCATAGGTATCCTCCCTTTGGGACACGCAAACGGCGCGGGTCCCTTTTGTACGAATTTCTACGCAAGCGGCGGCCTTGTCAATCACAAACGATCAATATCAGTCATATTGCATTGCACAATGAAATTATCTGATCGGAAATGATTGACACTGCGCGCTTTGGGTGACTAGATGCTCCGGCAGGGAGGAACCATGCACGAGAAAGAGCGCCACAGGATCATTCTGTCCGCCGTCCAGGAAAAGCCTGTGGTGACGGTGCAGGAGATGGTCGACCTGACGGAGTCGTCGGAGGCGACGATCCGGCGCGACATCGCGGCATTGCATGTGCAAAAACGGCTGCGCCGGGTGCGCGGCGGCGCCGAGGCGCTTTCGCCGCCGCAGTTCATCGGCCTTGCCGGCCGGCCCTTTTCCGTCAACGAAACCATCAACGCTTCGCAGAAGCGGGCAATCGCGCGGGAAGCCGTGGATCTGTGCAAGGACGGCGAGCCGATCATCATCAATGGCGGCACCACCACCTTCCAGATGGTGCATTTCCTGACCGGCCGCCGCATGCCGATCTTCACCAATTCCTTCCCGATCGCGGAGCACTTGCTCAGGCACTCCAAGAACACGGTGATGCTGTCGGGCGGCACCATCTACCGCGAGCAGAACATCATCCTGTCGCCGTTCGACAATGACGTGACGCGCAATTTCTACGCGCGCCGCATGTTCATGGGCGCGCAAGGGCTGGGGCCGCTCGGTCTTATGGAAGGCGATCCGCTGCTGATCCAGGCCGAGCAGAAACTGATCGACCAGGCAGACGAATTGGTGGTGCTGGTCGATTCCTCGAAGTTCCGCAAACGCTCGAGCCTGATCCTGTGCGGCCTGTCGCGCATCGCCACGGTGATCACCGACGACGCCATCGAGGATCGCGAAGCCAAGATGCTGGAGACCGCCGGCGTGACGCTGATCATCGCCCGCACAACGGCAACCAACAAGGAAGAATCTTCGCTGCAGGCCTGAGAACCACTCACGCCCGCAGCGGCGATGGAATGCAACGCTCAAGGGAGGATATTCGATGAGCTTTCTGAAGAAATTGATGGTTACGGCGGCGTTCTCCGCCGCCATGTTCGTGAATGCCGCCTACGCCGAAAACGTCAAGATCGCGCTGGTGGTGAAGTCGCTCGGCAACGGCTTCTTCGACGCCGCCAACAAGGGCGCCGAAGAGGCGGCCAAGGAGCTCGGCGATGTCGACATCATCTACACCGGCCCAACCAAGGCGACCGCCGAAGCGCAGATCGAAGTGGTCAATTCGCTGATCGCCCAGAAGGTCAATGCCATCGCCATTTCGGCGAACGACGCCGACGCGCTGGTGCCAGTGCTGAAGAAGGCGATGCAGCGCGGCATTACCGTCATCTCGTGGGATTCAGGCGTCGCGCCGGAAGGACGCCAGCTTCACCTCAACCCCTCCGATACCAACCTGATCGGTGAGACCATCATCAAGCTGGCCGCCGACTACCTGCCGGAAGGCGGCGATGTCGCCATCCTGTCGGCTTCTTCGACCGCGACCAACCAGAATGCCTGGATCGACGCGGCCAAGAAGGTGCTGCCGGAGAAGTTCCCCAAGATCAAGCTCGTCGCCACCGTCTATGGCGACGACGACTCGGCCAAGAGCACGGACGAAGCCAAGGGCCTGCTGAAGTCCTATCCGAACCTCAAGGCGATCATCGCACCGACCACGGTCGGCGTCGTTGCCGCCGCGCAGGTGGTGACCGATGAAGGCCTGATCGGCAAGGTCAACGTCACCGGCCTGGCGCTGCCGTCGGAGTTCAAGAAGTTCATCGACAATGGCGCCAGCCAGGCGGTTGCGCTGTGGAACCCGATCGATCTCGGCTACTCCGCCGTCTACCTCGCCCACGACCTGGCGGTGAAGAAGGAAGAGGCCAAGCCCGGTGCTACGCTGTCGATCGGCCGCGTCGGCAAGGTCACGCTCGACGACACCAACTCGGCTGCGATGGCTCCGCCCTTCCAGTTCGACAAGTCGAACATCGAAAAGTTCTCCAAGATCTATTGATCCTGGGACCTTCGAAAGGGTGCGGCGGGGCTCAGGTTCCGCCGCGCTTTCAAACGAACCTTGCTACAGGGCTTGATACGATCATGGACACGACAGCCCGGCACGAAGTGGCACATGAAGCGCCTTTGTCATCCGGACCGCGCCTGACGCTGTCCGGCATCTCGAAAAGCTTTCCCGGCGTGCGGGCGCTGCACAATGTCGGCCTGTCGCTCTATCCCGGCCAGGTAACCGCGCTGATCGGCGAAAACGGTGCCGGCAAGTCGACGCTGGTCAAGATCATGACCGGCATCTACCAGCCGGATGCTGGCACGATCAGCATCGACGACCAGCCGGTCACACTGCCCAGCGCCCACGCCGCGTTCGGGCATGGCATCACCGCCATCCACCAGGAAACCGTGCTGTTCGACGACCTGACGGTGGCCGAAAACATCTTCCTCGGCCATGCGCCGCGCACGCGTTTCAAAACCATCGACTGGCGCACCATGCGCAAGAATGCCCGCGAGGTGCTCGACACGATGGGCGCCGGCCATATCGACGCCGACGCCAGGCTGAAGGATCTCGGCATTGCCAACAAACACCTAGTCGCGGTTGCCCGCGCCATGTCCATCGACGCGCGGATCGTCATCATGGACGAGCCGACGGCAGCGCTTTCGATGAAGGAGATCGAAGAGCTTTTCCTGCTGATCGAATTCCTCAAGAGCGACGGCAAGGCGATCCTGTTCATCAGCCACAAATTCGATGAGATCTACCGCATCGCCGACCGCTATACCGTGTTCCGCGACGGCGAGATGGTCGGCGAAGGCCTGATCAAGGACGCCGGCCAGAGCCAGATCGTGCGCATGATGGTCGGCCGCTCGGTCGATCACATCTTTCCGCAGCGCAAGGCCGAGATCGGCGCGCCGGTGCTGGCCGTCTCCGGCCTGTCGCACCCGACCGAGTTCGACGACATAGGCTTCGAGCTGCACAGGGGCGAAATCCTCGGCTTCTACGGCCTTGTCGGCGCCGGGCGCAGCGAGGTGATGCAGGCGATATCAGGCATCACCCGCACCAGCGGCGGCACGATCACGCTGGAGGGTAAGGCAATCGCGCCGAAATCGGCGGCGGATTCGATCTACGCCGGCATCGTCTATGTGCCGGAGGAGCGCGGCAAGCAAGGCGTGGTGATCGGCCTGCCGATCTTCCAGAATGTCTCGCTGCCCTCGCTCAAACGGACATCCAAATCCGGCATATTGCGGCTGGCCGAAGAGTTCGCGCTGGCCCGCTCCTATACCGAGCGGCTCGATCTGCGCGCCTCTTCGCTCAGCCAGGACGTCGGCACGCTGTCGGGCGGCAACCAGCAGAAGATCGTCATCGCCAAATGGCTGGCGACCGCGCCCAAGGTGATCATCCTGGACGAGCCGACCAAGGGCATCGACATCGGCTCGAAGGCGGCCGTGCACGGCTTCATGGCCGAGCTCGTCGCGCAAGGCCTGTCGGTGATCATGGTGTCGTCCGAATTGCCGGAAATCCTCGGCATGTCGGACCGCGTCGTCGTTATGCGCGAGGGCCGCATTGCCGCGGTCTATGACAATAAAGGGCTCGACGCCGAAACCTTGGTCAGGACGGCAGCGGGGATCGCGGCATGAAGGCTCTTCTCAAATGCCGCGAGGTCTGGCTGCTGGCGGCAATCGTCGTGCTGATCGGGCTGATCTCCACGCGGTTTCCAGGTTTTGCCGATCCGGCCAACCTGCGCCAGGTGTTCAACGACACGTCGATCCTGATGATCCTGGCGCTCGGCCAGATGGTCGTCATCCTGACCCGCTCGATCGACCTGTCGATGGCTTCAAATCTCTGCTTCACCGGCATGGTGGTGGCAATGCTGAACGCCGCGCATCCGGCGATCCCGATCCCGCTGCTGATCGTCATCGCACTTCTGATCGGCCTGGTGCTCGGCGCCATCAACGGCCTGCTGGTATGGCGGCTGAACATTCCCTCGATCGTGGTAACGCTCGGCACCCTCACCATCTACCGCGGCGCCACGTTCGTCATTTCAGGCGGCGCCTGGGTCAACGCCGACCAGATGAGCGCTGATTTCATCGGGTTGCAGCGCGCGGCTTTCCTCGGCATTCCGGTACTGTCGTGGATCGCCCTGCTGGTTATTGCACTGTTCTTCCTCGTGATGACTCGCACCGCGCTCGGCCGCTCGATCTATGCCATTGGCGTCAACCCGACAGCATCGGTCTATGCCGGCATCGATGTCGGCCGGACGAAATTCATCGTCTTCTGCATCTCGGGGATGATCGGCGGCCTCTGCGGCTATCTGTGGATCTCGCGCTACGTCATCGCCTCGGTCGAGGTCGCTAACGGCTATGAGCTCAATATCATCGCCGCCTGCGTCATCGGCGGCATTTCGATTGCCGGCGGCATCGGTTCGGTCGGCGGCGCGGTGCTCGGCGCGCTGTTCCTCGGCATCATCTCCAACGCGCTGCCGGTGATCAACATCTCACCGTTCTGGCAGATGGCGATTTCAGGCAGCGCCATCATCCTGGCCGTGGTGCTCAACGCGCGCGGCGAACGCCGGCAAGGCCGCATCATCCTCAAGAAGGCGGAAGCGGCATGACCGACACCCCTGCCCCACGCCATATTCCCGACCGGCTCGACAAGCCGCTGACGTCGGCGATCTTCTCATGGGAGGCGCTGCTGGTCGTCGTGGCGGTTGCCATCTTTGCCGTCAACAGCTTTGCCTCGCCCTATTTCCTCGACGCGTGGTCGCTGTCGGACCTGACCTTCAACTTCACGGAAAAGGCGCTGATCGCGCTGGCCATGGCGCTGCTGATCATCTCCGGCGAAATCGACCTGTCGGTGGCCGCCATCATCGCGCTGGCGTCAACAATGATGGGCATGGCGGTGCAGGCCGGCGCCGGCATGCCTGAACTGGTGGCAATCGGCCTCGTCGTCGGGCTCGGCTGCGGCGCCTTCAACGGACTGCTCGTCACCAGGCTCGGCTTGCCGTCGATCGTCGTCACCATCGGCACGATGAGCCTGTTTCGCGGCATTGCCTTCATCATCCTGGGCGACCAGGCCTACAAGGGCTATCCCGCGAGCTTCGCCTTCTTCGGCCAGGGCTATGTCTGGTGGGTGGTGTCGTTCGAACTGACGCTTTTCCTGATCGCGGCAGTCGTCTACTGGTTCCTTCTGCACCGGACGAGCTTCGGCCGCCGGGTCTTTGCCATCGGCAACAACCCGGTCGCGGCGCAGTTTTCCGGCGTACGCGTCGGCCGTATCAAATTCATCCTGTTTTGCCTGACCGGCCTGATGGCGGGCATCGCCTCGGTGCTGATCACATCGCGGCTCGGCTCGACCCGGCCGTCCATCGCACAGGGCTACGAGCTGGAAGTCATCACCATGGTGGTGCTCGGCGGCGTCAGCATCCTGGGCGGCGCCGGCAGCATTCTGGGTGTGGTGCTGGCCGCCTTCATCATGGGACTGGTGACCTTCGGCCTCGGCCTGCTCAACGTGCCGGGGATCGTTATGTCGATCTTCATCGGCCTGCTGCTGATCATCGTCATCGCGCTGCCGATCCTGTGGCGGCGAGTACGGCGGGAGCGCTTTGCCTGATGCCGGAGAAATACGCGTTCAAGATGAAGCTCAATCCGGGCATGAAGGCCGAATACAAGAGGCGCCACGACGACATCTGGCCGTCGCTGGTCGCGCTGCTCAAGCAGGCCGGTATCTCCGATTACTCGATCCATCTCGACGAAGAGACCAACACCTTGTTCGGCGTGCTGTGGCGCTGTGACGACCATGGCATGGACGAATTGCCGAAGCATCCGGTGATGCAGCGTTGGTGGGCCGAGATGGCGGACATCATGGAGACCAAGCCGAACAACGAGCCGGTGGCGGTGCCGCTGGAAACAATGTTCCATATGGAATGACCCGCCACGTCGCCGTCATCGATATCGGCAAGACCAACGCCAAGGTGGCGCTGGTCGATCTTGCCGCGGCAAGCGAAGTCGCGCTGCGCAGGATGGTGAACGAGCCGGTTCGGCAAGGCCCGTACCCGCACCATGACGTCGAGCGGTTATGGGCGTTTATCCTTGGCAGCCTGGCCGAGATCGATCGCGAGCAGCGCATCGATGCGATATCGATCACCACCCATGGCGCTACGGGCGTGCTGGTCGACGCATCAGGCGAACTGGCGCTGCCGGTGCTCGACTACGAATTCGACGGGCCGGATGCCCTTGCCGGGGACTATGACACGATCCGTCCGGCGTTCTCCGAGACCGGCACGCCGCGCCTGCCGGCCGGCCTCAATCTCGGCGCGCAGCTGTTCTGGCAGCAGAAGCGCTTTCCGGCGGATTTCGCCAGAACCGCCGCGATCCTGATGTATCCGCAATACTGGGCCTTGCGCCTGACCGGCGTCGCCGCCAGCGAGGTGACTTCGCTCGGCTGCCACACCGATCTGTGGAACCCGTGGAAAGCGGATTTTTCGTCGCTGGTCGACCGGCTGCAATGGCGCCGGCTAATGGCGCCGGTGCGGCAGGCCAAGGACCGCTTGGGCCCGATCCTGCCCGCTCTCGCGCGGCAAACCGGCCTCGACCCGCAAACGCCGGTGTTTTGCGGCCTGCACGATTCCAACGCCTCGCTGCTGCCGCATCTCCTGTCCGACAGACCGCCTTTCTCCGTGGTCTCGACCGGCACCTGGGTGGTGTCGATGGCAGTCGGCGGCAACAAGATCGCGCTCGACCCGGCACGCGATACGCTGGTCAATGTCAACGCGCTCGGCGATCCCGTGCCCTCGGCGCGCTTCATGGGTGGCCGCGAGTTTTCCGTGCTGACCGAGGGCCAATCGGAGAACTGGACGGAAGACGATGTTGCCACGGTGCTAGCGCGCAAGACGTCCCTATTGCCCTCGACCCAACAGGGTTCGGGGCCGTTTCCGCATCATACCGCATCATGGCTTAACGCGGACGGTATGAGCGTCGGCCAGCGCTTTGTCGCCATCTCGTTCTACCTGGCGCTGATGACCGCGACCTGCCTCGACCTGATCGGCGCGGACGGTCCCACCATCGTCGAAGGACCCTTCGCCCGCAACCGGCTGTTCACCCGCATGCTGGCTGCGGCGGCGGCGCGCGCCGTCATTGCCTCCGAGGCTGCGACAGGCACCAGCATCGGCGCCGCCTTGCTGGCGTCGGACCAGGGGACACCGCAAGGCAGAGGCGAAAGGACCGAACCGTCGGCCGATCCACTCTGGACCAGTTACGTGCGCTCCTGGCGTTCGGCGGTCGACGAACGAACCTGACCGCCGAGCTCATGGCGCCCTGATGTCTGGAGATGCCTAGTTCCTGTAGAGCAATCCTTGCGGATCGATCTCCGGCTTGCGGCCGGCGACCACGTCAGCAAGGAATTTTCCCGAACCGCAGGCCATGGTCCAGCCGAGATGGCCGTGGCCGGTGTCGAGGTAGAGATTGTCGTACCGCGCCCGGCCGATGACCGGCACGGAGTTCGGCATCATCGGGCGAAGTCCAGCCCAGAGCTCAGCCTTGCTCTCGTCGAAAGCGCCGGGGAACAGGTCCTTGCCGGTGTTCAGGATCGAGTTGAAATCGCGTGGCTTGAACGTGCGGTCGAACCCGGTGAACTCCGCCGTCGAGGACATCCGCAGCCGATTTCCCAGCCTGGAATAGCCGATCAGCCGGTCCTCGTCGGCGCCGCCCATGATCGGCCCCTTGCTTCCATCTTCCAGTGGAACAGTCACGGTATAGCCCTTCACGGGATAGACGGGCAGGTCGATGCCGTAGCGGCGGCCGAGCAGACCGCTCTCCGGCCCCATGGAAATGACCACCGCGTCGCCGATTATCGGGCCGGCCGAGGTCATCACCGCGCGCACTCGGCCACCGTCGATGTCGAGGCCTTCGACAGTGGTGCCGTAGAGGAATTGGACGCCGAGTTTCTCGGCGGCATAGGCAGCGAGGCGCTGCGTGAATTGGCTGGAGTCGCCGGTCTGGTCGATCGGCGAATAGACGCCGCCGGCTATCTTGTCCTTGGCGCCGGCAAGGCCGGGCTCGAGCTCGACCAGCCGTTCGCGGCCGACGATCTCGATCGGCAGGCCGTGTTCGCCGAGATAGCGATAATTGTCGGTGCCGGTATCGAAGCTCTGCTGCGAGCGGAAGAAATAGAGAATGCCTTTCTTGCGCTCGTCGTAGTGGATGCCGGTTTCGGCGGAGACGGCGTTGATGCAGTCGCGCGAATAGAGCGCCAGACGCAGCTTGACGTCGGTGTTGGCGCGCATGCGCTTATGCGTGCATTGGCGCAGGAAGCGCAGGCTCCAGGCGAAAAAATACGGATCGAAGCGCAGCCGCACCTTGATGCCGAGATCGTGGTTGTAGAGGCCGCGCAGGAACGTCTTCAGCGCGGCGGGCGAGGCCCAGGCGGTGGCGTCTCCGGGCGACACCAGGCCGGCATTCGACCGGCTGGTGCCGCGTGCTGCCGCCGGATGGCGCTCGATCACCGTCACCTCATGGCCGTCGCTGGCCAGATAATAGGCCGCCGCCGTACCGACGACGCCGGCCCCAAGCACCAGGATTTTCATTCCGCCCCCAGCGCGCTGAACCAACCTTTGCGGAGAGCCCACTTCACCCCAGAGCCGAATTCTTGCTGGTCAGGATGCGCTCCCAGGCAAGCGCATCGGCAACTATCTGGTCGAGGTTGTCGCGCTGCGGGGTCCAGCCGAGCTCGCCGCGCGCCAGCTCCGAATTGGCGACGACCGCGGCGGCGTCGCCGGCGCGGCGATCGCCCATCCGCACGTCGAAATCATGGCCGAAGACGCGGCGGACGCTGTCGATGACCTCGAGCACCGAATAGCCGTGGCTGTAACCACAATTGGCGACCAGGCTCGATCCGCCGGCACGCAGCCGCTGAAGCGCCAGCCGATGCGCCGCCGCCAGGTCGCTGACGTGGATGTAGTCGCGCATGCAGGTACCGTCCGGTGTCGGATAGTCGGTGCCGAACACCTGCATGAAGGGGCGCTTGCCGAGCGCCGTCTCGCAAGCGACCTTGATCAGATGCGTGGCACCGGGCGTCGATTGGCCGGTGCGGCCCTTCGGATCGGCGCCGGCGACGTTGAAATAGCGCAGCGCCGTATAGCGCAACCCATGGGCAATCGCCGCGTCGCGCAGCATCCATTCGCTCATCAGCTTGGACAGGCCATAGGGCGATTCCGGCGCAAGCCGGGCATCCTCGCGCACCGGCTCCAGGCCGGCGCCGCCATAGACGGCGGCGGTCGAGGAAAAGATGAAATTGGGCACGCCTTCGCGCACCGCGGTCTCGATCAAGGTGCGCGTCTTGCAGGTGTTGTTCTCGTAATAGGCAAGCGGGTCGGCAACCGATTCGGGGACCACGATCGAGCCGGCGAAATGGATGATCGCGTCGACCTTATTGTCGCGAATGATCGAGGCGACCAGTTCCCTGTCGGCGACGTCGCCGACGACGAGCTTTGCTTCCGGGGCCACCGCCCATTCAAAGCCGGTGGAAAGCCGGTCGAGGACGACGACGTTGTCGCCCGTGTCCAGCAATTCCCAGACCATATGGCTACCGATATAGCCGGCCCCGCCTGTCACCAAAACCGTCATCCGCATCCTCGCTATTCATGATTTGTCGGAACTGTCTCAATCGTCGCCGTACTGGAAAATCTGCCGCCAGGCCATTAAAACCTGCGGTAACCAGTCTCATCGGCGCGTGGCATTGTCCTGAAACAAGATTGATCCACATCAAGGGAATAGGCCACGTTCCGTGGTCGTTAGGAACAGGCACGGGGCGTGGCATTTTGACCAAAAAGGCCAGGTGGACGCCGAAAAGGCCAATGACTATGATCCCGCGCAAAACTGGGAAGGCGACATGAACTATCAGCGGTTCTTCGAGGAAGCGATCGACCAGCTCCATGCGGAGCGTCGCTACCGCGTCTTCGCCGACCTTGAGCGTATCGTCGGGAAATTCCCGCGCGCCATCTGGCGCGCCAATGGCCGCGCCGAGGAAATCACCGTCTGGTGCTCCAACGACTATCTCGGCATGGGCCAGCATCCCGACGTCATTGCCGCGTTCCAGAAGGCGGCAGGCAAGATGGGGTCGGGGGCCGGCGGCACCCGCAACATTTCCGGCACCAGCAACCCGCTGGTCGAGCTCGAACTGGAGCTGGCCGACCTGCACGACAAGGAAGCCGCACTGGTTTTCACCTCCGGCTTCGTTTCCAACGAGGCGTCGATCTCGACCATTGCAAAGCTGCTTCCCAATTGCCTGATCATCTCGGACGAGCTCAACCACGCTTCGATGATCGAGGGCGTGCGGCGCTCAGGCGCCGAGAAGAAGATCTTCCGCCATAACGACGTCGCGCATCTCGAAAGCCTGCTGCAGACGGCCGGCCGCGAGCGCGCCAAGCTGATTGTCTTCGAGAGCGTCTATTCGATGGACGGCGACATCGCGCCGATCAAGCAGATCGTCGATCTCGCCGAGCGCTACAACGCCATGACCTACATCGACGAGGTCCACGCCGTCGGCATGTACGGGCCGCGCGGCGGCGGCATCACCGAGCGCGAAGGGCTGGCCGACCGCATCGACATCATCGAGGGCACGCTGGCCAAGGCGTTCGGTACGCTTGGCGGCTACATCGCCGGCAACACTGCGGTGATCGACGCGGTGCGCTCCTATGCGCCGGGCTTCATCTTCACCACGGCGTTGCCGCCGGCGATCGCCGCCGCGGCAACCACCTCGATCCGCCATCTCAAGCGCTCGCAGGCCGAGCGCGATGCGCAGCTGCGTCAGGCGACACGGACCAAGCAAGTGCTGGCCGCGGCCGGCCTGCCGGTGATGGAGTCGCCTACCCACATCGTGCCCCTTCTGGTCGGCGATCCCGAGCTCTGCAAGATGGCCAGCGACCGCCTGCTCGGTGTGCACGGCATCTATATCCAGCCGATCAACTATCCGACGGTGCCGCGCGGCACCGAGCGGCTGCGCATCACGCCTACACCGTTCCATTCGGACGCGTTGATTGCGTCCCTGCAGGACGCGCTGGTCGAGACATGGGATGCGTTGGGGATTCCCTACGGTTCGGCGGGCCGACCGTCGGTCGCCAAGAGCGACCGCGTCATTCCGCTGCTGGTGCCGAAGTCGGGCGGCTGAAGCCCGTTTGAAACTCTACTGCGGCGGCCATCTGACGCGGCTTTCTGCGCTTCCGGTGCTCACGGACCGAAATGTCCGCTGCGCTCCGGTTCTCGAAACCCACGCCAGCTGACTGCCGGAGCGAGTTTCAACTCGGGCTTCGAGGCAGCTCACACACTCTTCATCCATTTCGCCAGCCGGTGTGCGGCTTCCTCGAGCTGGTCGAGGCGGCGGTGGAAGCACAGCCTGAGGAAGGCTTCGCCGCCGGGGCCGAAGGCGGTGCCGGGAGCCAGGCCGACATTGGCGCGGTCGACCATGTCGAAGGCGGCGGCGCGGGAATCGGAGATGCCGTCGACCGCGAAGAACAGATAGAATGCGCCCTGCGGCACGGTGAACCGCGCCCTGCCGGTCGTAGCGAGAATGCCGCAGACCAGGTCGCGCGCCGCCCTCGCCCGCTCCACCTGCTCGACGATGAAGGCGTCGCCCTCATCGAGGGCAACGACGGCGCCGCGCTGCATGAACTGCGCAACGCCGGACGTCGAATACTGGACCAGGTTCTCGAACACCTGCTGCAAGGCGGGATGGATCTTGATCCAGCCGATGCGCCAGCCGGTCATCGCCCAGTTCTTGGAAAAAGAATTGACGAACAGGATGCGATCCTCATCGGCCATGATGTCGATGAAGGACGGCGCGCGGCCATGGCCGTAATGAAACAGCGAGTAGATCTCGTCGGCGATGATCCACAGGCCCCTTTCACGGGCAAGGTCGAGGATCGCCTGCAGCGTCTCCTTGTCGGCGGTCCAGCCGGTCGGGTTGGACGGCGTGTTGACGAACAGCGCCTTGGTCCGTGGCGTGATCGCCGCTGCGATCTTGTCGGCATCGCAAGACCAGCCATTGCCCGACTGGTCGAGCGTGACCGCGACCGGCACGGCGCCGGCGACGCCGGCGGCGGCGGCGAAGTTCGGCCATGCCGGCGACAGGTAGACGAGTTCGTCGCCCTTGCCGGCCACCGCATCGATGGCCATCTGGATGGCGTGCATGCCGGAGCCGGTGACGATGAATTCCTCGTTGGCGAAAGTCTTGCCGAAAGGTATAGTAGCGGGCGAGCGCCTGCCTGAGTTCGGGAATGCCCCGCTGCCAGGTGTAGAAGGTCTCGCCGCCGGCGAGTGCCTTGGCGGCTGCATCGGTGATGAAGGCAGGCGTCGGCAGGTCGCCCTCGCCGGCCCAGAGCGGGATCATGCCGTCGCGGCCGCGGCCACGGTTCATGACGGCGACAATGCCGCTTTCAGGCGCCGCCCGCGCTTCGGCGCGCAGAGTATCGATCAGGGTCATGGATGGGTCCGTTTTCGTTTGCTCGACTGCTAGCGTGTTTCAGGGCGGACGAAAACAGAAAACCCCGGCCGCAAGCGACCGGGGTTTTGGTCCAGAAAGTTACCGCAGGCGCTACTTTCTGGCGAGGAGATCGCGAATTTCGGTGAGCAGCGCGACGTCGGCCGGCGGCGGAGCGGCCGGGGCGGCCGGTTTTTCACGCTCCAGCCGCTGGCGCAGATTGTTCACCGCCTTGACCATCACGAAGATGATGAAGGCGAGGATAAGGAAGTTCAGCGCCACGGTGATGAAGCTGCCATAGGCGAAGACCGCGCCCTGTTTCTTTGCCTCAGCCAGCGATGTGGCGTTAACGGCCGAGGACAAGGGCAGAAAGTAGTTGTTGAAGTCCAATCCGCCCAAAATCGCCCCGATGACCGGCATGATGATGTCGTCGACCAGCGAGGTGACGATCTTGCCGAAGGCAGCGCCAATGATGACGGCGACGGCCAGGTCCATCACATTGCCCCTGGAAATGAATTCCTGAAATTCTTTCAGCATTCGACCCTCCTTGTCCTGACCGGCCGTGCTGCCGTCCACGCCTCGGCATCGACCGGCGGGCAGAATAGCAAAAACCTGCGGTTGCGACAGGCGCAAAGACGTGTTTCCCCGGCCTGGATTGCGCGAAGCCGCGGCCATAATGCGCCGAAAGCCGCGATGGACTCGGTGGCCAAGCTGTGATTGCGTCTGCAAGGCCGGATGAAAAAATCGGCGCAGGGAGGAAGTTCGAGCCGTGCAGGGCTGGTTCATCGTCATCATCGCGATCGCCTATGTGACGTTGCTGTTTGCCATCGCCAGCCTGGGCGACCGGCGCTCGACTTCATCCGGGCCTGGCCGCGCCCGGCCCTTTATCTATGCGCTCAGCCTCGCCATCTACTGCACCTCCTGGACCTTCTTCGGCTCGGTCGGGCTGTCCTCCGAGCGCGGCCTGGAGTTCCTCGGCATCTATATCGGACCGGTGCTGGTGTTCGTGTTCGGCTTTCCGCTGCTGCAGCGCATCGTCAGGCTGGCCAAGACCGAGAAGATCACCTCGATCGCCGACTTTCTCGGTGCCCGCTACGGCAAGAGCTTCGCTGTCGCGGCGATCGCCACGCTGATCGCGACCATCGGCGCCGTGCCGTATATCGCGCTGCAATTGAAGGCCATCTCCGGCTCGGTCAGCCTGATGGTCGAGCACTATACCGGCTCGCCGCCGTCGTTCGATCCGTTCGTCAGTGACATCTCGCTGGTCGTGGCCATGCTGCTGGCGCTGTTTGCGGTGCTGTTCGGCACGCGCCATGCCGATGCCACCGAGCACCAGGACGGGCTGGTGCTGGCTGTGGCGGTCGAGACCGTGGTCAAGCTCGCCGCCTTCCTGGCGATCGGCCTGATGGTCACGTTCCTGATCTTCGGCGGGCCAGGCGATATGTTCGACCAGCTCGCCGAAAACACGCAGGTGCGCCAGGCGATGGGCTACAACACCTCGCTCGCTACCTGGCTGGTGCTGACATGCCTAAGCGGCTTTGCCATCCTCATGCTGCCGCGCCAGTTCTACGTCACCATCGTCGAAAACCGCAGCGAGGCCGAGCTGCGCACCGCGACATGGGTGTTTCCGCTCTATCTGGTGGCAATCAACCTGTTCGTGCTGCCGATCGCATTGGCCGGCCTGGAACTGGTCGGCCCCAGGACCAGCAGCGACCTTTACGTGCTGTCGCTGCCGCTGTTCAGCGGCCACGACGTGCTGGCCATGGCCGCCTTCATCGGCGGGCTGTCGGCGGCGACCGCAATGGTGATCGTCGAAAGCGTCGCGCTGTCGATCATGATCTCCAACGACCTGGTCATTCCGCTGTTCGTGCGCCGGCTGCTGCGGACCACGACATCCGAGAACGAGGACTGGTCGACGCTCATCCTCAATGTACGGCGGGCGGCGATCTTCATCATGCTGTTCATCGCCTTTCTCTACTACCGCGAGAGCACCAACAGCGCGCGGCTGTCCTCGATCGGCCTGATGTCGTTCGCCGCGATCGCGCAGTTCGCGCCGGCAATGATCGGCGGCCTGGTCTGGCGCGGCGCCAACGGAAGGGGTGCGGCGCTTGGCATGGTCGCCGGCATCGTCGTCTGGAGCTATACGCTGCTGCTTCCCTCGCTCATCGCGCCCGATACCGGCATCCTCGTCCACGGCCTGTTCGGCTTCGATGCATTGCGGCCGCAGGCTCTTTTCGGCACCGTCGCCGAGCCGCTGAACCATGGCGTGCTGTGGAGCCTGTCGATCAACACGCTGTTTTTTGTGTTCGGCTCGCTGTCGCGCGCCTCTGTGCCGCTGGAACGCATCCAGGCGTCGATCTTCGTGCCGCGCGAAGCGGGTCCGCTGCCCAGCCTGCGCCGCTTCCGCACCACCATTACCGTTAACGATCTCAAGGACACGATCGCGCGCTATCTCGGTGTCGAACGCACCGAGCGGTCCTTTCACTCGTTCGAAAAGAGCAGCGGCACTTCACTGCTCGGCAACGAACAGGCCAGCATGGATGTCATCCGCTTCTCCGAGCAGCTTCTGGCCAGTGCCGTCGGCTCATCCTCGGCTCGGCTGATCCTGTCGCTGCTGCTGCGCCGCAACGACCGCGAATCCAAGGACGCCTTCCGCCTGCTCGACGACGCCACCGAGGCGCTGCAGCACAATCGCGATCTGCTGCAGATCGCACTCGACCAGATGGAACAGGGCATCACTGTCTTCGACCGCGATTTCCGGTTGATTTGCTGGAACCGCCAGTACCGGGCGCTGTTCGACCTGCCCGACGAGATGGGCCAGGTCGGCGTCTCACTCGATCGTATCCTGCGCCACCTTGCCGAGCGCGGTGACATACCGGCAGACCAGCGCGTCACCATGCTCAACCGCCTGACCAGCTTCGTCAGCCCATGGCAGATGGAGCTGAAGACAAGCGGGCGCATCCTGGAATTGCGCTCCAATCCGATGCCGGACGGCGGCATCGTCGCCACCTACGCCGACATTTCTGGACGCGTCGAGCAGGATCTGGCGCTGAAGCGCGCGAACGAATCCCTGGAACAGCGAGTGAAGAGCCGCACCGCCGAGCTCACCCGCGTCAATGAGGAGCTGGCGCAGGCGCAGATGCTGGCCGAGGAGGCCAATCTCGGCAAGACCCGCTTCCTCGCTGCCGCCGGCCACGACATCCTGCAGCCGCTGAACGCCGCCCGCCTCTATTGCTCGTCGCTGATCGAGAAGACCGGCAAGGGACCTGCCGGCAAGGCGGCGATGAACATCGAATCGTCGCTGGAATCGGTCGAGACCATCCTCGGCGCGGTGCTCGACATTTCGCGCCTCGATGCCGGCGCGATGAAGCCGGACGATACGAGCTTCGGCCTCGACGGGCTGCTGCGCCAGATCGGCAACGACTTCCGGCCGCTTGCCGCCGAAAAGAAGCTCGAACTCTCGATCATGCCGTCGTCGCTCAGCGTCATGACGGACCGCAATCTGCTGCGCCGGCTGATCCAGAACCTGGTTTCCAACGCCATCAAGTATACGCGCCGTGGCCGCATCCTGGTCGGCGCGCGGCGGCGCGGCGAACTGGCCGAGATCCAGGTTATCGACACCGGCATCGGCATTGCCGGCGACCAGCTGAACACCGTGTTTCGCGAATTCACCCGGCTCGACGAGGGCGCACGCGAGGCGGAAGGCCTCGGCCTTGGGCTCTCCATTGTCGACCGCATCGCCCGCGTCCTGCGCCTCGAAATCCGGATCTTCTCCAACCCAGGCAAGGGCACACGCTTTTCCGTGTTGCTGCCGGTGGTGGCCGTGCAGGCACCGCGGCGCGAGGCCGAGGCGAAGCCGCCTGCCCGTGCCGCGGCCTCGCTTGCCGGGCTCCATGTGCTCTGCATCGACAACGACGCCCGCATCCTCGACGGCATGCGGCTGCTGCTCGAGGGTTGGGGCTGCAGCGTCGACACGCTTTCCGGCGCGGAGGATCTCGAGAGGTCCGGCATGCATCGGCCGGACATCGTGCTTGCCGACTATCATCTCGACAACAGGACCGGCCTCGAATTGATCGCCCAGTTGCGTGCGATCCATGGCGAGGACCTGCCGGCCGTGCTGGTCACCGCCGACCGCTCCAGCGAGGTTCGCGCCGCTGCCGGCAGGCTCGACGTGCCGGTGATCAGCAAACCACTGAAACCGGCGATGCTGCGCTCGATGATGGCCAGGGTCAGGCCGCTGGCGCCGGCGGCCGAATAGACTAGAGCGGTTCCTGATTTGACGGAATCGAAGGGGATTCCGGATCAGTCGGTTTTGTGATTCAAGATGCTGGCTGGAGTGGAG
>NZ_JAMYRZ010000067.1:0-24850 GCF_040321675.1 Mesorhizobium sp. M0296
CGCGTGGGTCTAGCCCCCACGGACTTGGGGGGGCTGGGTGGCCGCGAGGCGCCCTGAGAGGGGGCTTCGTAGAGCGGGTTCCCCTCTCCGTCTCGGCTTCGCCGAGCCACCTCTCCCCACTTTCGTGGGGCGAGGAACCCAAGCTGGAATGAAGCCAATCTTCAACGCTGAAGGCAATTTTGTTCTTGCTTTGTGCCGGCAGCTATGCTACTAATTTGGGTATGGTGATGATTTCCACCGACGATCCCGCCCGCCGAGGCGGGTTTTTTGTTTCCGGGTTTTTGTTTCGCAGCCGCTTTGCCTGCTCTCTTAAGCCGAAAACGCCACCAGCCCTTCGTCTTTGACCCGGCGGATGGTCAGCGCGGTTCGCACCGTATCGACATTGGGGGCCGAGGCCAGTTCCTCGATGACGAAGGTCTGGAAGGTGCCGAGATCGCTCGCCACGCAATGCAGCAGGAAATCGGACTCGCCAGACACCATCCAGGCGTCGCGCACGATCGGCCAGCCGCGGGTGCGCTCGGCGAAGGTCTTGAGTTCGGCGTCGGCCTGGTGATGCAGGCCGATCAGGCAGAAGGCGACGACGTCGAGGCCGAGCGCCGGAGCGTTGAGCAAAGCGCGGTAGCCGCGGATGATGCCGGCCTCTTCCAGCCGCCTGACGCGGCGCAGGCACGGCGGCGCCGAAATGCCGACGCGGCTCGACAGTTCGACATTGGTCATGCGTCCGTCCTGCTGAAGCTCGCGCAGGATCTTCCAGTCGATGGCATCGAGATCGGCCTTGATCGGCATGGTGGCTTCCGTGGTGACGCGAAAGAATCTTTCGCGACTTTGTAATTAAACGACTTTGCTGTCTATTCCATCCGCTGGATCGAGGATTTTCGCATCATCTTGCTGCGGGTTGCTTGTCGCCGTCGCCGGCGCCGAAGCTTTCCGGGGACGAACGGCAACTTGCCTTGCTGGCGTCGCAGGCAACACTTACATTACGCGCAACAATCGACGAGAGTTCATGCCACAATCCATGGCTGCTCCCCGCAGAGGCTTTTCATGATCACCAAGCACGCGCCTGTTCTCATCATCGGCTCCGGCCCCGCCGGCTATACGGCGGCGATCTATGCCGCCCGCGCCATGCTCAAGCCGATGCTGGTCGCCGGCCTGCAGCAGGGCGGGCAACTGATGATCACCACCGATGTCGAAAACTATCCGGGCTTCGCCGAACCGATCCAGGGTCCATGGCTAATGAGCGAGATGCTCAGGCAGGCCGAGCATGTCGGCACCGACATCGTCAACGACATCATCACCGAGGTCGACCTCAACGTGCGGCCGTTCCGCGCCAAGGGCGATTCCGGCACGATCTATACCGCTGACGCGCTGATCATCGCCACCGGCGCGCAGGCGAAATGGCTGGGCATCCCGAGCGAACACACCTTCATGGGTTTTGGCGTCTCGGCCTGCGCCACCTGCGACGGCTTCTTCTACCGCGGCAAGGACGTCGCGGTGATCGGCGGCGGTAATTCGGCGGTGGAGGAAGCGCTCTATCTCTCCAACCTGGCCAAGAGCGTCACCGTTATCCACAGGCGCAGCGATTTCCGCGCCGAGCGCATCCTGCGCGAGCGGCTGCTGCGGAAAGACAATGTCCGCGTCATCTGGGACACGGTGGTCGACGAGATCACCGGCAGGCCCGGCAAGGCGCCGCTGCCGCCGTCGGTCGAAGGGCTGAAGCTGCGCAACGTGGTGACCGGGCAGGAGATGCATCTGGTGGTCGACGGCGTGTTCGTGGCGATCGGCCACGCGCCGGCGGTCGAGCTGTTTGCCGGCAAGCTGAAGCAGAAGCCGAACGGCTATCTGTGGACGGCGCCGGATTCGACCCGCACCGACATGCCGGGCGTGTTCGCCGCCGGCGACGTAACCGACGACATCTACCGCCAGGCGGTGACGGCGGCCGGGCTCGG
Organism: Mesorhizobium sp. M0296; assembly: GCF_040321675.1. NCBI lineage: Bacteria > Pseudomonadati > Pseudomonadota > Alphaproteobacteria > Hyphomicrobiales > Phyllobacteriaceae > Mesorhizobium > Mesorhizobium sp. M0296. Next base: position 1,947 of record NZ_JAMYRZ010000067.1, read on the forward strand.
CTGCATGGCCGCGCTCGAGGCGGAAAAATATCTGGCGGGGATCGAGGTTCACCGCGAAGCGGCGGAGTGATTGTTCGATAAGCGGCTGAGAAAAGCCGCGCAAAAGCCTGATTTTTCATTCAGACGCCGAAAACAGGCGGACGCCAGAAAACAGGACGAGGGGAAATCATGGCGTTGGATTGGGACAAGCTACGCGTGTTTCACGCCGCGGCGGAAGCGGGGTCGTTCACCCATGCCGCGGAAACACTGCATTTGTCGCAATCGGCGATCTCGCGGCAGGTCAGCGCGCTCGAGCATGATGTCGGCGTGCCGCTGTTCAATCGCCACGCCCGCGGCCTAGTGCTGACCGAGCAGGGCGAGATGCTGTTCCGCACGGCGCACGACGTGCTGATGAAGCTCGAAACCATCAAGTCGCGCCTGACCGAAACCAAGGACCGGCCCTCCGGCGTGCTCAGGGTGACGACCACGGTCGGCCTCGGCGCCGGCTGGCTGACCGAGCGCGTGCAGGAATTCATCGAGCTGTATCCCGAGGTCAGCCTGCAGCTCATCCTGGCCAATGAGGAGCTCGATCTCACGATGCGCCAGGCCGACTGCGCCATCCGGCTGCGCCAGCCGCAGCAGCCCGACCTCATCCAGCGCCGCCTGTTCACCGTGCATTTCCATCTCTACGCGGCGCCCTCCTATGTGAACAAATACGGCAAGCCGAATTCCATTGCCGAGCTGAAAACCCATCGCATCGTCACCTTCGGCGTGCCGGTGCCGGCGCATCTGTCGGAACTGAACTGGCTGGAAACGGTCGGCGATTTCGAAGGCGGGCAAAGGGTACCGACGCTGCAGATCAACGACATCCTGTCGATCAAGCGGGCGGTGCAGGGCGGCGCCGGCATCGCCATGCTGCCCGATTATGTGGTCAGCAAGGATTCCGGGCTGGTGCAATTGCTGCCCGAGACCGAAGTGCCGTCCTTCGATACCTATTTCGCCTATCCCGACGCGATGAAGAACCAGGCGAAGCTGCATGTCTTCCGCGATTTCATCATCGCCAAGGCGCGCAGCTGGTCGTTCTGATTTAATGCATGTCGCGCAAAAGTGTGCAGCGGTTTTGCGATAACGACATGCATCAAACAAGAACCTAAAGCGCGTCGCATCAGGTCGGTCGAACGCAACGCGCTTTAGGAACGCGTATCCGCCAGCGTGCTGGCGCCGTAGCGCAAACCGTCGACCAGCAAGGCAACCATGCGCCGCGCCTGGGCAGGGCCGCCGCCATGTGCCGGCATGGCAAGGCTGGCGGCCGCCCCCAACAGGTCGCCCGGCTCGATGTCGGCGCGCACCTCGCCGGCCGCGGCCGCTGCCTCCAGCAATGTTTGGAGCGCGGGCCGGAGCCGTTGGTTGAAATAGGCAGGCAAAGTGTCGAAGGCCGGATTGCCTGAGTACAAGGCTGCCGCGAGGCCGCGTTTTGCCGTGATGAAATCCACATAGCGCTGCATCCACAGGGCCAGCGCTTCACCCGGCTCATGCTTCCTGGCCAGGATCGGCGCGGCGTCCGCACAGGCGTCGACCTCGTTGCGGAAGACGGCCACGATCAGGTCCGAGCGCTGTGGAAAATGGCGGTAGACGGTGCCGACGCCGACGCCAGCCTTTTCCGCGATCTCTCGCACCGGAGCCTCCACGCCGGAGGTCGCGAACACCGCCATGGCCGCCCGGAGCAACGCGTCGATGTTGCGCCGTGCGTCGGCGCGCACGTGCCGATCCGCGCGGTCGCGGGGTTCCAGACCATCGCCTTGATCCGTTTTGCCGTTCGGCGTTTTTTCGCCCATCAAATTACCTCTTGCAAACGGAACCGTGTTCCGGATATATATGGAACGCGGTTCCGTTTGACTTGTATCTAGCACGGCAAGGCGGTGTTGGCCACATATCGGTGCACAAAAGGAGATTACCATGCAGGACAAACCCGTCGCCCTGGTCACCGGGGCCAACAAGGGCATCGGTCTTCAGATCGCCAAGGACCTCGCGGCGAACGGCCTTACCGTGCTCGTAGGATCGCGCAGGCTCGAGCATGCCGAGGCAGCCGCAAATAGCATCGGAGAGGATGCCCACGCCCTGCAGCTCGACGTCACCGACCAGGCGTCGATCGCCGCCGCGGCAGAGCGCATCCGCATCGAACTCGGCCGCCTCGACGTGCTGGTGAACAATGCCGGCATCTCCCATGCGGGAAAGCCGGGCAAGCCGCTCGAGGAGATCATCAATTCGGGCCGCCCGAGCGTTGCCTCCCTCGACGACGTACGCGCGGTATTCGAGACGAACGTGTTTGGCATCGTCGCCGTCACGCAAGCGATGCTGCGGCTCCTTCGTGAGGCGCCGGCGGCACGTATCGTCAACGTATCGAGCGGCGCCGGCTCGCTGACATTGAACGCGGATCCGGCCTTTGCGTACCGCACTTCGTTTGGCGCCGTTTACAACCCGTCGAAGACGGCCGTCAACGCGATGACGCTCGCCTTCGCCATCGAGCTCGAGGAGACCGGCATCAAGGTCAACGCTGCCTGCCCGGGCTACACCGCGACGGAGCTGAACAACTTCGAAGGTTCGCGCACCGTCGAACAGGCCGCGCGGGAGCCGGTGCGCCTCGCGCTTCTCGACGCGAACGGTCCGACGGGCACGTTCTCGAACGAGGACGGCCCGCTGCCGTGGTGACGTTGCCTTGGAGCCTGCTTCAGCCGCGCCAAGGTGTCAGGCGGGGCAGCCAGCCTGGTACGGCACGGCGGTAGGCCTCGTATTCGTCACCGTAGCGGCGGGCAAGCGTCGGTTCCTCATATAGTCTCACGAAGGAGATCATGGCGGCCGCGGCGATGACGAGATAGGCGGCGACCGTCCAGCTCGAAAACAGCAGTGCCTGGCCGAGGACGATCGACAGCACGGCGACGTACATCGGATTGCGGACATGGCGGTAGATGCCGCCGACGACCAGCCTTTCGGTCGGTGCGACCGGGGCGGGGGGTACCCAGGCCCTCCAGGGCAAACCGGGCAAAGGCGTGCAGCAGTATGGCTGTGCCGGCGACAACCAGCAGCCAGCCCACAGGAACGAAACCGGGCAGGCTCGACCAGGGCAGGCGATAGCGATCGGTCAGCAGCCAAAGCAGCAGTCCGGCGACCACGCCGGGCGCCGCTGCAAGGAAGATGATGCTGCCGGCGATCGCCGAAGCGGCTCGCATATAGCTCTCCTTACGGGCGCGGCCTTGAACGGTCTCCCGCAACGCGCTTCAGGTCTTGTCCGGCATGTAACCCAAGCCGCCGCACCTCAGGTCAAGCTCGATGGCGGGCTTTTGGGCGGCATGCACCAGCAAGGTCTGGCTGCCGAAAAAACAAACGCGTGCTGCACGATTCCACGTCATCCTGCGTTTTTCGACTTTCCGAGCAGGAATCGCTGCTGATTCGCGGCCGCGGATCGATTTTTGCCTTGCCGCAGGCTGTATTTCAGCGATTCAACTGGTCCTATTGCGCTTCGGGACGGATTAGACCACAGCCGGCGCCTTTTTGCATGTGAGTGTTGCAAAATAGATGCTTGTTTCTTGGGCATGAAGAGCACATATATAGATCATCTCCTGAGCGCGTTCTCCTCCCATTAGCGCTCTCGAGTGTTCCCCTCTGGAGGTTAGCCTTAACAGGCACTTCCAATCAAACTCAGCCGGGTCTTCATTGATCCGGCTTTTTTGTTGCCCGAAACCAACACATCGCCAGAAAATCGGCCGGAACGGTCGCGTAACAGTGACATGTAACCTCGGGTAACATGCCGCGGGCGCGCCAAATCGATTAAGCAGAGTACAGGACGCGGTGTGGCTCGTCCGGGGGATGGGGGCATCACTCGGACGACCCGGGCTCAGGCAGCTACCGCGTCCGAACCTTCCTCCGCCAAAACACCGGCGGCAAGCATGCGGCGGACCTGCCGTTTCGCCTCCCACGAAGACGGTCCGCAAGAAACGGCGCCCGAATGATCCGGGCGCCGTTTCCTGTTGGGCCGCAAAGGCGGCTCAGGCGGCCTTGCCGTTGGCGTTCAGCGCTTCGTCGGCCAACCGCCCGGTGAGTTCGGCCATGTGGTCGAAGACGGCCCGGTAGCTGGCGACACCCGCCGTGGCCGAGCGCAGCTCGATGATGAGGTCGCCGATCTCGGCTTGCGGCATGGTCGCCTCGACGACGTCCCATCCGGGCCAGTCGGGCCGCGCGTCGTAGCCGAGGATCTGGCCGCGCCGCTGCGGGATCAGCGCAATGATCTTCGACGTCGCGTCGGACGGCGTGACGATCTCGACCTTCATCACCGGCTCGAGCAGCACCGGCGAGCACGCGGCCATGCCTTCTTTCATCGCCAGCTTCGCTGCCATCTGGAAGGCCATGTCGGAGGAATCGACCGCATGGTAGGAGCCGTCGGAAAGGTTGACGGCAACATCGACGACCGGGAAGCCGAGCGGCCCGGACTTCAGGTAGTCACGCACGCCGGTCTCGACCGACTGGATGTAGGTTTTCGGCACGGCGCCGCCGGTGATCGTATCTGTGAACTGGAAGCCTGACCCGCGCGGCAGCGGTTTGATCTCGATCACGACGTCGCCGAACTGGCCGTGGCCGCCCGATTGTTTCTTGTGGCGGCCGCGCTGCTGCGTCGCTTTGCGGATCGTCTCGCGGTAGGGCACGGCCGGCACATGGCCTTCGACCGGGATCTGGTTCTTGCCTTCCAGCCGCTCGCGCACGACGCGCAGATGCATCTCGCCATGGCCAGACAGCACGGTTTCGGCCGAATCCTGGTTGTGATGCAGGTTGAGCGAGGGATCTTCCTCGGCCAGGCGCTGGATGGCCGCCGACATCTTGACCTCGTCCTTGCGCTCTTTCGGCCGCAGCGCGAAGGCGAAGACCGGTTGCGGCGGCGCCAGCGTGACCAGCGGCTGGATGCCGCCCTTGGTCGAGCTCAGCGTCTGGCCGGTCCTGACGGCGTCCAGCTTGCCGAGCGCGACCGTGTCGCCGGCCTTGGCCGAAGTCAGCTTGACCTGATCCTTGCCGAGCATCTTGTAGATGCCGGAGACCTTTGCCGTTTCGCCATTGGAAAGGAACAGCTCGGCGGCGTCGGCGACCTGGCCGGACAGGATGCGCGACACCGACAGCTTGCCGCCATGCGCGGTGTGGATGGTCTTCATCACCTGGACAACGGTGGCATTGCCATCGGGCGCGCCGAGACGCTGGCACGTCGCCTCGCTGTCGGGTGCGTCGTGACGGATCGCCTTCAACAGGCGCAGCACGCCGTTGCCCTTCTCGGCGGTGCCGATCAGCACCGGCGTCACCATGCCGTCGCGCAGGTCGGCGGCAAGGTCGTCGAAGATCGCATCCTTCGGCGGTTCGATCTCGTCCAGCAATTGCTCCATCAGCCGGTCGTCATGGTCGGCGAGCGTCTCCAGCATGGAAAAGCGCGCCTCGAGCTCGCGCGCCTTGTCGTCGCTCGGGATCTGGGCGACCTCGCTCTCGGCATATTCGCGGTAGATGTAGGCACGCTCCAGAGCGAGGTCGATCGAGCCGATGACGACGCCATCCTTGCGCAGCGGGATCTGGCGCAGCAGCAATGGCACCGAGCTTGCCGGCTGCAGCATCTTCAGCGTGTCGCGCACACCTGCTATCGCCTTGTCGACCTTGTTCAGGAACAGCATGCGCGGCACGCCGAGATCGTCGAGCTTGCGCATGATAAGCTGCAGGGCAGGGATCTTCTTCTCGTCGGCCTCGGCAACGACCACGGCGACGTCGCAGGCGGCCAGCACCGGCTCGGCTTCGAAGGAGAATTCGATGGAGCCGGGACAATCGACGAAGGTGAACGGCTCACCCATGAAATCGGTGGTGGCGAAGGTCGCCTCGACGCTCATGCCGTGAGCGCGCGCCTCGGGCGAATGATCGGAAACGGTATTTCCGGACGAAACGGGATTCTGGCGGGGAATGGCGCCTGTACGGGCGAGTATGGCTTCGAGAAGTGTCGTCTTACCGCTTGCGAAGGGACCGACTATGGCAATGCATTTCGGTCCCGTGCGTCGTCCTCCGGCGCGAGTACCCATGGCTGACCTCCACTCAGGCGTTTCCCTGTAAGCGGCGGCCGGCCTGTCGGCCGTCGCGGGCGAGGCTTTTTTCAATTTGCCACCTACCCAAAGGGCATCGTCCCACGGGCAGGCCGGGAGGGCAAGGGATTTGAGGTTGAAGGGATTTGAAGTTGGGGCCGGTTCAGCCGGTGCCGGTTCGGCGCGACGCCAGCGGGGGTGCGTCGACGCGCTGCACCGCCACCGTCTCGGCAAAGCGCGCGAGCAACGGATTGAACAGGTCCGCACGCTCCCAGAAAGGCGCATGCCCGGCGCCGGAGACGATGTGGCAATGCTCCCACAGCGAGCCGTATGCGAGCGTCTCAAAATAGCCGAGCCGGACGAACGGATCGTTTTCGCCATTGACGATAGCGACCGGAAACGCGGCTTGCTCGACCACCTGTCTCTGGTCGGCGCCCTTGCCGGTGAGCATGCCGCGCGTCACCGCGGCGCGCAGCCGGCCGTCGGTGCGCAGGATGGCTTGGCGAAAGGACGGATCGGCGGTGTCGCCGAAACACAGCGTCTCGAAGCGCTCGGCATCGCGTTCGGAATATGTCTTTTTGGACGCCAGCAGCATGTCCCAATGCGCGTGGAAGCCGCGCAGCATGCCGAAAGGACCCTTCGATACCGGCGGCGCGCCGGTCAGCATCAGCCCGCCGACGGCGCGGTGAAAACTCGCGAGTTCGATTGCCACGTGCCCGCCAAGCGACCAGCCGAAGACGACGGCGCGGCCGATGCCCAAGGCATCGAGGAGCTGGGCCGCCGATTGGGCAAGGCCGGCGATGGTGTAGTCCGTCGCCGGATCGCGGGGGTCCGACGATTCGCCATGGCCGGGCAGGTCGAAAGCAATCAACCGATGGGCAGCGGCCAACGGGCTGTCGAACTGGCGGGCGAATACGGCGCGCGAACTGCCCGAGCCGTGGATCAGGACAAGCGGGATGCCGGGTCCCGACGACTGGCTGAGGCGCAAATCCGCTTGCGGCGTGCGGATCGTGCGGTGGGAAACGGCCATATCTGGTTTGGACCTTGGGATTGTCTCCAGGTCAACATCGCATGCCGAGGTCACCATGTTGTTTAGAACGGTGGTTAAGAAATGATTTCTCGGCTTGCGCCGGGTATGATGAACGAATCCACCACAGCTAACCCCCGGAGCCTGATGATGGAATCCACGCTCGACCTTCTCGTCTCGATCAGCAGCATCGCGACGCTCGGCCAATATGCCTGGTCGATGCGCGCGCATTTCCAGTCGCAGACCATGTCTCAAGGCGCGATGATCATTTCGGCCGTCGTGGTCGGCACGGCGCTGTTCTTTCTTGCGCTGCTGTGGATCGAGCGGCAGCCGGTGGCGGCGAAGATCGGCGGGCTCGCCATCGAACTGGCAAGCTCGGCGCTGTTCTGGTGGGCGATCTCGGTCTCCCGCAAGGCGGGGCTGCGGTTCGCATTCGATCCTGACAATCCCGACAGCCTGGTGACCGAAGGCCCTTATCTCCATGTCCGGCATCCGTTCTACACGTCCTACATCATCTTCTGGATCGGATGGGGTATCGCGACCTGGTCGGTCTGGGCGGTGGTGCCGGTCGCCGGCATCGTTACGATCTACGTGATCGCAGCCTTGGACGAAGAGCGAAAATTTTCGCGGACAAGGTTGGCCGATGCCTACGACGCTTACCGCACGCGGACCGGTCTGTTCTGGCCGCGTTTTGCCCGCAGCCGGCAGGAGATGCAGCCGGCATCGGACGAAAGTGGTAGGGTCTAAGACACTGGATTGAATCGAGGACTTGCGACGATGAAGATTATTGCCTGCGGCAGCGTGCCGACGATTGTTGCGCCGGAAAAATACTTCACTGGCCGGGTTTTGCAGACGCCGATCATCGAGAAAGAGGCACCGGCGCGGCTCAGAGCCACGCTGGTCAGCTTCGAGCCCGGCGCCCGCACCCACTGGCACACGCATCCGCTTGGCCAGACGCTCTATGTCACATCCGGTGCCGGTCTCGTGCAAAGCTGGGGCGGGCCGCTGCAGGAGATCAGGGCCGGCGACGTCGTCTCCTTTGCGGCCGGCGAAAAGCACTGGCACGGCGCCGCGCCCAAATCGGCGATGACCCACATCGCCATGCAGGAGGCGATCGAGGGTGTGCATGTCGATTGGCTGGAGAAGGTGAACGACGAGCAGTATGGCGGCTGAAACGTCTCAGACCAGCGCGGCGGTAAAGCGCTGGATGCGCGTGCAGGCCTCTTCGAGCAGAGCCTCTGACGTGGCGTAGGAGATGCGGAAGTTCGGGCCGAGGCCAAAGGCCGAGCCGAAAACAACCGCCACGCCCTCGGCCTCGAGCAGTTCCGAGCAGAAGGTTTCGTCGCTGTCGATCACCTTGCCGCTCTTGGTCTTCCTGCCGATCAGCTGGGCACAGGAGGGATAGACGTAGAACGCACCCTCCGGCGACGGACAGGTGATGCCGCGCGCCTGGTTGAGCATCGAGACGACGAGATCGCGCCGGCCCTGGAAGATCGCCTTGTTCTTCGGGATGAAATCCTGCGGGCCGTTCAGCGCTTCGACCGCCGCCCATTGGGCGATGGTGCAGGCGCCGGAGGTCTGCTGGCCCTGGATCATGTCCATCGCCTTGATCAGCGGCACCGGGCCTGCCGCATAGCCGATGCGCCAGCCGGTCATGGCATAGGCCTTTGACACGCCGTTCATCGTCAGCGTGCGCTCATAGAGCTTCGGCTCGACCTCGGCGATGGTCTTGAAGACGAAGTCGGCATAAGTCAGGTGCTCGTACATGTCGTCGGTCAGCACCCAGACATGGGGATGCTTCAACAGCACATCGGCCAGGCCCTTGAGCTCCGCCTCGGTATAGGCGGCGCCCGAGGGGTTGGACGGCGAGTTCATCAACAGCCATTTGGTGCGCGGCGTGATCGCCTTTTCCAGCACGGTCGCCGTCAGCTTGAAGCCGTTGTCGATCGAGGTGTCGGCAAAGGCCGAGGTGCCGCCGCAGATTGCCACCATTTCGGGATAGCTGACCCAGTAGGGCCGCGGGATGATCACCTCGTCGCCGGGGTTCAGCGTCGCCATGAAGGCGTTGAACAGGATCTGCTTGCCGCCGGTGCCGACGATGGTCTGCTCCGGCCGGTAGTCGAGATTGTTCTCGCGCTTGAATTTTTTCGCGATCGCATCGCGCAGCGGCACGATGCCGGATACCGGCGGATACTTCGTCTCGCCGCGGCGGATGGCCTCGATCGCGGCGTTCTTGATGTTGTCGGGGGTGTCGAAGTCCGGCTCGCCGGCGCCCAGCCCGATCACGTCGCGGCCGGCGTTTTTCAGCTCGCGCGCCTTCTGCGTCACCGCGATGGTCGCGGAAGGCTTTACGCGGGAAAGGACGTCGGCAAGAAAGGCCATGACAGATATCTCCAGAAAAGACCGGCGGGCGAAGGCGCCGCGGCGCCTCTCATGTCGCATCATCTGGTCAAGCGCAAGCCCAGCGCAGGCATTGTCGAATGAGCCAGCGCGCAATGCTGGAAACAATAAATTCACCAACGATCGGTAAAAGCTAGAACGGCAGGGACCGTAGCCGGTCCGCCAGTCTCGCACAGCGAGGAACCGTGACGCGCAGCATCGGGCTTGCCCATATCATCCGCCATGATGACGGCACCGCCAGCGGTGTCTGGGGGGTCTATACGCTGCAAAGCGCTTTCCAGCCGATCTTCGCCTTCAACAAGGGCAAGCTTTCCGTCGTCGCGTTCGAGGGGCTGATCCGGCCGTTCCGCGAAGGCGAGCCGCAGCCGCCAATGAGTTTCTTCAACAGCTGTCCGGCGGTCGACCGCCTGCATATCGAGGCGCTGACACGGACGCTGCACCTTCTGAACGCCGGCGCCTGCCTGCCGCGAGACGCCTCCATCTTCATCAATTTCGATCCATCGGTGTTCACCGATCGCAGCATCGCCGACAAGGCGCTGCGCGACATGCGGCTGGTGCTGCACGAGGCCGACATCGATCCGCGCCGCGTCGTCTGCGAGGTCACCGAACAGAAATCGGCGTCGCAGGAAACGCTCTACAATTTCGTCGAGGCGCTCAGGGGCAATGGTTTGCGCATTGCCGTCGACGATTACGGCGCCGAGGAGTCCGACATCAATCGCATCAAGGAACTCAGGCCAGACATCGTCAAGTTCGACGCCGACTGGATCATGACGCTGATGGAGTCCGGTGCCGGCTTCGCCTTGCTGACCGCTATGGTGACAAGCTTCGAAGAGCAAGGCATCCGTACGGTATTCGAGGGCATCGAGACGGGCTGGCAGCTTGAGCTTGCCGAAAAGTCGGGCGCCTCGATGGTGCAAGGCTTCGTGCTGGCACGCCCGGAGCTTGTACCGACCAGCTTTCACGTCTTCGACAAGGCCGGGCAAGCATCAGCGGTGTCGCCCGATAAGGACAAAGTTCCCGCGGCCGTTTCGCCATCGCGGCGGCCGATGCGGGCCTTTGGCCGCAGGGTGGCATCGTGACCGGGCGGGCCGACATGCGGCGCAAGGTCGGCGAAGCGATCTTTGCCGACGAGGTCGGCATCGAATATGGCGTCTACGGCGCATTCCGGCTGAGGAGCGCCTACCAGCCGGTCTTCGCGCCGCGCGGCAGGTTTCTCGCCGCCGTCGCGGTCGAGGGACTGATCGAGCCGCATCGTGCCGGCAGGCCGGTGGCGCCGCAAATCTTCTTCGAAGGTGTGCCGGCAGCGGATCGGCTGTTTGTCGAAACCATGTGCCGGGTGCTGCATTTGCGCAACTTCCGCAACATCGGCGTCGACGGGCTCGACCTCTTCTTCAACTACAATCCGCTGATCAACGATGACCCCGCAAGGGCGCTGGCCGAAATCAGGCTGATGACCAGGCATCTGACGGATTTCGGCCTGCATCCTGGCATGCTGGTCTGCGAGATTACCGAGCAGGCGGCCGGCGACAAGGTGCTTGTCAGCCTGGCGCGCGAGATGCGGCGCGACGGCGTCCGCATCGCCATCGACGATTTCGGCACCGGGCATTCGACCGAAGAAAGGGTAGCGCTGGTGCAGCCCGACATCGTCAAGATCGACGGCACCTGGTTCGCAGAATTCTGCCGCCATGCCGCCGCCGAGCGGTTTTTCCGGCCGCTGGTTTCGACGCTGCACGACCGTGGCGCCAAGGTGCTGGTCGAAGGCGTCGAGAACGCCACGCATCTGCGCGTCGCGCTGGATGGCGGCGTCGACCTGCTGCAGGGCTTTTACCTTGCTCGGCCGGCGCTGGCCGGTACGCTGTTTGACGAGGAGCCTCTGTCGATCGACAGGCTGCTTGGCAGGGACAACAACGTCATCCCCCTATTCGGCTAGGATATGTCGAGATTCAAGTGATGCCGGCCTGCGAACGGCGGTTTCCTGCGCTTCCGGTGCTCACGTACCCAAAGTACGCTCCGCTCCGGTTCTCGGAACCCACCCTTCTCGGCTCGGCCTGACTTGAATCTCGATATATCCTGAAATGCATCAGCGGCGCTGATGGTTACGCCAAAACAAATCACTGGATGAAGCCGCCGCTGCCGCGATAGAGGCTGGATCAAGCCCTGAGACGGGTGGTTGCGAGCAAGGGGGAGCACCGATGATACTCTATGGAATGATCGACAGCGGCAATTGCTACAAGCCGCGCCTGTTGATGGCCAAGCTCGGCATCGCTTTCACCAATGTCGAGGTCAGCTCGCACACCGGCGACACGCGCAAGCCCGACTATGTCGCGAAAAATCCGAACGCCATGGTGCCGCTGCTCGAATTCGACGACGGCCGCCGGCTGGCCGAATCCAATGCCATCCTGCTCTATCTCGCCGAAGGCACGCGGTTTCTGCCGGCGGACAAATACGAACGCGCGCTGGCCTATCAGTGGCTGTTCTTCGAGCAATACAGCCACGAGCCTTATATCGCCGTTCGCAGGGCGCTGCTGACCTTCCCTGAAAGAGCCAAGGACGCAACGCCCGAGCGGCTGGCGCTGACGCTGGAGCGCGGCAACAAGGCGCTCGGCGTCATGGACAAGCACCTGGCCGGGAGCACGTTCTTTGCCGGCAATGTGCTCAGCGTCGCCGACATCGCGCTCTATGCCTATACGCACACGGCCGAGACGGGCGGGTTTCAGCTCGACGCCTATCCGGCGGTTGCCGCCTGGCTGCGACGGGTCGAGGCCGACCCGGGGCATGTGCCGCTGGAGTGGGTGGGTTGAGTGCAACTCGCCGACTTTGCTGAGCAACGTTGACAATTGGCGAAAGCTTCGGCGAAAGCGTCCTTCTCCCCGTCACTATACGGGGAGAAGACGGCGGCAGCGAGATGAGGGGCGGCGCCAGCCTTTGTTGTGATATCGTGCTTGGCCTGGCGAAGGCAGTCCTGATACGTCGTGCTGCCCCTCATCGCCCTGCCGGGCACTTCTCCCCGTATAGAGACGGGGAGAAGGAGCTGTATCGCCGATTTCGCCAATTGTCGGCGTTTAAAATCCAGACAGCAAAAAGGCGGGACAAAATCCCGCCTTCCCATGCTTGGTAGCCTGATCGGGAGCGTTTTGGCCGGGCCGGCAGCAATCTGCTGCTTCGGCTTGTCGGGGTCTTTCGCTCCGGCGCGCTTCTCGCGCGACCGCCAGTACATCCGTGATTTGCCGCGCGCCCCGGGGTATCGCCCGGCGCGCGCCATTCGCAAAATCAGGCTGCCTTGCTCAGAGATCCAGCGGACGACTTGCCAGTGCGGCGGTCCTGCTCGATCTCGAAGTTGATCTTCTGGCCTTCAACCAGGGTCGACAGTCCAGCACGCTCGACTGCGGAGATGTGAACGAAAACGTCCGCGCCGCCGCTGTCAGGCTGAATGAAGCCGAAACCCTTGGTGGAATTAAACCACTTGACCGTACCTGTTGCCATTTCGATAGTCCTTTACGTTTGCTTTAGTTTGACTGGGCCGAAACCCAGCCGGTTTGTATCGAGATTTTGGAGATAGAACGTCAGCAAACGCGAAGATCGCGAGGCCCGGATCGATCGGCCGAAATATCAATGGACGGCATATAATATGCTTTCGCGCAAAAAACAAGACGGGGCGGAAAATGGCGCCGCGGCAACCCTGCCCAACGGCCGCCCCAATCGCGTGAGAGCGTCGTCGCTGCGCGCCTGACCCGGGAGGATCGCGTCGGCTTCGGGCGCGACCGGGTTTGGGGGAGAGGGGCCATGAAAATCGTTCTGCTTGCCGCTTGCCTGACGCTGGTGGCCGCCGAGGCGCAGGCGGGCTCGCGCTACGACCCGACCCGCATGAGCTGCGGCAAGGTGCAGGCGACGATCGCGCGCGAGGGTGCGGTCATCCTGCGCTACAGATCGGCGCGCGTGCCGGGGCTGGCGCTCTACGACCGCTATGTGCGAAGCCAGCAATTCTGCGACATCGGCGAGGTCAGGGCGCGGGCCTCCGTGCCGAGTGCCGATACGAATTCGTGCACCGTCTATAAATGCAAGCGGGTGGAATTCGATCGGCGCTTCCGCCGGCGGCTGCTTCCGGATTAGGCTGGTCGAGATGGGTGCGCCGGGTGCCGGCCTCGCCTGAATATCAGCACACCTAAAACCCGAACGACACCTGCGCCGGCGGCGGCGGGCCGACGCGCACGCCTTCCATGGCCAGCATCTTTTCCTTGGTGGCCGAGCCGCCAGGCGCGGAAAAGCCGCCGATCTTGCCGCCGGCGGCAAGGATGCGATGGCAAGGGATGACCAGCGGCACCGGGTTGGCGCCGAGGGCGGCGCCGGTTTCGCGCGCCAGCCCGGCATGGCCGGCGCGCTTGGCCAGTTCGCCATAGGTGGTGGTTTCGCCGAAGGCGAGTTTTCGCGCCGCGTCATAGATCGCCAGGCGGAACTCGTCGACGCCGCTGAGATCGACCGGCACGCCGGAGAAATCGATATCCTCGCCGGCGGCATAGGCCTTGATCGACGCGATCAGCTCGGCAACCCATTGCGGCTCGGGCTTCGCAGGCTGCTCGGCGGCGGTATGGCGCAGCAGCCGGCGTCCGACCGCGTCGCGATTGCGCTGCGGCAGGCAGAGCCGGGTCAGTCCGGCATCGCTCCAGGCGATGCCCATGAAGCCGAGCACGGTTTCGAAGACCGCGTGGCCGGCGGTGGCATGAGAGGCGTCCATGGCGTGCTCCTTTCCGGAATGCTTCGAAGTACAAATCCAGAACAATATCGCATTTCGCGGCCCGGCTCGCCACCCGAAAACCGCCGGCTACCGCGGATTGCCCGGGGAAAGATGCTGGTGTAAGGACTTCTTAACACCCGACGAACCGGACCCGAGCGCCGCTTGCCAGCAAAATTCCTCTTTCCCGTCCTTGCGGCGGTGTTGGCCGTGGCCGCTCTCAGCGGTTGCACCTCGACTTCGCCGGTGACCCCGACGCCGGCCTTTACCGAAAATACGGCCAATACCGATGCCGGCTTTACGTTGGCGCTGCCCGACACGGTTTCGGTGCTGCCGGAGCCGTCCGGCGTCGCCCAGACGGCTGCGCTGCCGATCGAGCCGGCCGCCGCCTTTGCCGGGCCGACGCCGCTGGCGGCAACTACCCCCGCCGTCATGACCGCCAATGCCCTGCCTGTTACTGCGACGCCAGCCGTCGCCATGCCGGTCAGCCAACAGACCGAGGCCATGCCCGGCGTTCAGCCGGTTTCCTACACGGTGCCGCAGGACCCGGCCGCTCTGGCCGCGACCGACCCCACCGAGGGTCAGTCGAACGCCGGCGGCCGCAGCGAGATCGAGCGGCTGATCGAGAAATATTCCGCGCTTTACCAGGTGCCGGTCGATCTGGTGCGCCATGTCGTCAACCGCGAGAGCACGTTCAACCCGAAAGCCTACAATCACGGCCATTGGGGGCTGATGCAGATCAAGCACGCGACGGCGCGCGGCATGGGCTATGACGGGCCGGCGAGCGGCCTGTTCGACGCCGAGACCAATTTGAAATATGCGGTGAAATATCTGCGCGGCGCCTGGCTGGTCTCAGGCGGCAACCCCAAGCGCGCCGACCGGCTCTACCAGAGCGGCTATTATTACGACGCCAAGCGCAAGGGGATGCTCGGCGAAACCGGGCTCGGCAGCGACAGCCTGCGCCGCCGCATGCAGCCCGATGCCTGAGCCGCGCCCGCCGGCGCCAAACGACATCCGCCTGCGCAAGATCCTCGACGACACACTTCTGGCGCCGCGCTGGCCCGAAGGTTTTTTCATGCGCGGCTTCGAAGCCGCCGATGCACTCGCTTTGCATACGCTGTTGACCGCGGTGTTTGACGACGGCGCCGACGGGCCGTTCGACGAATGGTGGCCGCGCATTTCGGCCGACGCGGAATTCGACCCAGCTTTGTGTTTCCTGGTTATCGACAGCAAGGGCCGGCTGGCGGGCGCAGCGCTCTGCTGGACGCGGGCGTTCGTCAAGGACCTTGCCGTCCATCCCGAGGCGCGCGGCAAGGGCATCGCCGAGGCGCTGATGTGGCACGCGTTTGCGGTGTTTCAGGCAAGGGGTGCTGCGCATGTCGATCTCAAGACCAACACTGTCGAGAACGCCGCCGCGGTCCGGCTCTACGAACGGCTGGGGATGTCCGAAGTCGACTGGGCGGCGTGAGGGGTCGGGGCAAGCGGGCGCTCGATCGTAGAAGTCGGCGCCGCCCCTCATCTGCCTGCCGGCATCTTCTCCCCGTAGAGGGACGGGGAGAAGGGGGCTGGCGGCAAACTCAGCTCCCTTTCTTCAACTCTGGAGATTGGCGAAATCCTTGGCGAAGGCACCTTTCTCCCCGTCACTATACGGGGAGAAATGCCCGGCAGGGCAATGAGGGGCAGCGCACACCTCATGTGATTTGACGCTGCCGCGCCGTGACCTACCCTCCAATCGAAATGAACCGAGGAGACGAGCGATGCAGTCACCTTTCAACCGAAGCGTCATGCTGGCAGCGGCGGTAATCCTTGCCGCCGTCAGTGCGGCTTATGCCCATCACGGCTGGTCGTGGACGCAGGACGGGGTTTTCGAACTCCGGGGCAAGATCACGGCCATCTATATCGGCAACCCGCACGCCACGCTGGACGTCGATGCCAAGGGAGAGGCCTGGCGGGTGGAGATGGCGACGCCGTCGCGCACGATCGCCGCCGGCTTCACCGAGGAGGTCGCCAAGATCGGCGACGAGGTGACCGCGATCGGCCACCGCTCGCTCGACGAGAAGGAAAAGCGCATGAAGGCAGTGCGCGTCATCGTCGGCGGCAAGACCTACGATGTCTATCCCGACCGCGTGCCGCCGGCCTGAATAGACGGGCTCCTCGCCGGCATCGAGCAACTCGCCTTCGCGCGGGGACTGAAGGCCTCGTTCGTCGCCTATCCCGTAATCAATGCGCTCCACATCATGTCGATCGGCGCGCTGCTGACCAGCGTCTGGCTCATGGACCTCAGGATCCTCGGCGCCTTCCGCTCGCTGCCGCAGGCACCGTTCGTCGCGCTGCTGCGCCGCACCGCATTGGGCGCATTCGGCGGAGCACTTGTCACGGGGTCGCTGCTGTTTTCAGTCAGGGCGAGCGCGTATGCGGCGATGCCCATCTTCCTCGCCAAGATGACGCTCACCCTGTTCGCGGGCGCCAACTTCCTTGTCTTCATGCGCGTCTGGCGCGCAAAGGGTGGTGACGAGTCGGTTGGTGGGGGCGCTATTATCCTGGCGGGGCTTTCGCTGGTGCTATGGACATCCGTGCTGTTCGCCGGACGGTTTATTGGGTTTCTCAACTGAGGAGGGCGCCGGGGCTGGCCTTCCCGAAGCGCGAGATGGTGCGCATCTACGGCGTCAATTCCGGTTTCCACAACGCCATCAGCCGCGTCTATGCCAGATACTTTGCGGTTAACCCGCCGGGCGCGACCTCGTGCCGGTGGCCTCCTGGCCGATGGAGTTCGATATCGAGATAGAATGTGTCGCCGTGGCGTGAGAGCTTTACGACAACAGGTATTGTAGGTTGGCATGATCTTATTTGAAAAGATATTCAGACATTCAAACAAACTGAGGCACTAGACAGCAACAGCAAATGACTATCTTTAGGTTCTTCTCTACATATCTACAAATGGACCCGCGTCTCTGGTGTACAAACTTCAAGTGCAAACTTGATTTGCAGCCTTTCTGCGACGGCTCATAGAGATCTATATCATTGCTGGTTATTATATCTACTTTTGCGCCAGCGCAAAATTCAACTATTCTTACATCCTTCCCTGGAACGCCTATCTGAGATAATTTCTTACGCAACTGGTGATCCCTAGAGAATTCATAAATAACAATCTTCCCCTGCTCCATAAGATCGGCAATGTGATCTCCAACAAATATATTGCCATGCCCTCCTGTGCAATCACGCCATTCCTGCTCAAAAAGTTTTTTATCATCGAGAGCAATTTCCGTTTTACTTAATATCGTTTCTACGGCAGTGCGACAATTGTTAGCTGCCGCCGAAATGACGCCATCAATATATCCTTTGAAACAATTGGCATCTACGAAAACTGGCATGACTATTCCGGGTAAGTGAATCTCAGTTGGTGGTCCGAACGAGATCTGGCGGTGTGTGTTCGAGCCTTAGCGAGTTGCAGCGATTCAAACTGACGTTGAGGAAAAAATCCACCTGGCCAATTTGGATCAAAGACTCCATCTGGATTAATTGCTAATTCAGTAACTATCTTCTCGCCGCTCGAATCCTCCACAAAGAAAAGCTTTATGTCCTTGGAGTCAATATCTCCTAAGGCTACATGTCTAGCAACCCTTAGAACTAGGTTGTCGCTATGGGTTTCAATAAACTGCTGCCCGCCATAGCGGGCCAACCCAACAAAAAAAGAACCCAGAGAGGCCTGAGCATTGGGATGGAGATGTATCTCGGGTTCTTGAACTACAAAAGTCGGCGATGATCGCGCAGCTCGATTTTTATGAAATAGGTTTAGGCCTCCAACAAGTACGGGTAGAACTTGACTGCATCCAAATCCGACATCACAAACATTATGCTCTTTTCCCTTGAAATCAACTAGGCATATTTCGAAATGCCGGCTGGTAAGATTTTTGACTTTTATGGCGGATGCGATCTTGTTGGCTTTCAGCCACTCGGATATTTCTTCCTCCAGCCCAATTTTTATTGCTCCCCTTTTTGAGGTGTCGTTGACAAGTAAACTTACTCCGTTAGCGCCAGTCCTACCGATTTCATTCGGCGTTTCCCCACTGTAAACATACGTTCTTTGCGGTTGAGCGCGAAATGGGCTGAGTGTGTCAAAAAATCTAAAGCTATCACGGATTCGCATTTCGGCCATTCGCAAGCTGCGAGAGGCTTGCTCAATAATTTTTTGAGAGCTTTTCGGGAGATCGCTGTTGCGTATAGCTAGAAACGATACTTCCGGTATGAATGGCCAGAACCCTGTAAATCGCGGCCTTCTTACATTCTTATTCCCCATCACGCTTTCGATGCTCTCTCTTTTTATTTTTACGTCAACCTTGTCTTTTTTTGTCTGATATGAAACAATTTCATTGTCGCCTTCCAGGAGTGTAAATTTGGCAATCTCTAATTCTCTTCTTTGAAGTCTATACTTTACATCAAAAGATACATGAAAATCCCCAATTCCGAAGTCAAATCCAATGGGGGTTCTGACATTGTTGCCATGGACAATATCTTGAAACGTACCGAGTTCTTCGTAGGGGCCATTCAATATCAGCGGACTCGTGCTTCCTCGGCTTTCTGCGTGTGTCTGAGCTAATAGATTTATCGCACTTATTATCGACGATTTCCCACTGTTATTTGCGCCGATAAATATATTCAGTCGACTGAAGTTGAAGCTTTGATCGCGGTATGCCCGGAAGTTGCGCAGCCTGAGGTATTTAATCATCGGATTGCTGGGTCCACGAGTGTCGCGTCTGCCATGGCATTGCTCCCAAACTGATGTAATTTTAGTTTCTGCTAGACTGGACAGGATCGCAATAGGAAATACGGCATGTTGCCATAATGTGCTTTAGGCACCTTCCAGCATCTTCTTTCCGTCTGGTGCTCAGGCGAAGGAGGACGCTGTTTTCTGCGGTTTGGCTATCGCCTCAGGCAAAATACTCCTGCAGCGGCCTGACTTCCAAGCTCCCAGCCCGCAACGCCGCAATAGCCTCCGCCACCGCGGCCGCACCCGATAGCGTCGTATAATACGGCACTTTCTGCATCAGCGTCGCCCTGCGCAGCGACTTGGAGTCCGACACCGCCTTTTGGCCATCAGTCGTGTTGAAGACGATCTGGACCTGGCGGTTGCGGATGGCGTCCTCGATGTGCGGGCGGCCTTCCAGCACCTTGTTTATCTTTTCGGCGGCGACGCCGTTTTCGGCGAGGAAGCGGGCGGTGCCTGAGGTGGCCAGCACTTTAAAACCCTGGCCGGCGAGGCGCTTGACCGCCGGCAAGATGCCTTTCTTGTCCTCGTCGCGCACCGAGACGAACAGCGTGCCCGCGCGGGGGAGATCAACACCCGCCCCGAGCTGGCTCTTGGCGAAGGCCAGCGCGAAGTCGCGGTCGAGGCCCATGACCTCGCCGGTCGAGCGCATTTCCGGGCCGAGCAAAATGTCGACGCCGGGGAAGCGGGCGAACGGGAATACCGCTTCCTTGACGGCGATGTGGCCGGGATTGCGCGGGTCGGGCATGGCGCCGTAATGGGCGAAGGCATCTTCCAGGCTTTCGCCGGCCATGATGCGGGCAGCAATCTTCGCAATCGGACGTCCGATCGTCTTGGCGACGAAGGGCACGGTGCGCGACGCGCGCGGGTTGACCTCCAGCACATAGACCGTGCCGTCCTTGATCGCATATTGCACGTTCATCAGGCCGCCGACATTGAGCGCGCGGGCCAGCGCTGCCGTCTGGCGCTCCAGCTCGTCGACCAGCTCGGAAGGCAGCGAATGCACCGGCAGCGAGCAGGCCGAGTCGCCCGAATGGATGCCGGCCTCCTCGATATGCTCCAATATGCCGGAGACGTAGGTCGACTTGCCGTCGCAGAGGCAATCGACGTCGACCTCGATGGCGCCCGACAGATAGGTATCGAACAGAAGCGGGTTCTTGCCGAGCAGCGTGTTGATCTGGCCGGTCTTGTCGTTGGGGTATTTCTGCTTGATGTCCTCCGGCACCAGGCCGGGCACGGTGTCGAGCAGATAGGATTGCAGCATGCTCTCATCGTGGATGATCTGCATCGCGCGGCCGCCGAGCACATAGGACGGGCGCACGACCAGCGGGAAACCGAGCTCGCCGGCGACGAGGCGGGCCTGCTCGACCGAATAGGCAATGCCGTTCTTCGGCTGGCTGAGGCCAAGCTTGTGCAATAGCTTCTGGAAACGGTCGCGGTCCTCGGCGAGATCGATCATGTCGGGCGAGGTGCCGAGGATCGGGATGCCGGCCTTCTCCAGCGCATCCGCCAGCTTCAGCGGCGTCTGGCCGCCGAACTGGACGATGACGCCGACCAGCTCGCCGGACGCCTGTTCGGCGCGCAATATCTCCAGCACGTCCTCCGGCGTCAGCGGCTCGAAATAGAGCCGGTCGGAAGTGTCGTAGTCGGTAGAGACGGTCTCCGGGTTGCAGTTGATCATGATCGCCTCGAAGCCGGCGTCGCGCAGCGCAAAGGCGGCGTGGCAGCAGCAATAGTCGAATTCGATGCCCTGACCGATGCGGTTGGGGCCGCCGCCGAGGATGACCACCTTTTTCCGAGACGACACTTGCGCCTCGTTGGCGAGCGCGCCGGCGAACGGCACCTCGTAGGTCGAGTACATGTAGGCGGTGGGCGAAGCAAACTCGGCGGCGCAAGTGTCGATGCGCTTGTAAACCGGATGAACGTCGAGTTTTTCGCGAATTTTTTGGATCTCTTCGACGTCCTTCCTGACCAGGGATGCGAGCCGCGCGTCGGAGAAACCCATCGCCTTCAGCATGCGCAGATTGGCGGCGTCCTCGGGGATGCCGTGCTCGCGGATGCGCGCCTCCATGTCGAGAATGCCGGCGATCTGCTCGAGGAACCACGGGTCGATCTTGCACATTGCGTGCACGTCTTCCAGCGAGGTGCCCATGCGGATCGCCTGCGCCACCATGCGCAGCCGGTCCGGCGTCGGCGTGCCCAAGGCGGCGCGGATGGCGTTGCGGTCATCGACATGGCTGGCCGGCGCGTTCCCGTGGCCGATGCCGGGGATCTCGATTTCGTCCAGACCGGTCAGGCCGGTCTCCAGTCCACGCAAGGCCTTCTGCAGCGATTCCTGGAAGGTGCGGCCGATGGCCATGACCTCGCCGACCGATTTCATCGAGGTGGTCAGCACCGGCTCGGCGCCTGGGAATTTCTCGAAGGCAAAGCGCGGGATCTTGGTCACGACATAGTCGATGCTCGGCTCGAACGAGGCCGGCGTTGCTCCGCCTGTGATGTCGTTCTCCAACTCGTCCAGCGTATAGCCGACGGCGAGTTTTGCCGCGATCTTGGCGATCGGGAAACCGGTCGCCTTGGAAGCCAGCGCCGACGAGCGCGAGACGCGCGGGTTCATCTCGATCACCACCAGGCGGCCGTCTGCCGGGTTGACGGCGAACTGGACGTTGGAGCCGCCGGTCTCGACGCCGATCTCGCGCAGCACCGCGATCGAGGCGTTGCGCATCATCTGGTATTCCTTGTCGGTCAGCGTGAGCGCTGGGGCGACGGTGATCGAATCGCCGGTATGCACGCCCATCGGGTCGATGTTCTCGATCGAGCAGATGATGATGCAGTTGTCGGCCTTGTCGCGGACAACCTCCATCTCATACTCCTTCCAGCCGAGCACGCTCTCCTCGATCAGCACTTCGGTGGTCGGCGAGGCGTCGAGGCCGGACTGGACGATCTCGAAGAATTCGGCGCGGTTGTAGGCGATGCCGCCGCCGGTGCCGCCCATGGTGAAGGAGGGGCGGATAATGGCGGGCAGGCCGACATGGTCGAGCGCTTGTGCTGCAATCGCCATGGCATGGCTGATATAGCGCTGCTTGCGGTCGCCCTCACCGAGGTTCCAGCGCGTTTCCAGAGCATCGAGCGCGGCGTCGAGATTTTCGGGCTTTTCCGCCTTCAGCGCGGCGCGCTCGGCCTCGTGCGTCTTGCGGTCGGCATTCTTGACGTCGGTGGCGTTGGCCAGCATCGACTTCGGCGTTTCCAGGCCGATCTTGTTCATCGCCTCGCGAAACAGCGCGCGGTCCTCGGCCTTGTCGATTGCGGTGGCGTCGGCGCCGATCATCTCGACCTGATAGCGGTCGAGCACGCCCATGCGGCGCAGCGACAAAGCGGTGTTGAGCGCGGTCTGGCCGCCCATGGTCGGCAGCAGCGCGTCCGGCCGCTCCTTGGCGATGATCTTGGCCACCACTTCGGGCGTGATCGGCTCGATGTACGTGGCGTCGGCCAGCTCCGGATCGGTCATGATGGTGGCCGGATTGGAATTGACCAGGATAACGCGAAAACCCTCTTCCTTCAGCGCCTTGCAGGCCTGGGTGCCGGAATAGTCGAATTCGCAGGCCTGACCGATGACGATGGGGCCGGCCCCGATGATCAGGATCGACTTGATGTCGGTGCGTCTTGGCATGTCGAGGGTCCGTTTCGGCGGGCGGCTTGCACAAAAAGCCGAACGGGATGACCCGGCCGGTTGTGCTCGCGATTCTGGTATCAGGCTAGGAGGGCCTTATAGGGAAGAGTTTTGCCGGATGTAAGCCCCTAAAATGCGGGTAGGGCAGTAGGGGAGTAGGGGAGTAGGGGAGTAGTGCAGTAGGTGATTACGTGAGTAGGGAAGTATGGCAGTACGGCAGTAGGGTAGTAGTGTAATATGGG
>NZ_JAMYRZ010000068.1:0-22564 GCF_040321675.1 Mesorhizobium sp. M0296
CCTGCCCGCGGGGGGGGTCGGTTTTTTCTAATCCTCACTGTTTTTATTGCCGCCCCCTCCCCCCCTGCTGCCCTCCCAAAATAACGCTTCCTTTTGCGTCCGCCACGATGCATTGATTCAAAACGTTTAGAGTGTCCTTTGCGCGTTCAAAAGGACGCGCGGCGCTCTAAGGGAGACCCCCATGACAGATGCAGCCAAGATTCGCGAACGTATGGAAGTGATCGGCGCCGACGGCGTCCATGTCGGTACCGTCGACAAGGTTGACGGAGATCGCATAAAGCTGACCAAGCGCGACAGCGGCGAGGGCGCTCACAGGGGCCATCACCACTTCATTCCTCTCAGCCTTGTCGCCGAGGTCGAGGGCCAGAAGGTGCGGCTGTCGGCAAACTCGGATGTTGCGGTCACCTTCGAGGAAGAAAAATCCGAACCCACCTGATCATAATCCAGTCTGATTACGGCTCACCCGAATGAGCGTTGCGCGTTCAGCGCGACGACCAGACCGGGAACAGATCGCCCTCGGCCGGCGTCGCGGCAAAGACGCCGCGGCTGATGGCGCGTGCCATCGTGGCGCCGGCCGCGGCGTAGAGATCGACGGCATCGTTGGGTGCGAGCTCGATGCCGCTCTTGCCCGTTGCCAGCGCGAAGACCAGATCGCCGTCTGCGGGCGTGTGTGTCGGCCAAATGGCACGGACAAAGCCGTCATGCGCCGATATCGCCAGACGTTTGGCGGCGGCCTTCGTGAGTACCGCATCGGTGGCGATCACGGCGATGGTCGTGTTGGCGCCGGTTTCCGCCTGTTCTGTCGCATGCTTGTCACGGAACTTCAGCAGGACCATTCTGGCATCGTCAGGCATCGGGTGGGGATAGCCTAACCCGCCGAACTCGTCGCCGATCTCGAACGGCGCCGCCCAGAAATGGCGGGTCCCGGCGACCGTCACCGAGCCGGTCGGGTTGACGGCGGCGAGCGCGCCGATGGTGACGCCGCTGTCCAGCACCGTCGAGGCCGAGCCGAGCCCGCCCTTCAGGCCGGAGCTCAGCGCGCCGGCACCGGCGCCGGCGGTGCCGAGCGCAAAGTCGATCGCGGCGGCTTGCGCGGCTTCGTAGCCGAGGTCGCGGTAAGGCGGATACCGGCCCCAATCCTTGTCGCCGCCATTGCGCAGGTCGAACAGGATCGCCGCCGGCACGATCGGCACGCGAAAGCCGCCGACCTCGACGCCGATGCCTCTTTCGCGCAACGCCGCCTGCACCCCCGACGCGGCGTCGAGGCCAAAAGCCGAGCCGCCCGAAAGCACCACGGCATGGATGGCGTGGATCGAATTGTGCGGCTCGAGCAGGTCGGTTTCGCGGGTGCCCGGCGCACCGCCCAGGATCTGCACGCCGGCCACGGCTGGTTCGTCGCAGATGACGGTGGTCACACCGGATTTCAACGTCGCATTCGCTGCACTGCCGACACGCACGCCGGCGACGTCGGTGATGAGATTGCGCGGACCGGTACGGAACATCCCCGTGCTGGACATCATTGGCTCTCCGCCGACAAGAAACGGCCGCCGTCGAAACGGAAGGCGCGATAAGGATTTTGCGTCAGGTCGCCTTTTTCGTCAAAGCGGATCGGTCCGATCGCCGTGGTGAAGTCATGTGCGGTCAGTGCATTGGCCAGCCTCTCGCCGGAGCTTTGCGTCAATGCCGACGCCGCCTTGGCGATCTCGACCGCGGCATAGGCGGGAAGCGTGTAACCTTCCGGCACGATGTTTTGTCCGGCAAAGCTCTGCAGCACCTTGGGGTCGGCGACATCGGCCCATTCGGGCGGCGCGATCATCAGCGTACCGACGGCATAAGGCACGTCGCCGAGCGGCGCGCGCAACGCTTCGCCGCCGGCAAACACCATGCCGGTATTTAGCTGGCCAGCATCCCGGCCCATAACGGCGACATCATCGCCGTCGCCGCCGGCAAAGACATGCGTTGCGCCGGCTTTCTTCAGCCGGCCGATCAGGCCGATCTGGTTGTCGAGCTGCGGCCGGAACGTGTCGACGAACACCGGCTTTAGAGCTGCTTGCTCGGCGGCTGCCCGAAATGTCTCGGCCATTTCGCGGCCATAGATCGTACCGTCGTCGACGATGGCGAACAGCTCGGTCTGCCATAGGTGGGTGAGGATGGCAGCAACGGCATTGCGCTCGTCGTCGCCGCGCGGCCCGAGACGATAGATCGGCCATCCGGTCTTGGCGCGCCGGTCGGTCAGGCTTTCCGTGCGAACGCCGACGGTGATCACCGGTATGCCGGCATCCTTGAGGATCGGCAGAGCCGCCTCGATTGCGTCGGTGCACAAAAACCCGATGACGACGTTGACCTTGGCCGCGGTGAACTCCCGCGCGGCGGCGGCGCCACCGTCGGCCGTGCAGGCGTCATCGATCGTCTTGATTTCGGCATCGTTCGCTTCAGCCGCCATTGTCGCGCCGGCCTCGATCTGTTTGCCGAGGATCGCCGACGGCCCCGACAAAGGTGCCGCGACGCCGACCAGCAGCGTCTCGGCATTTGCACTGCAGGCGACCGAGAGCCAGGCCAGCACCGCTATCGTGGTTGTCCAAGGTCGCATGCGAGCGAAGAATTCCTCCACGCCGGTCGCGTGGTTGCCGGCGCCAATGCCGTCAAGACCTAAAGGCTGGCCAGCTTTGGCGCAACACGCGAATTCGGGATATAGGTCAAGCACTTCGCTTGTGGCCTGCAATATCCCCCCATATATAACGGTTGGTTCTGACTAGTGGAAAATCATCTGTGCTGAAGAAGAATGACATCGGGCCGCAGGCCTACCGCGACGCGATGGCCCATTTTGCTGGCCATGTGCATGTAGTCACCACCGATGGCCCTGCCGGCAGGCGCGGCGCGACGGTGATCGCGGCCTGCTCGGTGTCGGACACGCCGCCAACCATCCTGGTTTGCCTCAATCGTGAAAATCCCAAGAACGAGCCGTTCGTGGAAAACGGCAAATTTGCCCTGAACACGCTGGCTTCGGATCAGGAGCCGCTGTCGATCGGCTTTTCCGGCATTACCGGCCTGCCGGTCGAGGAGCGTTTCGCGTTGGCCGAATGGGATGTGATCTCGACCGGTGCGCCGACGCTGAAGGGCGCGCTCGCCGTCTTCGACTGCGAACTGATCGACTCCAAGGATCTGGCCACCCACCGTGTGCTTTTTGGCCAAGTTACAGGTTTGCGCATCGGCGATAATTTGCGGCCGCTGATCTATCACAACCGCGGCTACCACGCTTTGTAGAGGCTTTCAGATGGCCGCGCCCGCGAAAACAGAATGACCGAGTTGAAAACCGCGTCCGACGCCGCGGACGGTCGACGAGACGCTCGATCTGTTAACCCGTGCGGATTATGTGCGGACCGGTCGCTGGCAACCGTGCTGTTTTTATGCGTTCGGTCGACGCGCGCCCGTGGATCGAGGCTGGCGTGAAGCGCGTCGCATAACCACATGTCTGCCAGGGAGAAAATCATGGAACGCAGTATCTATCTCGATGAGGCCCGCGACCCGCTGATCATCGCGGAGGGCTGGATGAAGGACGGCAAGGATGTCGCCATTGCCACTGTGGTCGAGACCTGGGGCTCGGCGCCGCGCCCGGTCGGCAGCCACCTGGTCATCGATGCGGAAGGCAATTTCCACGGCTCAGTCTCTGGCGGCTGCGTCGAAGGCGCGGTGGTCACCGAGGCGGTCGATGTTATCGATAGCGGCACGGCCAAAATGCTCGAATTCGGCGTCGCAGACGAGACCGCCTGGCAAGTCGGCCTGTCATGCGGCGGCCGCATCAAGGTCTATGTAGAAAGATTGGGTTGATCTCGAATGGATCCCTATGCGCTGAAGACACTCAACGCCGAACGCCGCGCCCGCCGCGCGGCAATCCTGGTCACCGATCTCGACGACGGCCGCGACCGTGTCGTGCGCGAGGGCGACCGGGTAGCCGGCGAACTCGGGGCGGCCATCGCCAAGGCATTTCGCACGGGCAATTCCGGTTCGGTCGAAGCTGAGGGACGGACCTTCTTCCTCAACGCACATCTGCCGCAGCCGCGGCTGGTGGTGATCGGCGCCGTCCACATCAGCCAGGCGCTGGCACCGATGGCCAGGATCGCCGGCTATCCTGTCGAGATCATCGATCCGCGCACGGCCTTTGCCACGCCCGATCGTTTTCCCGATATCGCGCTGCATGCCGAATGGCCAGAGGATGTGCTGACGCGTCAGCCGCTCGATAGCTATACGGCGCTGGCTGCTCTCACCCACGATCCGAAGATCGACGATTCCGCGCTGAAGGCGGCGCTCGACGCCGGCTGCTTTTATGTCGGCGCGCTCGGCAGCCGCAAGACCCACGCCAAACGTGTGGAACGCCTGCTGGCTTCGGGAGCGACCGCCGACCAGATCGCCCGCATTCATGCCCCGATCGGCCTCGACATCGGCGCCGCCAGCCCCGCCGAGATCGCCGTCGCGGTGTTGGCGCAAGCGATCCACGCCTTTCGCTCCCGCGGCCTCGAATCCAAAGGCGCGGTCGCGTGAAATTTGGTCCCGTTGCGATCGATGCGGCCGAAGGGGCAGTGCTGGCGCACGCCACCACAGCCGGAGAGCGCCGCTTCCGCAAGGCGCACAGGCTAAGCGCCGGGGATGTGTCCCTGTTGAAGGCCGCTGGCATTTCCGAGGTCGTAGCGGCGGTGTTGGCGCCCGATGATCTCAGCGAGGACGTCGCTGCCGAAAAGATCGCCGCATCCATGATCCATCGCAACATCGAGGCGAAGCCCGCCGCGACCGGCAGGGTCAACCTCCACGCGCAGGCTGCCGGCATGTTCACCGTCGACGCGGCGATGATCAACGCCATCAACGCCGTCGATCCGACGATCACCATCGCCACGCTCGCGCAGCATGCGCCGGTCGAAAAAGGCCAGATGGTAGCAACGGTGAAGATCATCCCATTTGCGGTCGCCTCCGCTTTGGTCGATGCCGTGGCAAGGATCTGCGCCGGCGGCGAGATATTTGCGGTCAACGCCTATCAGCCGGTGCGCGTCGGCGTCATCCAGACGGTGCTGCCCGGCATCAAACCCAGCGTGCTCGACAAGACGCTGCGCGTCACCGAAGCGCGCCTGGCGCGTTCGGGCGGCAGGCTGACGGCGGAGCGTCGAACCCCGCATGAAATTATCCCCGTCGCCGACGCTGCGGCCTCGCTGATCCGCGACAACGATATGGTGGTTATCTTCGGCGCCTCGGCGATGGCCGATTTCGGCGACGTCGTTCCCGCTGCGATCGAAAAGGCAGGCGGCATTGTCATCCGCGCCGGCATGCCGGTCGATCCCGGCAATCTACTGGTGCTAGGCACTCTAGGCGGCAAGCGCATCATCGGTGCGCCGGGCTGCGCCCGCAGTCCCAAGGAGAACGGCTTCGATTGGGTGCTTGACCGGCTGATCGCCGGTGTCGACGTGACCGCCAGGGATATTGCCGGCATGGGCGTCGGCGGGCTGTTGATGGAAATTCCGACGCGGCCGCAGCCGCGCGAGCCATTGCCGGCCAAAGCCGAACCAAAGGTCGAGATCGTGCTTCTGGCCGCCGGCCGCTCCAGCCGCATGGGCGGGCCGAACAAGCTCTTGGCGCTCTTCGACGGCAAGCCGCTGGTCCGTCGCACCGCCGAACGCGCGGTCGGTTCGAAAGCCGCGGCCACCATCGTCGTCACTGGCCACCAGCGCGAGCGCGTGCGCGATGCACTGTCTGGCCTCGATGTGATCTTCGCCGACAATCCGGATTTCGGCGAGGGTCTGTCTTCGTCGCTGAAGGCCGGCATCGCCAAGATTTCCGGCGACGCCGCCGGCGCCATGATTGTCCTCGGCGATATGCCCGGCGTCGCGTCGGCCGACCTCGACAGGCTGATCGAGGCGTTCTGCAGGTCCGAAGGCCGATCGGTGGTGCGGGCCTCGCACGATGGGCGGCGCGGAAATCCCGTGCTGCTGCCGCGTTCGCTGTTTGCCGCGATCGCTCACCTCGAAGGCGATACCGGGGCCCGCCATCTGGTCGAGGCCGAAGGGTTCGACGTCATCGACGTCGAGATCGGCGAAGGGGCAGCCGTCGATGTCGACACGCGCGAGGCGCTGGAAAGCGCTGGCGGCGTGCTGCAGGATTGACAAACCGAAGCCGAAAAACGCATGGCTGAGGGATGGCCTTTCGTTCCTGCTTCCGGTTCCGCTTGCCCCCCTCTGGCCTCCCGGCCCTGCTGATGGCGATTCTTTTGCAGCTCTTTTGTGTCGCCTACGCCAACGCTCTCGAACTCAAACCCTTCAAGGACGATCTGTTCGCCTATCCGGTCACACTCTCGTCCGAGAGCAACGGCGCCTATACGGTCGTCGATTATCGTGAGCTGCGCGACATCAACGCTCGTGACGAAGTGCCTGAGCGTCGTGTGCACGCGCAATACACCGACACCGGCGTGCGTAAGGTGCAGCAGGATCTATTGCTGCCGACCGATGCAGGCGATGTCCGCCACATTGCCGTCGGCAAGACCGGGGGCGCCAGCATCATCGTGCTTTATCTGCACGGGCAGGGCGGCAGCCGTAAGCAGGGTGCTGACGATTTCACTTTCGGTGGCAATTTCAACCGTATCAAGAACCTGATGGCCGGTAATGGCGGCCTCTATCTGTCGCCGGATTTTTCCGATTTCGGCGACACCGGTGCCGCCCAGATCGCCGCATTGATCGGCCACTATGCCGAACAGTCGCCGCGCGCAAAAATCTTCGTCGCCTGCGGCTCTATGGGCGGCGCGTTGTGCTGGAAGCTGGCCGCCCGCAAGGACACCGGCGGGCGCATCGACGGGCTGCTGCTGCTCGGCTCGCTGTGGGACGAGAGTTTCTTCTCAAGCTCCGCATTCAAGCGCCGTGTGCCGGTCTTCTTCGGCCAGGGCAGCAAGGACCCGGTGTTTCCAATCGAGAAACAGGAAGCCTTCTTCCGATCGATTCTGGGCAAATCGAAAGCCTACCCGACCCGCTTTGTCCGCTTCGAGACCGGCACACATGGCACGCCGATCCGCATGACCGACTGGCGAGGCACACTCAACTGGATGTTATCGAACGTCCCTTAGGGCGCGGTGTTGTAGTCCAGCACGGTCTGCGGGTTGATCTCGCCGTCATAAGAGGCATCGACCTCATACTGCACCAGCGAGAAATTGCCGTGGCGAAACAGGTAGGTGCCGGCCGACGAGGCGTCGCCGACGCCGCGCCACTTGTTCAAGGATGAAATCGTTTTGGTGGCCTCGTCATATTCGGAGTTGACCAACTGGTCGTCAGTCTGGAAGCCGATGATGTTGATGCCCTCGACCTTGCCTTCGCTATTGTTGTTCTCATAGCGAATATCGAGTTCCGGTGACGCGAATTGCAATTGCCGGACGCCCGATACGTCGTCGTAGATGTAATAGACTGCGCTCTCATTGTAGGCGGCCATCGAGCAGAAAAAGCGAAACAGCCGTGTCTCGCGTTCGGGCTCGTTTTCGGCCGCCCCCGCATCCTTGTAGCGGAGCGAGTAGGCGTCCGGCTCTCCTCGCGGATCGCCGCCGGGCATGTCCTTGTCGCACTGGTCGCCATAAGTCGCGGCAAACGCCTTGTTGGCCTGCTCAAGCGCTGCGTCCTTCTTCGGCGGCGGCTGTCCTTCGCCGCAGCTTGCCGGCACGGCATCTTCGAAATCGGCCTTTGAGGGTTTCAGCGCACCCTTGTCGATGAAGATTGCGCGAAATGGCGGTTCCTGGATCGAGGCATTGATCTGGCGCAGCGTATAGCAACCGGCAAAGACATTTTCGCTGCCGTCCTTGGCCGTCGCCCGGATGGCGACGGGAACGCTGTAGTAGATGCTGCCGGCAGCACCGTCTTCGGATACGCCGCCGGTTTTGACTTCGACCGTGTCGGTGCCGTCATAGCCTTTGACGAAGGAGTTGAAATCTTTAGCCGGCTTGGTGTCGCCGAAATAGTCCCAGGCGCGCGCGAACTCGTGCCGGCTGATGGCGCTGTAGAGCGACCGGATGACCGCTTCGGCATCCGACCTGTCGTCTATGTAAGGCGCGTCGGCGGCGAGCACCGGTTGGCTGGTAGCGGCAAGGGAGAAAAAAGCGGTCGCTGCGAACAAGGCGCGTCTCATCGGGAACCTCCACTCGATGAAAAATCCTATCATATCGATTGCGGCGGCGTGGTGACGCTTGAACAATCGCCTGCGAAAGCGCTACCTCTCGCCGTGGGCAGTCGGGCCGCGTGGAGATTTCTTGTGACCATATCAATGTATGAAGCATCCGTGCCGGTATTTTCGGCGAGGCTGAAGGCACTAGCCAATGTGCTGAACATTGCCGAGCAAAATGCGGCTGACCGCAAGATCGACCCGCAGGTGTATCTCACGGCGAGGCTGGCGCCGGACATGTTCGCCCTGACCAGGCAGGTACAGATTGCCACCGATCACGCCAAGGGCGCGCCGTCGCGGCTTGCCGGGCGCGAGGTGCCAAAATACGAGGACAATGAGGCGAGCTTCCCCGAGCTGCAGGCGCGCATAACCAAGACGCTCGATCTACTCGCCACGTTCTCGGCGGCCGAATTCGATGGTTCAGATGACAGAATGGTCGAACTGAGGCTTGCGGGGCGCGAGGTGTCGATGCCGGGAATGCAGTATCTGCTGCATGCCGCCATGCCCAATTTCTATTTCCACCTGACCACCGCCTATGACATCCTGCGTCACAACGGCGTGCCATTGGGCAAGTCGATTTTCCTCGGATTGCGTTGAGATTCGCTCGGGAGATATCCCGGCCGCGCCGGGATATCTCGCGGTGCACTGTTTAGCGCAGCGACATTTCCCGGGCGATGCGCGGGAAATCGGACGGCTTGACGCCGATATCGGCGCGATCGGCATTGCTCATCGAATGGAGCAGCGCCAGTGCCGCGCGATAGCGCAGCTGTTCCCGCGGACGCGGACGGGCGAACATTTCAGTGAAGAATCCCATGATTCAAGCCCCTTTATTGAACCTCCACGGCCGTCAATATAGGCAGATCATGACAATTGTGCAGTGCAGCATCCGCATGGCAGCCATGCTGCCCCGATCTTTTTTGACATAATTCGGCTGTTCCGGCGAAACTTCTGTGGCGCTTCGACCGTAG
The DNA here is from genome assembly GCF_040321675.1 of Mesorhizobium sp. M0296. Lineage (NCBI taxonomy): Bacteria > Pseudomonadati > Pseudomonadota > Alphaproteobacteria > Hyphomicrobiales > Phyllobacteriaceae > Mesorhizobium > Mesorhizobium sp. M0296. The sequence continues at coordinate 9,144 of NZ_JAMYRZ010000068.1, forward strand.
AGTCAGTGCCGGCACTTGGCCGGTTTTTCCTCGCCATTCCTGGCGAAATTCCGGACTGCATTCACATGCAGTCCGGCTTTTTTGTTAGCCGCAGGGATAAACTCCGTCCGCCGGCGTCCTGGGAAAGTCGCCTGGCCTGCCGTCGGTGGGCTTGGAAGCGGGCGGCGCTTTCCTGTATGCTATTGCTTCCTCCTCGCGCAGCCGCGCAAAAATTCCCGCCGGAGAAACTCCATGCACAAACGCCGTCTCGGCCAGACCGATCTTTTCGTGTCGCAAATCTGCCTCGGATCGATGACCTGGGGCCAGCAGAACACCGAGGCGGACGGTCACGCCCAGATGGATCTGGCGTTTGCTCGCGGCGTCAATTTCATTGACACCGCCGAACTCTATCCGATCCCGCCCAAGGCGGAGACACAAGGCCGTACCGAGACATTCATCGGCAATTGGATGAAGAAAAAGCGCAATCGCGACCAGGTGATCATCGCCTCGAAGGTAGTTGGTCGTACCGCCAACACTTGGTTTCGCGGCGACCGCCCGTCTAGGCTGGTGCGCGCCGATATCTTCGACGCTATTGATAAGTCACTCGCCAGGCTCAACACCGATTACATCGACCTATATCAGATCCATTGGCCGGAACGCGACGTGCCGTGGGGCGCCAATCCGAACCGCATCGGCGCCGTACCGCGACGCTCCGATGCCGCTGGCGTGCCGGAAGGCGAGACCCCGATCGCCGAGACGCTTGCCGTATTTGATGAACTGGTGAAGGCCGGCAAGATCCGCCATTTCGGCCTGTCGAACGAGAATTCCTGGGGCGTCATGCGTTTCATCGCCGAAGCCGACAAGGGCCTCGGCCCGCGCGTCGCCTCGGTGCAGAACGCCTATAATTTCGTCAATCGCACCTTCGAGGTGAACCTTGCCGAAGTCTGCGAGCGCGAGCAGGTGTCGCTGCTTGCCTATTCGCCGCTGGCGCAGGGCTATTTGACCGGCAAATACGATCATGGCGCGCGGCCGCAGGGCTCGCGCTCGCAGTTGTTCAATCGCGGCCAGCGCTACGAGACGCCGAATGCTGCCGAGGTGCAGCTCGAATACAACCGGTTGGCGCGCACCTTCGGCATGGAGCCGGCGCTGTTTGCCAATGCCTATATCTCGAACCGGCCCTTGGTCACCTCGAACATCATCGGCGCCACCACCATTTCGCAACTCGAAATGGCGCTCTCTTCCGCCGACGTGGTCTGGACCGAGGACATGCAGAAAGCCGTTGACGCGATCCACCAGCGCGTCGGCAATCCGTGCCCTTGATGCGTCGGGACGTGGTTGTCCGATCGTCATAAGGAGAGGGGAACAGCCGTGGACTTCCGGATCGACGCGGTGCGCGCGAAATTTCCGGCTTTGTCGCTGACCGACAAGGGCCGCCGGCGCATCTATCTCGACAATCCTGCCGGCACGCAGGTGACGCAGGCGGTGGCGGACGCAGTATCGCGTTGCTTGCTGACCACCAATGCCAACCTCGGCGGCTTCTTCGAGACCACCGTTGCAGCACAAGACATCGTGGACGAGGCCCACCTGGCGATGGCGGATTTTCTCGGCGCTGCGAGCCCGCAGGAAATCATCATCGGTGCCAACATGACGACATTGACCTACCACATGTCGCGAACGCTCGGCCGCACGATGAAGCCCGGGGACGAGATCATCCTCACCCGCATGGACCATGAGGGCAACGTCTCACCCTGGCTGCAACTGGCTGAAGACCTTGGCCTTGTCGTGCGCTGGCTGCCTTTCGACCAGCAGAGCTGGCAGATCGAGGAGGCGGCGCTCGCCGCGCTGCTTTCCGAGAGGACGCGGCTCGTCGCGCTCAACTACGCCAGCAATCTCGCCGGGTCGATCAACCGGGTGAAGGCGTTGACCGGCATCGCCAGGCGGGCTGGTGCGTTGGTCTACGTCGATGCCGTCCAGTTCGCGCCGCATGGCCTGATCGACGTCCAAAACCTCGGCTGCGATTTCCTGATCTGCTCGGCTTACAAGTTCTTCGGCCCGCATATGGGAATTTTGTGGGGCAGGCTGGACGTTATCGATGCGCTTAAGCCGTATAAATGCCGTTGCTCGTCCAATGCCTTGCCGGAGCGCTTCGAGCTCGGCACGCCGCAAATTGAATTGATGGCCGGCCTGTCGGCGGCTGTCGATTATTTTGCCGAGTTGGGCGCGGCAGCCGGCGCGCAAGGATCGCGTCGGCTGAAAATCGCCAAGGCCTTCGAAGTTTCAATCGCTTACGAGAACCCGCTGGCGCAACAGCTGATCGACGGTCTGTCGGATATTGCCGGCCTGACCATCCACGGCATCACCGATCCGAAGCGGATCAATGAGCGTGTGCCGACGGTGTCGTTCACTGTCGAAGGCATCGTGCCGGAGACGATCGTGCGGCAGATGAATGCCGAAAACATCTTCCTGTGGTCCGGCCACAACTACGCCTGGGAGATCGTCCACCAGCTCGGCATTCCGGCCGAGCAGGGGGTGGTGCGCATCGGCATCGCTCATTACAACACTTCAGTCGAAATCGACGAGACGCTGGAGAGCGTGCACCGCGTTGTCGCCATGCTGAGGCAGGAACGATCCTGAGCGGCCCTCGCGGGCGGATCATCGCTTGTGGGCGCCGCCAAAACCGGTGAGGAAGGCGGTGAGATTGTCGCCGAGCTCGTCGCAGAGATAGCCGCCTTCCTGGACGATGACCGTTGGCAAGCCGAGCCCGGCGATCACCTCGCCAATGCGCGAAAAACCAGGCGTGCTCACCGACAGCCCGCCGAACGGATCGCCTTCGAAGGCATCTAGCCCCAGCGCCACCACAAGCGCATCGGGCGAGAAGGCGTTGATGCGCTGGAACGATGCCTCCAGCGCTTCGAGGAACGCTGCATCGCCGGATTTGCGCGGCAGCGGCAGGTTGAGATTGTAGCCGAGGCCGGCGCCTTCGCCGCGCTCGTCGCCATAGCCCCAGAAAAACGGGTAGAAGCGCACCGGGTCGGCATGCAGCGACACGGTGAGCACGTCCGGCCGGGCATAGAAGATGCCCTGCGTGCCATTGCCGTGGTGCAGGTCGACATCGAGGATCGCCACCCGCGCCGCCTGCCTGCGCAGAACCTGTGCAGCGACGGCCGAATTGTTGATGAAGCAGAAGCCGCCGGCGACATCGGCAAAGGCGTGATGGCCGGGCGGCCGGCACAGCGCATAGGCGGCCGGCGCTCCCGACATCACCGCCTCGGCGGTTTCAACCGCGCTCCAGGCGCTCCAAAGCGCGCTCTGCCACGTCTCGCCGGAGATCGGGCAGGCGGTGTCGGCCATGTGGTAGCCGGCCTGGCCGACCGCCGAGGCCGGATAGGAGCCGTTCCGCGCGATCGGATGGATATTGGGGATGACCTCGGCCGAGGCGCCCTCGATGCGCTGCCAGCGCGCGAAGATATGCTGGAGAAAATCGAGATATTCCGGCGTATGCACCGCCGCAATCGGGCCGAGCCCGTGATCCCGCGGCCGTTCGATCGTGCAGCCGGCAGCCTTGGTGCCGGCCAACAATCGCTCGACCCGTTCCGGCTTTTCCGGATTGGGCTGCGGCGCGCCGCTTGAGAGGAACGCCTTCGGGTCATGGCGCTTCTGTTCTTCGGCATAGAAGGCTTTCATGTTGGCTCCTCCGGTGCATCGGCGAAGGCGAAAAAGGCGTCGCCGACGATCTTCTGCACCTGCTCGTAGCTCGACCAGGCAATGCCCAACCGTTCGTAAAAAGCCTTGGCGGTCTCGTTGTCGGTATCGACGGACAGCCTGAGATAGACGCCGCCTGCCTTCCGGCATTGCGCCGCGACCCGGCGCAGCAGGCGCTCGCCGATCCTGCCGCCACGAAAACGATCCTCGACATAGAGGTCCTGCACATAGACGCCGGGCCGTCCCATCCATGTCGAGAAGATCGGAAAATACAAGCAAAGCCCGGCAAATTCGCCACCGACTTCGGCGATCAAGGTCGAGAAGGCAGGCTTTTCGCCAAAGCCATAGGTGCGGAGATCCTGAGCTGTCGAGGTGATCTCCTGATGTGCGCCGACATGCGCGCCGAGCCGCAGGAGCGCGGCGTGGATGGTTTCGACGTCCTCAACCCGGCCGGGGCGGATGACAATGTCTCTTGACGGTGGGTTGGTCACGGCCGCATCTCAGAACGCCACGCGGTCGCCGCCCTTGAGCGCCAGCATCTGCCGTGCCTCGGCCGGCGTTGCGACGTCCAGCGACAGCCCTTCGAGCACGCCGCGGATCCGGCGGACCTGGTCGGCACTGGACTTGGCGAGCTGGCGCCCGTCGTAGAGGCTGTCCTCCAGCCCGACGCGGACATTGCCGCCCATCGCCGCCGCAATCGAGATCATCGGCATCTGGTGGCGTCCGGCCGCCAGCACGGAAAACTGGTAGCTGTCGCCGAACAGTTTGTCGGCGATGCGCTTCATGTGGATCAGGTTTTCTGGATCGGCGCCGATACCACCCAATATGCCGAGCACGAATTGGATGAACAATGGTCCCGACACCAGCCCGCGGTCGCGGAAATGCGCAAGCGAATAGAGATGGCCGACATCGTAGCACTCGAATTCGAAACGCGTGCCACAGCCGCGCCCAAGCTTTTCCAGCACCGTCTCCATATCGGCAAAGGTGTTCTTGAAGATCGTGTCACGGGTAGCCTCGAGCAGCTTCGGCTCCCATTCGTGCTGCCATTCGCGCGGCCGGTCGAGCATCGGGAACAGCGCGAAATTCATCGAGCCCATATTGAGCGAGCACATTTCGGGCTCGGCCCTGAGCGGGGCGGCCAACCGCTGGTCGAGCGTCATCAGCGAGGAGCCACCAGTGGTGATGTTGATCACCGCATCGGTCGCCTGCTTGATGCGCGGCAGGAACTGCATGAACACCTCGGGGTCGGCGGTCGGCCGCCCGTCGCTGGGGTCGCGGGCGTGAAGATGCAGGATCGCGGCGCCGGCTTCGGCGGCGGCGATCGCGTCTGCGGCGATCTGGTCCGGCGTCACTGGCAGATGTGGCGACATCGATGGCGTGTGCACCGACCCGGTGACGGCACAGGTGATAATGACTTTGCGCGGTGCCATGGTCGCCTCAACCTTCGACCGGCAGGTCGAGCTCGCTGGCCAGCACCTCGAGCGAGTCGCCGATGATGGATATGATCTCGCCGATCTGCGCGGCGGTGACGATCATCGGCGGCGCGACCATGAAATTGTCGCCGTCGACACCGCCCTTGACCTTGCGTCCGTAGATGATCAGGCCGCGCTCGTAGGCGAGGTCGAGCAGCCGCTGGGTGGCCTTCTTTGCCGGCTCGATCGGCCTCAGAGTGTCGGGATCCGCAAGCATCTCGGCACCGGTGAGCAGGCCCTTGCCGCGGACGTCGGCGATGAACGGAAACCGCTTCGCCAATCCCTTCAGCTCGTCCATCAATAGCTCGCCCATGACAGCCGCGTTGGCGATCAGGCCGAGACGGTCCATCTCGCCGAGCACGGCGAGCCCGGCGGCGCAGGCGAGCGGATTGCCGGCATAGGTATGGCCGTGCTGGAAGCCGCCCGACGCGAGCAATGGCTGCACCAGCCGCATCGGTGCCGCCAGCGCGCCGAGCGGCGCGTAGCCAGAGCCCAGCCCCTTCGACAGCGCGACGATGTCGGGCTTGCAGTTCCAGTGGTCGCCGCCGAGGAATTTTCCGGTGCGGCCGGCACCGCTCATCGCTTCGTCATGGATGAGCAGGATGCCGTAGCGATCGCAGATCTCGCGGATGCGCGGATAGTAGCTGTCCGGCGCCACCAGTGCTGCCGTGGCAGCGCCGCCGACTGGCTCCATGATGAAGGCGAGCACGCTCTGCGGTCCCTCGGCGAGGATCTTTTCCTCCAGCATGTCGGCGTAGCGGATGCCGCGCTGTTCCATCGAAAGATTGTCGCGGTCGCGCCAGGCGATGGGCGCCGGCACGGTCGGCATCATCTGCATCATCGGCACAAATGTTTCGGACAGCGCATCGTCGCCGGTAACGGCGAGCGCGCCGAGCGTGCCGCCATGATAGGAGGGAAAGCGCGAGATCACCTTCCAACGGCTGGGCTGGCCGGTGGCGACCGCCCACTGCCGGGCCAGCTTGACGCAGGATTCCGTTGCTTCCGAGCCGCCGGAGACGAAAAAGATGCGGTCCAGGCCCTCGGGGAGTTTGGCCGCCAGCTGCCGTGCGAGCTCCTCTGCCGGTTCGTTCTCGAAATGCAGGCGGTAGGCGAAGGTGGCGCGGTCCATCTGCCGTTTCATCGCGTCGAGCACGTTGCGATTGGAGTGGCCGATATTGGCGACCATCGGGCCGCTCGATCCGTCGATGAAGCGGCGGCCATCCTGCGTCCACATGTAGATGCCTTCGGCGCGGTCGATCAGCGGCCGGCGCAGGCTGGATAGATAAAACAGATGCGAGGCTTCGCGAGTTTCCGGGGCAGGAGACTTCAACATCTCATGGTTTTCCAAGATAGCGGTCGAGGACATTTCTGGTGACGCGCTCGACCATCGCATCCTGTCTTAGCAGGCCGGCAACCCATTCGCAGCTTCCGGCGTGAAACACCTCGCCCTTGCCGCGCCGGAAATTAACGATCATGCCGTTGCCGCGTTTGACCTTGTCGAGATTGGCATCGCTTGCCTCGCCGAACAGCGTCTCGGCGGTGAAGCGTCCGTCCTCGTCGCCGAGGAACTGGTCCTCGAACGCAATGTCGGCGCTTTCCTCGGCCTGGCTCGCCATGCCGACCGCGAGCACCTGCAGGCCGTCCGGTGCGCCGCTTATGGCTGTGGGGTAGGGCAGGCCGCCGCGGATCTCGAAATCGAGCCCGTCGACCTCGTAGCCATAGACGTGGCTGTCGGCGCCGAGCAGATCGCCATAGTAGATGCCGGTGCCGGCGAAGGCCCAATGCTCCGGCCGGTAGACCGGAAAGCCGCGTACGCCGCGTGGCGCGCAGCCGCCCCAGCCGGCATAGACGCCTCTTGTCGCGTTGAGGCCGAAGGTCGCCGCACCCGGCCGGCCGATTTCCGGCGCTTCCCAGGAATTGGTGGCGCGCCTTATATCGCCGCCGCGATAGGCCGGGTCCTCGGCGCGAGCGCGGTATTTGTAGCAGACCTGCCGGCGGCCTTCGTCCTCCAGCCTGGTCTGCCACATGAAATTGCCGGCAAAGCGCGCCGCATGACCGCCGCTCTCGACATAGGTGTCGACCGCATCGCGCATTTCCCAGGTCCAATATTCGTCGTGGCCGACGAAGACGACGCAGTCATAGCCGTCGAGAATGTCGGGCGAAAAATGCAGATCGTGCTGGCTGGCGAGATCGACGGCGTAGCCGGCACGCTCGGCGAAGCGGAAGAAATGGCTGTCGTAGCTTGCCCAGCCGGCTGAGGCGTATTTCTTCGAATGGCCGGTAGCAAAGGCCCATTCCATATGCGGATAGCGCGGCACGGTTTTCGGCGGCACGGCGACTTCGAGCGGCACGCGCGGCGCGTCCCTGGGCAGCACGACGAAGCCGCGGCACCAAGGCCGCTGCGTCGACACCATTCGTGCATATTGGTCGAGGGCCGGCCCGGTGATGCCTTCGTAATGGTTGGAACCGCCCCATGTATTGTAGGCGAGCCAGGTGCCGGTGGCCGCGACCTGCAGCACGCGGCCGGGTTTCTTGCCGGGCTGCGGCGAGACGATGAAAAGGTGATGACAGCGGATCGGCTTGCCGTCGCGAGCGTCCGCTTCAAGCGTGACGCGATAGGCGCCGGACGGCCAGTCGTCGCCGATGCGAAACTCGAACGATGCTTGCCAGCCGCAGCCTTCGACCGAACATTGGTCCGGCGTATCTTGCCAGCGCGCCGCAATCCCGGTCCTTTCGAACATTGTCGTTTCCGCGCCGCCGTCGCGGATGATTGCGATGCCGAAACCGGCGGCCGTCGAACTGACATGCAGCGCCACCATCTCGCCGGGGCGATAGGAAAAACGGTCGCTGTAGCACCAGATTTCGCCGCGCCCGCCATCCATACCGGGCCATTCCCAGTAATGGCTGCGCACCGCCTGGCGTCGCTGCTCCGGCGTCAGTCCGAAATCGGGAAACTCGGTCGGCAGACGGTTCATGGACACCGCTAAGGTCGAAGGCCGCCATTTCGGCCATCCGCCGGCCAAGCGTCAATTGGAAACGATCGGGCCAGCCATTGCCGGGCTGCTCACTTGGCCTTGCCTGACAAACAGACTATCTCACAAAGGGCGGCCTTGTCCGCCACGGGAGCCGATATGCTGAGAGTGCAAAAGGTCAGGGTCAACGATATCTACGTGCCGACGGCGCGCAAGAAGACGCTGCATCCCGAGACCGTCCGCCATCTGGCCGAGGACATTCTGGAAAACGGCATGAAGATGCCGATCCAGGTGCGCCATGACGGCAAGCGCCATATCCTCGTCGAAGGGTTGCATCGGCTGGAAGCGGCCAAGTGGCTCGGCGAGACCGAGATCGACGCCTACCTGGTGCAAGCCAAGCGCCACTGAAGCCACTTATTTCCGTCGTTCGAATCGCCTGTCCCGCGGATTTTTTCGCGGACCGTGTCGGCTTGCGTCTTGTCGGTTCGTCCTAGACACGGAAGCCAAAACCGACGTGTGAGGAAACATCATGACCACCAAGCTCGACATCGCCCCCAACTCCGATCGCGAGCTGGTTCTCGCCCGCATCATCGATGCGCCGCACGAGAACGTCTATCGCTGCTGGACCGAGCCAAGGCTGTTGACGCAATGGTTCTCGCCGAAGCCGTGGATGACGCCGCGCGCCGAAATGGATGTGCGGACCGGTGGTTCCACCTTGTCGTCATGGCCGATCCCGACGGCAAGGAGTTCCCGAATCCAGGCATCTTCCTCGAAGTCGTACCGGGCAAAAAGCTTGTCTTCACCGATGCCTATACGAAGGCGTGGGAGCCGTCCGAAAAGCCGTTCATGACGGTCGTGCTGACCTTTGAGGACGAGGGCGAGGGTAAGACCCGCTACATTGCCCGCGTCGCGCATTGGTCGGTCGCCGACCGCGAACAGCACGAAAAAATGGGTTTTCACGACGGCTGGGGCCAGTGCGCCGAACAGCTTGAGGAGGTCGCCAAGCGACTTTGATGCAAACGGGAGAGGGAGACTGACGTGTCCAGATCGGTATTTTTCGCCATATTCGCCTCGGCCGCCGCGCTATTTGCCGCGCCGGGCACCATCAACGCAGAGGAGGCCAAGCCCGCCATGACGACCGCAACCGCAACACTGCCGAAGCCGGAAAAATCCGGCCTGCTGCCGATCAACGGCCTGAACTATTATTACGCCGTCTACGGCAAGGGCGAGCCGCTGCTTCTGCTGCATGGCGGTCTCGGCACGACCGACATGTTCGCGCCGATCCTGCCGAAGCTTACCGAGAACCGCACCGTCATCGGGGTCGACCTGCAGGGCCATGGCCGTACCGCGCTCGGCGACCGGCCGCTCAGCCTGGAGGCGATGGGCGACGACATGGCGGCGATCGTCAAGGCACTCGGCTACGACAAGGTCGACGTGATGGGTTATTCGCTGGGTGGCGGCGTCGCCTTCCGCATGGCCGTGCAGCATCCCGAAACGGTGCGCCGCCTGGTGCTGGTCTCGACCGGCTATGCCGCGGACGGCTTCTATGCCGAGATGCGTGGCCAGCAGGCACAGGTCGGCGCGGCGATGGCCGACATGATGAAGGACACGCCGATGTACAAGTCCTACGTCGCGGTTGCGCCGCATCCGGAGGATTTTCCGAAACTGCTCGACCAGCTCGGCGCCTATATGCGCAAGGACTACGACTATTCGGCCGACGTGCCGAAGCTGAAAATGCCGGTGATGCTGGTGTTCGGCGACAGCGATATGTACCGGCCCGAGCACGAGATCAAGTTCTATCAGATGCTCGGCGGCGGGTTGAAGGACGCCGGCTGGATGCGCGAGAACCTGTCGCAGAACCGCCTGGCGATCCTGCCGAACCGCACCCACTACGACGTGTTCTTCGCGCCGGAACTGACAGCTGCCGCGCTGCCGTTCCTCAATGGCCAGACCAAGGTCAAGACCTGGGACGAGGTCGTCAACGAAACGAACTGACGCCCAGTCAATTGTCTGCCGGCCGTCTTCCGCGAGATGGCCGGCATTTCGCCCATGGGGCCTTGGCCCGGCGCATCGGCCAATCGTGGATCGGCCGCATCACAGCTATAGATGGCGCCATCAAAGCTTTTCAATTGACGCTGCCACGCCTATCGATAGGTATGCCGCCTATCCTCACAGGGCAGGGACGCGGGTGATGGCAAGATATCAGGGCGGGTGTTTGTGCGGCGCGGTGCGCTACCGCGCCGAGGCGGCACCGATCAATGAGCGCGTCTGCCATTGCCGGTTGTGCCAGAAGGCGCTGGGTGCCGCCTTTAACGCGCGCGTGCTGTTCCGCATCGACGATGTGACAGTCGACGGACCGCTGGCGACGGTGAATTCCTCGCCCGATCTCAAGCGCGGCTTTTGTCCCCGCTGCGGCACGACGATGTTTTCCCGACGCGATTCCGCCGGCATCATCGGCATCACCACCGGCTCCCTCGATGATCCCTCGGTGTTCAGGCCTGAGATGCATATCTGGACCGCCTCGAAGCAGCCCTGGGTGCAGATCGATGACGGCCTGCCGCAATATGAAGGCGCGCCACCTCCGGCTTGAGGTGAAATCTGGACAAAATTTAATCCAAAGCGACACGAGATAGCCGGCAAAGCGTCATTGGCGGGCCATCATTGCTGCCTATCTATTGCGTGCGGGCGGCAGTCGAGGAGGCGACGGAATGAACGACAGCATCAACACCCTGGACGAGCTCTTGAGTGATCCGATGATCAAGCTGGTGATGGAGCGCGACCGCGTGCAGCCGGCACAACTTCGCACGCTGCTCGAGGAAAAAGTCCGCCGGGTAGACGATGATGCGCCGGTCAACGATCGCTTTGTACCGCCGGCCCACCTGACGGCCACGACCTGTCACAAGCTGTGGTTGTGCAGCTAGGGTCTTGAAGCGGTCAGCCGGAATTTGCCGGCAAATAGCTGTAATGGCTGCGGAAATAAGGGAGCCTGAAGCCGAGGCGTGCATAGTTGCGGTAGGCTGGCCCGTCACGTTCGGCTCGCGGCGCCTCGATATCGGCCACGAACAGTTTTGCACCGGCCGCAAGTCCGTCGCGCACCACCGCTTCGCCGAGCATTGCATCGAGGTCGAAGCTCGGCGCCATGATGCCGGGCACCGGCGCGTCGATGCCGCTCCAGGCCATGCCGTCGGCACCGATGAACATCGAGCGCACCGCCGCCACCGCGCCGTCCCGCCGCAGCAAGTAATGCTGCCAGCCGCGTCGGCCTGCCAGCGCCAGCAACCACGGTGAGGTCGGCAACCGATATTGGCTGTCGATGAACCCGGCCCATTCCCTTGCCGTTGCCGGCGTCACCCGCTCGACCGAGACGTTCTCAGTCGGGAAAAGCGGCTCCGCTGGCAATGGCGCGGCGTCGCGAAAGATGCGTTCCCAGCCGCTCTGACGCTGCAAGCCGCGCGCCTCGAGCCAGCAGCTGAGCGTCGCCGGCTCGGTATGTGGATTGGTGTAGAACCAGGGCCTCAGAATACCGGCCTCGCGATAATGCGCCAGAAGCGCGTCGAGCCGGCTCTCGGTGGCTGCGCTATCGACACCGAAATTCTTGACGCAGTTGAAATGGATGAACGGGATCGTCGTGCAGGTGGTCCAGACGAGATCGCCATCTTCGGCGATGGCAAGGCCTTGCCTTGCGGCAAAGTCTGCCGGGGCGGCGCGATAGAGGTCGAGCCAGGCATCGACCTCGGCGCGTTCGATGGTGCGGCTGAGATCGCCAGATATCTCGTCGATCCCGATGGCGGGCGAGTGTGGCTCGGGCGGGGCTACGGGCTGCAATTCTGACAAGGCGGCGGGCTGCATGACTTCCTCCCAAGTATGGCCTTACACCGTAAGATTAGTGGAGACTAATCTCATGCCGTGAGTTGTCAAGCGGGATTGCGAGGCAGCCACGTGGCCGAACGCTGGGGGATAGCGCACCTCCGTCCGGGCCAACGTCCCGATGCAAAGCCCTAACAATTCGATTCAAACTTTGTTGGTAGTTTCTTGTTAGGAATCCAGCTTGGTTTGTCCGGCGGCGTTGTCCTGCCTTCGGTCTGTTGTGTTTTGCGTACAGGTCCAGATGCGGTTATCAGGCGTCGTCATCTTTTCGATCGCAGCGCTGTGCCTTGCCGGCTGCACGTCGACCTCCGGCGTCGATGCGCTGCAAGTGCCGTCCAGCGAGACCACCAGCTCGGTTGTGCGCCCCCCCGCGCCGGTGGCATCTGCTGCGAAAACTGATGCTGCGCCCGCCTTCGCGGAACAGGAGCAGGACGAACAGCCGGTCGCTACATTGGAGCCCGACCAAAGCATCGATCCGCCGGCCGAGGTCATCGCGCTGATGTCACCGCCGAAGCGGCTGACACGCGCAGCACCGGCGATGCTTGCCGAGCCGGTCACGCGCTATGGTTTTCGCGATGCCAAGCCGATCAATTTCGGCAAGGCATCCTCGCCGAGGCGTCTCGCCGTCCACGGCGTCGACGTTTCGCGCTGGCAGGGCAATGTGAACTGGGGAAAGCTGCGTGCCCAGGGCGCCAACTTCGCCTATATCAAGGCCACCGACGGGGGCGACCATCTCGACCCGATGTTCACCAGAAACTGGCGCAGTGCCGACGCCGCCGGCCTCAAGCGCGGCGCCTATCACTTCTTCTATTGGTGCCGCACTGCCGGCGAGCAGGCCGATTGGTTCATCCGCAACGTGCCGCGGGTCGAGGGTGCGCTGCCGCCGGTGATCGACGTCGAGTGGAACGGCGACTCCAGCTGCAAGCGGCGCCCGTCGCGGCAAAAGGTGCTGGAAAAGATGCAGGTGTTCATGGACAGGCTGGAGCGCCATTACGGCCAGCGCCCGATCATCTACACCGCGCCCGACTTCTACCGTGACAATCTCAGGGGCGCCTTCCCCGATTATCCGTTCTGGCTGCGCGCCGTGGCCGCGCACCCGTCAAAGGTCTATCCCGATCGCAAATGGCTGTTCTGGCAGTACTCCGGCTCCGGCCTGTCGCACGGGGTGAGGGGCCGCATCGACCTCAACGTGTTCCATGGCGATGAACGCGCCTGGCGCGACTGGACTGGCGGACGGCAGATGGTGGCCGAGGCGGAATGAGGGCGGTCGCGCCTATTCCAGCTTTGGTGATTTAGCCGAAGCCTCTCCGCGGTCCTCATCCTAGGGCGGAGCAGGAGCGAAGTGACGTCGCGGAGACCCTAGGATCCATATGTGGACGGCGCCCTGCCTGCAACGGTTGTTTTGCGTCGTTTTCGATCGCTTGCGTCC
>NZ_JAMYRZ010000069.1:0-22289 GCF_040321675.1 Mesorhizobium sp. M0296
CCAGCGGGGGGGGGTTGTGGGGGCCGCAACGCGCCCGGAGAGGGGGCCTTTCGAAGAGCGCGCTCCCCCTCTCCGTCTCGGCTTCGCCGAGCCACCTCTCCCCCACTTTCGTGGGGGCGAGGAACCCAAGCTGGAAGCGTAGTCGCAATTCAATGCTGAAGGCGAGCAACTTTGTTCTTGCTTTGTGCCGGCAGCTATGCTAGTAACTTGGGTATGGTGCCAATTGGCTCCAACGACCCGTCCTCCCGAGGCGGGTTTTTTGTTATTGCGCCATTCATGGCAAATGGCCCAGGCGGAATACGATTCCGTTGCGGCCAATCAGCTTTCGTCTCGTTAGAGGATCCTTCTGAATCGACGGTCGCGGAGTTTGACGCACTCCATCGTTCGAGCCTTCGGCCGGTTCACTCAATTCGATCCCGAACTGTCACTTCTTGCTTGGATCGTCTGCCGGGTTGACGTAGGTGATCTTGAATGGCCCCTCGCCATGAACCTGGATGATCGTATCGCTTGTCGTCCAGGCGAAGTGATTCATTCCGGCCGGCGCGACGCCGAAGCCGCCAGCAGTCAGTTCGACACCTTTCGCCTCGTCGAGCTTATCGCCCATTCCAATATGGAAGTTGCCGGAAAGCACCGTTACGTATTCCGTGGTGGGATGATTATGTGCGGCAATTTTGTAGCCGGCGGGTGTCTTCAACCGCAGCACATAGGCGCCCTCCTTTGAGGGGTCTCCAGCGACAACAGCCATTTCCGCGCCAGCGGGAATGACAGCTGGAGCAGGACCCCATTTGATGTCTTTGGCGTTCATCGGCATCTCATCGGCAAACAGAGACGCCGTCCCAACAACCAGCAGTGCCAGGGCAGAGGCAAGCTTGAGCATGACAATCTCCCAATGTCTGTAGAGGACGGCGTCGAGTATCGGCGCGCCGATCCACTTGCCAATTGGAGTCTATCAGGGCAGAGCGCCCGAACGCATCCTGCGAACGGGGGACGCGCATTCGCGGTAGCCGCGGAAGCTGCCGCTAAAAACATTTCCAGGTGAAACGATTTTGTTTGTATCACTGTAGGTGATCGGCCTCGCTAGCTTCCAGTGCCAGATTTGTCGACGGCAGAAGACGGCTTGACGGCCCCTGCCCGGCATCTGAACAGGACTGGCCTGCGGACGTGGCGGAATTGGTAGACGCAAGGGACTTAAAATCCCGTTCTAGTCCGTTGCACCCTCGCAACTAACCCCTCAACGCTTGTAATTCCCCGGTTTGCGCCGGGGTTTGCATTTCATTTTAAGCTCTCCACTCGTGCAGCGGATTTTGTGGGAAACCCGCCGTTGTGGGAAATCGTGTGGGAAAAGGAGAACAGACGTTCATGACCAAACCAATCCATATCAATCTGCAGGCCGGCACCGACGACGAGTTAGACAACTACGCCAAGGGTGGTTCCAGAAGAGGAAATCGAATTAAATCAGCACAATCCCTAGAGGTGCGTGAGGCGGTTTCTCAAGCACCAGCACATGACTGCCAAGAGGTGATGTGTGAGTGCTCTTAACCTTGAACCCCTCGTCAGAAAGCGTTTCGATGAATTCGCCATCCGTTCCAGGCGGAACGCGGGCAACGACGTTCGAGGTGCGCCTCACAATATTGGAAAGCACCCTTCGCGCCTTGCCTGGGCCGATGTTGCGCTGCATGTGCTGGTAGACGGCCAGCAGCAGGACGATATCGTATTTCGGTAAGAGGATATTGCCGAGGCGCCGGCTGCCAAGATTCAGGCGATCGAACCGGGCATGCACCGGGGAGCCACTCAACAACATCTTTGCAGTCTCGATATGCGGCTTGGCAACGTCGATCCCGTGGATCGAGCTGGGTTTCAGCTTGGATATCTCATAGGCGACAACACCCATATTGCAGCCAACATCGAGAATGGATTTCCCAGCATAGTCGATCTCCAATGAGAATATCCCGTCCAGTCTATCCTCCCATGTTCCTGCAAAACCTCTTTTGAACCTTGACCACCACAAATCATATACTCCTAATATTAGAGATCGCCGAACTATAGCGCTCGTTACCTTCTACTATTCATAAGTCGTGGCCAAGAAAAGCCTGCCCTCCACAAAAACACAGAAAAACATCATGGACACCACGTTCAAGGGCGCTGCGAGGCGCCTTGCTGATCTCAACTTGCGGAAACTAGGCGCCCGCATTGGAGTAGGAGAGGACGGTGTTTAGGACATCGCCTTCAAAGCTAGTCCAGCCAACCCAATTACGCATCACGACCACGATCTCCCGGCAGTCGCCTGATGACTCAGAACCGCAAGGGCATCCACCGTCTGATGCAGCACAGCGACCTCTGCGACATCGGCAAGTGGGAGGTCATAGAGGTGTGGCGCAGCATCCGCGAACACATCCCAGGGCTGTCCGACACCGTGGTCTACACGACGCGGCATACGTGCTGCTCGTGGCAGATCATCCGTGGCATCGACATCCGGCGCGTCCAAATCTGGATGGGCCACAAGTCGACCCAGACCACCTGAACTACGCCCACCTCGCACCCAATCACTTGCTCGACAACCTGACCGCGCTCGAAGGTGGCGCGGCTCCGAGGCTCGTGGTAGTGAACGGCAAATCCTAAGCCGACCGTGTGGGAAACCATGTGGGAGACCGGTGGGATTTCCCCACAATGTGGGAGGTGGGCGTGGCGGAACTGGTATACGCAGCAGACTTAAAATCTGCCGGTGTTTCAAGCACTTACGGGTTCAAATCCCGTCGCCCACACCAAGCCTCGCAACGGACATAAAATCCCTCGATCTCTGATCGTACGGGTTCGATTCCCGTCGTCCGCACCAGCAACATCGGCGCCATTGCGGCCTAAAGCGTGTCGCGTTCGATCGGCCTCATGCGACGCGCTTTAGGTTCTTGTTTTTATGCATGTCGTTATCGCAAAACCGCTGCACACTTTTGCGCGACATGCATTAAGCAAGAGCGTGAACTCGCCGAATACAGGCTGCCACATGCCATTTCTCGACCAGGAGCCGGCGAGCCGATGCGGGATCTGCGATATGCGTATCCGGTGTCCGCATGTTCGTTTGCCAGCTTCCAAAGCGCACTCAGGCAAGGGCGGCGGTATCGGTCGCGCGCATCGCCAGCAATTTCGATATGATTTTGTCACATCGGCTGCTATATGGTGGAAAAGGAGTCCGCCCATGCGAACCACCCAGCCGATAAGTATCACCCTCCCGCGCGACATGGCCGAGGCCGTCGCGCGCAAGGTCGAATCCGGCGCCTACGCCTCCGTCAGCGAAGTGCTGCGCGAGGGCGTGCGCGCGCTGCTCGACCGCGACGCCGCCGTTGAACGCTGGCTGCGCGAGGAAGTCGCCCAGAGCTACGACGAGTACAAGGCGAATCCGTCCAGCGCCATCCCTGCTGAGCAGGTCATGCTGCGTATCCGCGACCGCGCCGCCGCGCGACGCGATGATGCCAATAAGGAATGACGCGCACGGTTGTATTTTCCGCGCAAGCGGAGCGCCAGTTGGATGCGCTGTATCGCTACATAGAGGAATATTCCTCCACAGCCCGTGCGGAATCGTTCGTTGGCGGCATCGTGGCCTATTGCCACGCGTTCGAGCCGTTTCCCGAGCGCGGAACGCGCCGCGACGATATTCGTCCCGGCCTCCGCGTTCTAGGCTACCGCCGCCGCGTCAGCATTGCCTTCACGGCCGAAGCCGACACCATCGCCGTCCTCGGCGTCTATTACGGCGGGCAGGACTATGAAGCGGACCTCAAGGACGAAGGCTAACGGGCGTAACGATCGGGCGATAAGACCTCTGCCCCAGTGGAGCCTCGCCGATCGCGCCGGCAAAAGAAGTTTGTTCAGCCTCCAGGCCTCCAGCCGCAACCAGCGTCGCCTTGTCCCAGCCCCGCAAGTCGGCCTGGTGGAAGGGGTTCCGGCCGGGCGCTTCCTCGCAGGGTGCAGCTTCCGGCATGGCTCACCCTCCGATCGGGTTCAGCTGCAGGTGCTGGATCAGGATAATCGTCTTGGCGTCGATGATCCGACCGTCGTGGATGCCGGCCAGTGCCTCGTCTAGCGGCATTTCCAAAACCTCGATGTCTTCGCCTTCGTCATGAGCGCCGCCGCCGTCGGAAATGCGGTCGGCCGGCGAGTAGCGGGCGACGAAGAACCAGAGCCGCTCAGTGACGCTGCCGGGGCTCATATAGGGCGAAAACAGCCGCTGCACGTCCCGCAGCCGATAGCCGAGTTCCTCCTCGGCCTCCTTGCGGATGCAGGTTTCGGGATCGTCTTCGTCGAGCAGGCCGGCGCAGGCCTCGATCAGCGGCTCCTTGTGGCCGGTGACGTAGGCCGGGTAGCGGAACTGCCGCACCAGAAGCACCGTCGAGCGGTCCGGATCGAAAGGCAGGATCACCGCGCCGTCGCCGCGATCGTAGGTCTGGCGGGTATGCGTTTCCCATTTGCCGTCGCGCCGGCGATAGTCGAAGACGGTTTTTTTCAAAACCGCCCATTCGTCGGAAAGGACTTCCTCCGAGCGGATGCGAATGCGATCTTCCATGGTGGACTCCCTGCTGCCGCGGCAAGGCGTAGCCGCGAACGGCGGTTCGTGCAATCGGGCCACCAATTGGTCCAGAGCACCGGTTCACCGTCTCGTGTCTGGCGCTGGCACAATCGGCTGCATAAATAGCGGCAACCCTTTCCGGAGTTTTTTATGACCTCATCGCTTTTCCAGCCGATCACCCTCGACGGCCTGACCTTCCCCAACCGCATCGCGGTCGCACCGATGTGCCAGTATTCGGCCGAGGACGGCTCGGCCAGCGATTGGCACCTCTATCACTGGATGAACCTGGCGATGTCCGGCGCCGGCATGGTCACCGTCGAGATGACCGATGTCGAACGGCGCGGCCGCATCTCGCATGGCTGTCTCGGCCTTTATTCCGAGGACAACGAGGCGGCCGCGCGACGCACGCTGGATGCAGCCAAGCGTGTCGCCGCACCGGGCACGAAATTCGGCACGCAGCTTGCCCATGCCGGCCGCAAGGCCTCCAACCGGAAACCCTGGGAGGGCGGCGGCCCGCTGCATGCCGATCAGGATCCGTGGCCGATCGTGTCGGCCTCGACCATCGCCTACGACACCGGCTGGCAGGTGCCGCGGGCGCTGGAGGATGACGAGATCCTGCAAATCATCGAACGCTTCGCAGAAGCGGCACGGCGGGCCGAGCGCGCCGGCTTCGACTTCATCGAGCTGCATGCCGCGCATGGCTATCTGATCTTCCAGTTCCTGTCGCCGCTGTCCAACCGGCGCACCGACCGCTGGGGCGGCTCGCTGGAAAACCGCATGCGTTTCGCCGTCGAGATCGCCAAGGCGGTGAAGAAGGCGGTGCCGGGACTGATGCTCGGGGCGCGTCTGTCGATCAAGGAATGGGTCGATGGCGGCTTCGAGGTCGAGGATGCGATCGAAGTGGCAAAAGCGCTGAAGGAAGCCGGCGTCGCCTATCTCTGCTGCTCGAGCGGCGGCAATTCACCGTTGCAGAAGCTGCCCTCCGGGCCCGGCTACCAGGTGCATCTGGCCGAAGCGGTGCGCAAGGCCGTCGGCATCCCGACGCGGGCCGTCGGCCTGATCGACGATCCGAAACAGGCCGAGGCGATCGTCGCCGACGGCCGCGCCGACATGGTGGCGCTGGCGCGCGCCTTTCTTGCCGATCCGCGCTGGGGCTGGCGCGCCGCGGCCACCTTCGGCGAAGAAATCCACCCGGCGCCGCAGCTTGCCCGCTCGGTGACGACGATGCAGCACTGGATGAAGGCGGCGAACTGACGGCGGGTTCGTCTCGCTGGACGGGCCAGCACAGCTTCGCATTGATCCTCTGCCGGTGTAGAGTGGCCGGGGGCCGCGGCTGGGCGCGGCGGGTTGGGGGAGCAGAGACATGTCGTTCAGGGGGATTTCCATTGCGGCCGCCGCCGCGGTTGTGGCCGGCCTGTCGTTCGCCTCATCGACGCCGGCCGGGGCTCAATATTGCGAAGGCACGGTGCACGGACTTTCCAGGCACTACAATCTAGCGACGGGAAGCGGCTTTCTCGCCGTTCGGGCCCGGCCGAACTCGTCGTCGCGCATGATCGGGCAATTGTTCAACGGCGACCAAACCGAGATCTTCGACCGCCGCGGAAACTGGTACAAGGTCGATTTCGGCGGCCGCACCGGCTGGGCGAATGCACGCTGGCTGCGCAACGACTGCGGCTATTGAGCTATTTTCGCCTGAGCTAAAAAGCAGTTGCAACCAAATCGGCCGCTCAGCGTTGGCGGCGATGATGGACAGCAAGCCATTTGAAAAGCCGGTCGTGGTCGAACTCGGCCATGTCGGCAAATATCGGCAGATCCGCAGCGCCCAGGAGGCGGCGGAGTGCCTGATGACGGTCTGGCCGCTCAATCGCGGGCCGCGTCATCGTGATGCCCTCGACACTTGCCTAAAAGTGCTGGAAGGTTATCGTTCGACGGCGGATGCGCGCCGCGCACTGATCGAAGCCGCCAGGGAATCGGACGTGCTGGTCACAGACGACAGGCTGCCGGACGACAGACTGGCCGACGACAGGCTGCATTGAGGCAACGAGCTTTCAACCGGAGGGTTTCATGGCGAAACTGACCTACAAGATCGTCGAGCATGACGGAGGCTGGGCCTACAAGGTCGGCTCGACATTCTCCGAAACGTTCCCCACCCATCAGGACGCGTTGCGCGCCGCCGAGATCGCTTCGGCCGAACAGCAGGTCGCCGGCAACACCGACGGCATCCAGTACGAGGACGCCGACGGCAAATGGCACGACGAGCTCGCAGATGGCCGCGACCGGCCGCAGACGGAGGTTTCGGATTAGAGTGTGCCGATATCCAGGGTGATGCCGGCGTGCTTTACAGGTCGGTTTGGTAGCGCTACCGTCTCACATCGCGCGTGACCGGGGAGGAGCCTGGGCGCCGTCGCGGGCCAGGCAGGAAAGCGGTTTCCTTCGAAGTCGTTGCGGGAATCAATCGGGAGGAGATCGATGGCGTCTGTCGCGATCGGCGATGTTTACAAATCATTTGGGACCGTCGAGGTCCTGCACGGGGTCAGCGTTGATATAGACGACGGCGAGTTCGTCACGCTGGTCGGGCCTTCGGGTTGCGGAAAGTCGACCCTGCTCAGGATGATCGCCGGCCTGGAAAAGATCTCGCGCGGCCAGATCGCGATCGGCAAACGTGTCGTCAACAACGTTGCGCCAAAGGAGCGCGACGTCGCCATGGTCTTCCAGAACTATGCGCTCTACCCGCATATGACGGTCGCCGAGAACATGGCGTTCTCGCTGATGCTCAAGGGCGTTCCCAAGGCGGAGAGCGATGCCGGCGTGCGGCGCGCGGCCGAAATCCTGGGACTGGTGCCGCTGCTCGACCGCTATCCCCGCCAGCTTTCCGGTGGCCAGCGCCAGCGCGTCGCCATGGGCCGGGCGATCGTGCGCGATCCGCAGGTTTTCCTGTTCGACGAGCCGCTATCCAATCTCGATGCCAAGCTCCGGGTGCAGATGCGCGCCGAGATCAAGGAACTGCACCAGCGCCTGAAGACGACGACGGTCTACGTCACCCACGACCAGATCGAGGCGATGACCATGGCCGACAAGATCGTCGTCATGCATGACGGCATCGTCGAGCAGATCGGGCCGCCGCTCGAGCTGTACGACCGGCCGAACAATCTTTTTGTCGCCAGCTTCATCGGCTCGCCCGCCATGAACATGCTCAGGGGCGAGATCGTAAGCGACGGCTCGCCGTCATTTCGCGGCGCCGGAGGGATTTCGGTCCCGTTGGCCTCGGCACTTTCCATCGGCAATGGCGAGCCGGTCGTGCTGGGGATACGGCCCGAGCATTTACGGCTGTCCGACCATCAGGGCATCCCGGTCACCGTCGTGGTGGTCGAGCCGACAGGGTCCGAAGTGCAGCTCATCGGCCGCACCGCCGGCGGCGAGGAGATCGTCGCCAATTTCCGCGAACGCCATTCCTTCACGCCAGGCGAAACCATCCGGCTTACGGCCGAGCCTGGCCTCATCCATCTCTTTCACGGCAAAACCGGACAGCGGTTCGAAACACCCATCGAGCAGTAGGACGGCAATGACAATAAGCAGGAGGAAGCGAGCATGAAATTCACCAGACGCGACGTGATCCGCACCACCGCCGGTGCGGCGGCGGGAGCCTTGGGAAGCCGGCTCATCGGCTCTCCCGCCTTTGCCCAGGAGGGGTTGAAATACAAGCCCGAGGACGGCGCCAAGCTCAGGCTGTTGCGCTGGTCGCCTTTCGTGAAGGGCGACGAGGACCAATGGCTGGCCAACACCAAGCGCTTCACCGAAGCGACCGGTGTCGAGGTTCGCGTCGACAAGGAAAGCTGGGAGGACATCCGCCCCAAGGCGGCGGTCGCCGCCAATGTCGGCTCCGGCCCGGATCTCATGTTGGTCTGGTTCGACGACCCGCATCAATATCCCGACAAGCTGCACGACGTGACGGAATTGGGTGAATATCTCGGCTCGAAATATGGCGGCTGGTACGACGGACCGCACCAGTATGCGACGCGGGAGGGCAAATTCCTCGGCCTGCCTCTCGCCACCATCGGCAATGCCATCGTCTACCGCGAGAGCTGGGTGAAAGAAGCGGGTTTTTCGGAGTTTCCCAAGGACACTCAAGGCTTGCTCGAACTTTGCAAGGCGCTGCAGGCGAAGGGACATCCGGCCGGCTTCACGCACGGCCACGGCGTCGGCGACGGCAACAACTACGCTCACTGGCTGCTGTGGAGCCACGGCGGCCAGATGGTCGACGAGAGCGGAAAGGTAACGATCAACAGCCCGGAGACGCTCAAGGCGATCGAATACGCGCAGCAACTCTACAAGACCTTCATTCCCGGCACCGAAAGCTGGCTCGACGTCAACAACAACCGCGCCTTCCTGGCCGGCGAAGTCAGTGTCATCGCCAATGGGATTTCCGCGTACAACACGGCCAAGATCAACAAGGACAATGATCCGAAGCTGGCTGAAATAGCCAAGGACATTCGCACCACCAACCTGCCGATCGGCCCGGTCGGGAAATCCGTCGAGCTGTTCCAGGTGACCACGGCCGTGATCTTCGACTACACGCCCTATCCCAACGCCGCCAAGGCCTACCTGCAGTTCATGTTCGAGGATCCGCAAATGTCGCAGTGGATCACGTCGTCGGCAGGCTATTGCTGCCAGACGCTCAAAGCCTTCGACAACAACCCGGTGTGGACGGCCGATCCGAACAATGCCGCCTACGCCAAGGCCTCGGCGACGCTGCGGCCCAACGGCTATGCCGGCCCGCTTGGCTATGCCTCGGCAGCGACCATGGCCGACTATGTGCTGGTCGACATGTTCGCCAAGGCGGTGACAGGCCAGGCGACACCGCAAGAAGCGATGGAAGAAGCCGAGAAGCGCGCAAACCGCTACTATCGCGTTTGAGCCGGGTTCAGCCGGGCAGCCATGCTGCCCGGCTTCGAATCGCGCATGGCCGCCCGCCGTTCAATGAGACCTTAGAGGAGCCGACCCATGGCCGTGACCTCCACTGCCGCTCAGCCACGCCGGTCGGCGCTGTCGCGCATTATGACGTTCGTGTCCGAAAGTCATAACGCGCTTGGCTTCGGCTTCATGCTGCCGGCGGCGGCGCTGCTACTGGTCTTCCTGACCTATCCGCTCGGGCTCGGCGTCTGGCTCGGCTTCACCGATGCCCGCATCGGCCGCCCCGGCATCTTCATCGGTATCGAGAACTACGAATATCTGTGGGATGACGCCGTCTTCTGGCTCTCGGTCTTCAACACCTTGCTCTACACGATCAGCGCCTCGGTCCTGAAGTTTGCGCTCGGCCTGTGGCTGGCGCTTATCCTCAACCAGAACCTGCCGTTCAAGTCGTTCTTCCGCGCGATCGTCCTGCTGCCCTGGGTGGTGCCGACGGTGCTGTCGGCGATCGCCTTCTGGTGGATCTACGATTCGCAATTCTCGATCCTGTCCTGGGCGCTTATGGAAATGGGCCTGATCGACCATCGCATCAACTTCCTCGGCGATCCCGAGAATGCGCGGGCTTCGGTCATCGCCGCCAATGTCTGGCGCGGCATTCCTTTCGTGGCGATCACGCTGCTTGCCGGCCTGCAGACGATTCCGCAGTCGCTCTACGAGGCCGCCACGCTCGACGGCGCCAGCCGCTGGCAATTGTTCCGCTATGTGACGCTGCCGCTGCTGACGCCGATCATCGCCATCACCATGACGTTTTCGGTGCTGTTCACCTTCACCGATTTCCAGCTGATCTATGTGCTGACGCGCGGCGGGCCGGTGAACGCCACGCATCTGATGGCGACGCTGTCGTTCCAGCGCGGCATTTCCGGAGGCCAGCTTGGCGAAGGCGCCGCGATCGCAGTTGCCATGATCCCGTTCCTGCTGGCGGCGATCCTGTTCAGCTATTTTGGCCTGCAGCGTCGCAAATGGCAGCAGGGCGGCGGAGATTGACATGACCGCGATCGAAACGAGCAAACGCCCGGAACTCGACGAAGGCGGCATGGGCTACCTGCAGAGTTTGCCGCGCCGCGTGGTGACGGTCTACCTGCCGTTGCTGATCTTCGTCATCGTGCTGTTGTTTCCGTTCTACTGGATGACGATCACGGCGGTTAAGCCCAACCTCGAGATGACCGACTACGCCAATTTCAATCCGTTCTGGGTGGTGCATCCGACGCTCGAGCATATCCGCTACCTGCTCTTCGAGACGTCTTATCCGGGCTGGCTGCTCAACACGATCATCATCTCGACCGCCGCCACGTTCCTGTCGCTGCTGGCTGCGGTGTTCGCTGCCTATGCGATCGAACGCTTGAGGTTCTCCGGGGCGCGGCAGGTCGGCCTCGCGGTGTTCCTCGCCTATCTCGTGCCGCCCTCGATCCTGTTCATTCCGCTGTCTGTGATGGTGTTCAACCTTGGGCTTTACGACACGCCCTTCGCGCTCATCCTCACCTATCCGACCTTTCTGATCCCGTTCTGCACATGGCTGTTGATGGGTTATTTCCGCTCGATCCCGTTCGAGCTGGAAGAATGCGCGCTGATCGACGGGGCGAGCCGTTGGCAGATCCTCACCAAGATCGTGCTGCCGCTATCGGTGCCGGGCCTGATTTCCGCCGGCATCTTCGCATTCACGCTGTCATGGAACGAGTTCATCTACGCCCTGACCTTCATCCAGTCGTCCGAAAACAAGACTGTGCCGGTCGGCGTGCTCACCGAGCTGGTGCGCTCGGACGTCTATGAATGGGGGGCGCTGATGGCGGGAGCGCTGATCGGCTCGCTGCCGGTCGTGGTGCTCTATTCGTTCTTTGTCGAGCACTATGTTTCCTCGATGACCGGAGCCGTGAAGGAATAGCCAGCATCGTGATTGGGTTCGGAGGTATTCCCGGCGGCCGGGAATGCCTGGGGTAGGCACCCTGCCGGCCGAGACCGCGTTCCGGAAGGGTGTCAGCTGCCGGTGTCGGACTTCGGCGCAAATGCGCGGTCGGCAATGCGTTCTATGAAAGCGACGACCCGTTCCGGCTCGACGAATTGCGGCATGTGGCCAAGCCCCTCGACAGGCTCGAAATGCAGCCCGCTGATCTTTTCCATCACCGGCCAGCCGTGGATATCGATGCCCAGCACGCGGTCGGAAGCACCAAACAGAATGCCGGCCGGCATGGTGATCTCGCGATAGCGTTGCTCGATGCGGCCAAGGTCATGCTCGATGGCCACGACATCGGTCGACGTTGCATAGAAATGGCTTGGCCTCAGCCCGCACCAGCCGCCGCCCTCGACCATATAGTCGGCCGGCGCCGTCTGCGGCGCGAAGATGAAGGCAAGCGTCGCTTCGGCATATTTGAGAGCCGCCGGGATCGCCACCGTATAAGCCATGATCCGGCGCCGCAGCGGCGACTTGACATATAGCGGGCCGAACTTCTCGCGCGCGTCCGGCTCCAGATGGGTCAGCGGTGCCAGCAAGGCGATACCGGAAATCGCCGTGGGATGCTCGATAGCCAGCGTCAGCGCGATGGCGCCACCCAGCGAATGACCGACGACCAGAGGCTTTTCCAGCCCAAGCGCGTCGATAAAATGCCGCACGACCTCGGCCTGCTCGGACAGCCGTCCGCTGGCGCCCCTGGCCCGCACCGAATAGCCGGAGCCCGGACGGTCGAGCGCGATCAGCCGATAGTTCGGGCCGAACCGTCCGAACAGCGTGTGGCCGAATTGATGAAGCTGCGCGCCGAGGCCGTGCAGGAAGACGATCTGCCGCCCCTCGCCCGTCTCGACATAATGGATGCGGTTGCCGTCGATCTCGATGAATTTGCCACTGGCCGGCACCAGCCTTTCGGCCTTCGCCGCGATCCGCAGCGTCGCCAGCATCGGATAGGCTGCCACGACGAGCGCCAGCAGAAACAGCGCGCCGGGTAGCCATAGCAGAATCGATGCCGGCATGTCTTGCTCAGGGCTCCAAACCGGCACGCAGCATCACCCGCCAACGGGTGTACTGCAAGGGAGGTGGCACAGGTAGATCCGTCGTTTGGCGGCATTGCCGCCGGCCGTTTGCCGCGCTATCTCAGGCGACCCGTTTGCCGGAGCCAGTCATGACCGAAATCGTCACCGCCGCCATGCTCGTCATCGGCGACGAGATTCTGTCCGGCCGCACCAAGGACAAGAACATCGGCCACCTCGCCGACATCATGACGGCGATCGGCATCGACCTGAAGGAAGTCCGCATCGTTCCCGACGAAGAAGACGAGATCGTCGCTGCGGTGAATGCGCTGCGCACCCGCTATACTTATGTCTTCACCACCGGCGGCATCGGCCCGACGCATGACGACATCACCGCCGATTCGGTTGCCAAGGCCTTTGGCGTGCCATGCGAATACGACGCCAAGGCCTACGCCCTGCTGGAGGCAAGCTACGCCGCCCGCGGCATCGAATACACCGAAGCGCGCAAGCGCATGGCGCGGATGCCGCGCGGGGCAGACCACATCGATAATCCAGTGTCGGTTGCACCGGGCTTTCGCATTGGCAACGTCCATGTCATGGCCGGCGTGCCGGCGATTTTCCAGGCGATGCTCGACAATGTCGTGCCGACATTGCGGGCCGGCACCAAAATGCTGTCGGCAACCGTGGAATGCCCGTTCGGCGAAGGCCTGATCGGCGGGCCGCTGGGCGACATCCAGAAGGCGCATCCGGACACGATCATCGGCTCCTACCCGAAATATGGCGACGGCAAGTTCTGGACGGAACTGGTGGTGCGCGCCCGCAGCCAGCAGGCGCTGGACTCCGCACGCGCAGACGTAGAGGCTATGGTGGCGGGCTTGATCAAGGCAAGCCGAGTGGGCTGATCGGCCGGCCTGACGGAACCAGCATCGCGCAGTGACGTTTGTCACGGATGGGATCGCCGTAAGAAGTGAGGGACTGCCATGCGCTTCAAGACCATCGTCGCCATACTACAGAACGAACAGGATGCCGAGCGCGTCCTCGACTGCGCGATCCCGCTGGCCAGCCGATTCCAGAGCCATCTGATCGGCATCCATGCCGAGGCGCTGCCCGTGCCCTACACCTCTGCCACCGGCTTTCCGGACACCGAGTTCCTGCAGGTTTCCGCCGATATGAACCGGGAGCGCGCCGAGAAGTTGCAGGCCGCCTTTCACAAGCGCATCGAGAATTCCGGCCTGTCGTTCGAGTGGCGCAGTCTCGAGAGTTTTTCCGGCGACAGTGCGCTGACCGGCATCTCGACCGTTCGCACCGCGGACCTGATCATCGCCGCGCAGCGCGAATCGGGCAGCGACCCGAGCGCCGACGTCGACACCCTGGTCTACGATGCCGGCCGGCCGGTGCTGGTGGTACCGCATTCGGGTTCGCTGGTGACCAGCTTCAAGCATGTGCTGCTCGCCTGGAACGGCAGCAAGGAAGCCGCGCGCGCCGCCTTCGATGCCCTGCCCTTCATTATCGAGGCCGAAAAGACGGACATCGTCGTCATCGACCCGCCCGATACGCTCGACGAGGCGCCGGAAACAGCCGGCGCCGAGATCGCCGCCTCGCTGTCCAGGCATGGCGCGACCGTCAGTGTCTCGGTGCTGAGGTCCGGCGGCGCCTCGGTCGACGACATCATCCAGACCAGGGTCGCCGAGTCGGGTGCGGACCTGCTCGTGCTCGGCGCCTACAGCCATTCCTGGCTGCGCCAGCTGCTGTTCGGCGGGGTGACGCGAACGGTGCTGCGCACCGCACCCGTGGCGGCCTTTCTGTCGCGGTAGGTTCACAGGGATAGCTTTCCACGCCCCTTGCCAAGGCCAAGCCTTTCCAGTTAATTCCGCGCGCATTCCATGGTGTCTGCGCGCGATGCGCGCTTTGCGGAGTGCGCGAAAGATGTCCCTGCCCGAAAAAGCCTTCCCGGTCTCCTGGGACCAGTTCCACCGCGATGCGCGCGCGCTCGCCTGGCGGCTTGCCGGCGCCAACAAGGGGCAATGGAAGGCGATCGTCTGCATCACGCGCGGCGGCCTGGTTCCGGCGGCTATCATTTCGCGCGAACTTGGCATCCGCATCATCGAGACGGTCTGCGTCGCCTCCTACCACGATTATACCAGCCAGGGGCAATTGCAGGTGCTGAAGGAGGTCACGCCGGCGCTGCTCGCCGATGACGGGGCCGGCGTGCTGATCATCGACGACCTCACCGACACCGGCAAGACGGCAGGCATCGTGCGCGCGATGATGCCCAGGGCGCATTTCGCCACCGTCTATGCCAAGCCGAAAGGCAGGCCGATGGTCGACACTTTCGTCACCGAGGTCAGCCAGGACACCTGGATCTATTTTCCCTGGGACATGGGCTTCACCTACCAGAAGCCGATCGCCGACGACCACGCCGGCTGATTCGCGGCAACGCCGCTTGATGCACCGAGCCCGCCCAGGGGACCTCCGCACACCGATAAAGGCGTGGCGCGACGCTGCCGCAGTCGCGCCATCAGGCTGAGATCGGTGCAGATTGACGGAATCTGGCCGATCCGTGAAACATTTTTTACTTTCATTGCTTATAATTAGCCGTAAGATTCGTGAGACGGCAAATGATTCTGGAAGCTGGGGCAAGCTTCTCCGATGTTGACGAGGCCAACGACGCACAACCACAAGGCCGAAAGGGTCCGGCGACTCTTCGGCGCGGTGCCGTACCGCCTTCAGGTTGCAGCGTTGCCTTGGCGCGATAGCGGCGACGGCGTGGAAATCATGCTGATCACCAGCCGCGATACCGGCCGTTGGGTGCTTCCCAAGGGCTGGCCGGAAGCGAAGGAGCCGCTTTGCGAAGCGGCGGCACGCGAAGCCGGCGAGGAGGCCGGCCTGAGCGGCACAATCTCGCATCACGAGGCCGGCCGCTATTTCTATGCCAAGCTGCTGGCTACCGGCGAGGAAGTGCCGTGCGAGGTCCTGGTGTTCCCGCTGCAGGTCGACAAGGTCGCCGACCGGTGGAAGGAAAAGCGGGCACGCAGCCGCAAATGGGTCAGCGCCGCCGAGGCTGTGCGCATGGTCAACGAACCCGACCTCAGCCAGATCATCGCCCATTTCTGCGCGGATCCGCATCGGTTCTCCTGAGTCTCAGTCGCGCATAGCCTATCGCTCAGGTGCTGTGAACGTCGTTGCCGAAGCGCCTCCACCCAAAGCCGACCCTTCCTTGCGCTCCTCTTCTATCCCCGTTATCCACATGTGTGACACACAAGATGTGGGGGTCATAAAAGCTACGCAAACGAATCCTTGACGCCGCAAAACGAGTCGCCATTTATAGGCCATGCGCTCTTGTTGAGAGTGCGACCGGAAAAGTTTCGAGGCCGGTCTTTTTCCCGGAATATGTGCGTTTTGAGCCGCATTCCCGCCTGTTTACGAGGCCGGCGAAGGCGTGGGATTTTGAAGCCTTGGGGGGCGAAAGGGGAGGATTGTCGGACTTGAATAAATTGTCTGTTAATACTGTATTTAGTGTTTGCAGGTAGGTTCGACGCTAGATAATGTGAAGCTCCCTCGACCGAGGGCGTTACAAAAAGTTTTCAGTTTTGAGGGACCACAGGGTCCGTGAGCGCGTTGGACAGCGGCCTCGCAAGAGGTTCGACCGGCACGGCGGCGGAGACTGTGACGATGAGAGCCGGCGGTTTTCGAACGCCGGCAGATGGCGGACATGCGCGTTTCCTCAAGAGGGCAGAAATCCTCGGGGAAAAGCGCTATATGTAGACAAAAGGGACCGGACCAATGCGCATCGAGCGTCGTTTCACCAAGCCAGGACAATCTGCCTATGCGGAGATCGAATTCCGCAAGGCGCTTTCCGAGATCAAGAATCCGGATGGGTCGGTGGTGTTCCGCTTGGACAACATCGACGTGCCGGCTCAGTTCTCCCAGGTTGCCGCCGATATCCTGGCGCAGAAATATTTCCGCAAGGCTGGCGTCCCGGCACGGCTGAAGAAGGTCGAAGAGACGCAAGTCCCCTCCTTCCTGTGGCGCTCCGTCGCCGACGAGGCTGAACTGGCCAAGCTGCCGGAAGCCGAGCGCTACGGTTCCGAGACCGACGCCCGCCAGGTCTTCGACCGGCTTGCCGGTACCTGGACCTATTGGGGCTGGAAGGGCGGCTACTTCAAGTCGGAGGAAGACGCGCGCGCCTTCCGCGGCGAGCTCGCCTATATGCTGGCCACCCAGCGCGTCGCGCCGAACTCGCCGCAATGGTTCAACACTGGCCTGCACTGGGCCTATGGCATCGACGGCCCGAGCCAGGGCCATTTCTATGTCGACCCGTTCACCGGCAAGCTGACCAAGTCGAAGTCTTCCTACGAGCATCCGCAGCCGCATGCCTGCTTCATCCAGGGCGTGCAGGACGACCTCGTCAATGAAGGCGGCATCATGGACCTGTGGGTGCGTGAGGCGCGCCTGTTCAAATACGGCTCCGGCACCGGCTCCAACTTCTCGTTCCTGCGCGGTGAAGGCGAAAAGCTGTCGGGCGGCGGTCGTTCGTCGGGGCTGATGAGCTTCCTCAAGATCGGCGACCGCGCGGCGGGCGCCATCAAGTCGGGCGGCACGACACGCCGCGCCGCGAAAATGGTCATCGTCGACGCCGATCATCCCGATATCGAGGAATTCATCGACTGGAAGGTCAATGAGGAGCAGAAGGTCGCCTCGCTGGTCACCGGCTCGAAGATCGTCAAGAAGCATCTCGAAGCGATCATGAAGGCCTGCATCAACTGCGAAGGCAATGGCGACGATTGCTTCGACCCGGCGGTCAACACCGCGCTGAAGCGCGAGATCAAGGCGGCCAAGAAGGACGCGGTGCCGGAGAACTACATCTACCGCGTCATCCAGTTCGCCAAGCAGGGCTACACCTCGATGTCGTTCAAGACCTACGACACCGACTGGGATTCGGACGCCTATCTCACCGTTTCCGGCCAGAATTCCAACAATTCGGTGTCGCTGAAGGATGATTTCCTGCGCGCCGTCGAGCAGGACGGCGACTGGCATCTCACCGCCCGCAAGGACGGCAAGGTGCTGAAGACACTGAAGGCGCGCGATCTCTGGGAAAAGATCGGCTATGCCGCCTGGGCATCGGCCGATCCGGGCCTGCATTTCAACACGACGATGAACGACTGGCACACCTGCGCCTCGGCCGGTGCGATCCGGGCGTCCAACCCGTGCTCGGAATACATGTTTCTCGACGACACCGCCTGCAACCTGGCCTCGATCAACCTTCTGCCCTACCGCAATGCCGACGGCACGATCGACATCGCTGCCTACGAGCACACGGTGCGGCTGTGGACCATGGTGCTGGAAATCTCCGTCATGATGGCGCAGTTCCCGTCGAAGGAGATCGCCAAGCTTTCCTACGAGTACCGCACGCTCGGCCTCGGCTACGCCAATATTGGCGGCCTGCTGATGACCTCGGGCATTCCCTATGATTCCGACGAGGGCCGCGCCATCTGCGCCGCCCTCACCGCGATCATGACCGGCACGGCCTATGCCACCTCGGCTGAAATGGCCGCCGAGCTCGGCGCCTTCCCCGATTATGACCGCAATGCGCAAAACATGCTGCGCGTCATGCGCAACCACCGCCGTGCTGCCTATGGCGAAAGAGACGGCTATGAGAAGCTTGCCGTCAACCCGGTGCCGCTGGTCGCCTCCGATCTCAAGCAGCAGGAACTTGCCGACCATGCCAAGGCCGCCTGGGACCGCGCCATCGAGCTCGGCGAGGAGCATGGCTACCGCAACGCGCAGGCAACGGTGATCGCACCGACCGGCACGATCGGCCTGGTGATGGATTGCGACACCACCGGCATCGAGCCCGACTTCGCGCTGGTGAAATTCAAGAAGCTGGCCGGCGGCGGCTATTTCAAGATCATCAACCGCGCGGTGCCCGAAGCGCTGCGCACGCTCGGCTATTCCGAGAGCCAGATCGCCGAGATCGAGGCCTATGCGGTCGGCCACGGCAATCTCAACCAGGCGCCGGGCATCAATCCTGGCTCGCTCAAGGCAAAAGGCTTTACCGACGAAAAGATCGCCGCGCTCAATGCGGCATTGAAGTCGGCCTTCGATATCAAGTTCGTCTTCAACCAGTGGACGCTGGGCTCTGACTGGGTGAAGGAGACGTTCGGCTTCACCGACGAGCAGCTCAACGATTTCTCATTCGAGATGCTGCCGGCGCTTGGTTTTTCGAAGAAAGATATCGAGGCCGCCAACATCCATGTCTGCGGGGCGATGACGCTGGAAGGCGCGCCGTTCCTGAAGGCCGAACACCTGCCGGTGTTCGACTGCGCCAGCCCGTGCGGCAAGATCGGCAAGCGTTCGCTGTCGATCAACAGCCACATCATGATGATGGCGGCGGCGCAGCCCTTCATCTCCGGCGCCATTTCCAAGACCATCAACATGCCGAACGACGCGACGGTGGAAGACGCCAAAGGCGCCTACATGCTGTCGTGGAAGCTGGCGCTGAAGGCTAACGCGCTCTATCGCGACGGCTCGAAGCTGTCGCAGCCGCTCAATGCCTCGCTGCTCGCCGACGTCGAAGACGACGAGGACGAAGCCATCGAGCAGCTGATCGCGGCGCCGGCCGCACAGCGCGCCGTTCAGGTGACCGAGAAGATCGTCGAGCGCGTCGTCGAGCGTCTCTACCGTGACCGCGAGAAGCTGCCGAACCGCCGCAAGGGCTATACCCAGAAGGCGGTCGTCGGCGGCCACAAGGTCTATCTGCGCACTGGCGAGTTTGATGACGGTCGTATCGGCGAGATCTTCATCGACATGCACAAGGAAGGTGCGGCCTTCCGGGCGATGATGAACAACTTCGCCATCGCCATCTCGCTCGGCCTGCAATATGGCGTGCCGCTCGAGGAATTCGTCGAGGCCTTCACCTTCACCAAATTCGAGCCGGCTGGCATGGTGCAGGGCAATGACGCGATCAAGAACGCCACGTCGATCCTCGACTATGTCTTCCGCGAACTCGCCGTCTCCTATCTCGGCCGCCACGACCTCGCCCATGTCGACCAGTCGGACTTCGACAAGACTGCGCTCGGGCGCGGCATCAACGAAGGCAAGGCAACGCCCTTCTCCAAGGGCCTGACCCGCGGCGCCTCGCCGGTCAAGCTGGTGTCGGGCGCCGAGCCGAAAGGCTTTGCGGGTTCCGGCTCCGGAACTCCAGCCCGTACCGCCCCGACCGCCTTCTCCGGCTCCAACGTGCTGACGCTGAAGCCGGCCAGCGACGAAGCCATCGCCTACAAGCGCGACTACGAGGAGCGCGCCAGGGAACTGGTCGAGGACATCGTCTACGCGGAAGCCTCCGACCCGACGGAGCTGTTCACCGACGAGGCCGCGAAAGAAGCAGCCGAAGCCAAAGCGCTCGCCGCCAACCGGCGCCAGCAATCATTGATGCAGGGCTACACCGGCAACGAATGCTCGGAATGCCATAACTTCACGATGGTGCGGAACGGCACTTGTGAGAAGTGCGATACGTGTGGGGCTACGAGCGGGTGCAGCTGAGGTATGGCTAGCGTGTTTAGTTGGACGTGCCCTTATTGCGGGCACGTCCAAACGGTCACTGACAATAAATACTCTGTAGACAGAGCAGATGTCTCCGTTGAAAGCAAAAACTACCCTTCCTTGGCGGTGCAAATATCCGCAATAGGCTGTGCGAACCAGGAATGTGATCAGGTTCAAATAACAGCCACAGTTGGCCGATATTCGGCGCCGGCAAGCGGAGGCAGCTATGCGTTTAGAGACCCCATTTCAATCCATCAGCTTCGCCCTGAAAGTCAGGCGAAGCCGCAGCCAAAATACATTCCTAGGCCAATAGTAACAGACTACGAGGAAGCCTGTCGCATCAGAGACCTTAGTCCAAAAGCATCAGCAACGCTAGCGAGACGCTGCTTACAAGGTATGATTAGAGATTTTTGCGGCATAGCCAAAAGCCGTCTTGTAGATGAAATAAATACACTACGGGATTCTGCGACGGGTGGGACGGCCCCACAAGGTGTTTCAATTGATAGCATCGATGCAATCGACGGGTTGCGTAAGATTGGCAATATCGGCGCGCACATGGAGAAAGACATCGACGTGATTGTCGATGTCGACCCAAACGAGGCACAAGCCTTGATTGAGTTGATAGAGAGCCTTTTCGAAGAATGGTACGTAGCTCGAGACAAACGTCAACGACGTTTCGCGCGAGTTGCTGAGGTTGCAACTCAAAAAAATGAAGCCAAAACCCCGAAACCTGACAAGGGTGGCGAAACTGAAGCAATAGAGCGAAGCGAGGCCGGATGAAGGGTGTTCCAGCTTGGCACCCTCGGCATTCCGTCCAACAACCCTCAACCATCGCAGCGCTGCGCGCCGATCCACCTTTCCCACAAGGGGAGAAGGGAAGACCGCTCCTCACCCTACTCTGCGTCGACCAATTCCTATCCTCCGCCAGCTCAAGCCCGCCAGGCGTTCTCGTCGCCGTGGAAGACGTTGAGGTCGATGCGGCCCCTCACCTTGCGACAGGCTGGGGTCGGACTATTGCGAGGACCATTTGCGGTCGAGATAAACCTTTGAGGAGGTGCGCCGCCACCGATTGCAACCAAAGGCAGTCATCGCCAACATAATCATGAAATCAAAGCCGGCCGCGTCACGGTGGCCGGCAAGCCGTCTGAAGAGGTTGCTCCAGGAACCCTGAACAGTATCCTCAAGCAGTCCGGTCTGAAGGAGTGATGACATGCGATACGCGGTGGTGATTGAAAAAGCCGGAAACAATTTTTCCGCTATGTGCCGGATCTGCCCGGCTGCATCGCCACCGGTGCGACGGTGCCTGAAGTGGAAACCGAAATTCGTGACGCAATACGCCTTCATATCGAAGGCCTGCGGGCCGATGGGCTGGATGTGCCCAAAGCTGTCAGCCTGGCGGAATATGTCGAGGCATAGAGCCGGGCTGTGGTGCTGCAGGGTTGCGGCGTCCCGCTTCGAGTGTCAGAGTCCCGCGATGGTGCGGAATGATTGATCACATAACGGTTGCAGTGAGCGATCTGCAGAAGTGCAAACTCTTCTACGAAAGAGCTTTTGGACCTTTGGGATATCGCCTTTCCTTTGGTAAGCAGGGGGTGTTTTGGGCTTTTGATGTCGGCAGCGGCAGCTTGTTCGAGATTCAACATTCGGACAGCAAACCACCGCTGACCCGTGTGCACGTCGCTTTCCGGGTAAATGGCAGGGCAGCGGTTGACGCGTTCTATCGAGCTGCCCTCGACGCAGGTGGCGCAGACAATGGTGTACCCGGCCCGCGTCCGGAATATGCAGAGAATTACTATGCCTGTTTTGTACTTGATCCCGATGGCTACAACATTGAAGCCATGCTCAATGAGCCAGTGAAGGAATGACGAGGGGCAATCCTCTCGTCGTCATCCTAGGGCGGAGCAGGAGCGAAGCGACGTCGCGGAGACCCTAGGATCCATGCCGTGCCTTCCGAGCAGCGCGGCAGTGCAGAAGGTGCGAAACGCCGGCGGGACAGCGCCCTGCCGGGCATTTCCCCCAGAGAGACCGGCTTCGCCAATCTTCGACGTCGTGAAAGGGCGCTGCCAATCTCGTGGATGGGAGCGAGGAGCGGAAGCCATTGCTTGGCTTTCCGAGCGACGAATGTCCGGCAGAGCAGAGGGGGCACCGGCACTCGTTCTGCATCGCTGCATTCTTAGGCGACCATCACGGCATGATGGGGTGGACGGCGCCCGACGGCATCGGATGTGCCAGAATGAGTTCGTTGAGATCTCAAACAAGGGAGCCGTCC